>CAZNUD010000016.1:0-40874 GCA_964576195.1 uncultured Oscillospiraceae bacterium | reverse complement strand
TGGTGCGCGAGGCGGGACTTGAACCCGCACGCCCGTGAAGAGCACTGGCACCTGAAGCCAGCGAGTCTGCCAATTCCACCACTCGCGCGTATATTTCGCTGCTTGCACAGCGCCCGATTATAATAGCATTTATTTATAGTGCTGTCAATAGCTTTTTTCGCTGTCAAACCGCTGGAACTACCTAAATAGCCCTCATAATAACAGCGCCCGATTTTAGCGAATCGGGCGCTGAAGCGTATAAAATCATGACCCTACCTTAAAGCTATCCTTAAGAGCGACAGAGCGGTTAAAAACAAGATGTCCCGGAGCGCTGTCCTTGTTATCCACGCAAAAATATCCCTTTCGCATGAACTGGAAGGACTGGAGAAAACTTGCCTGGCCCAAGCTTTTTTCCACCTTGCAGCCATTTAATACCTGCAAAGAATTAGGGTTTAGGCAGTCGAGAAAATCCTTGTCACCGGCATCCGGTTCGGAGTCAGAAAACAGGTTGTCATAAATGCGAACCTCTGCATCAAGGCAGGTTGCAGCATCTACCCAGTGGAGAGTTGCGCCTTTGACCTTACGCCCGTCGGTGGGGTCACCGCCCCGACTTTCCGGGTCGTATTCTGCTAAAATTTCAACCACCTTACCATTTTCGTCCTTAACGCAACCTGTGCAGCTTATGAGATAGGCACCCTTTAAGCGACATTCGGGACCACCCGGGTAAAGGCGCTTATATTTGGGCACGGCTTGCTCAAGGAAATCCTCCGCCTCTATGTAGAGGTTCCGTGAAAAGGACACCTGACGTTTGCCGTCCTCTGAACGGTTGGGGTTGTTTTCGATTGTTAACAGCTCGCTCTGCCCCTGAGGATAGTTAGTGATGGTAAGTTTAACAGGATCCAAAATCGCCATAACACGGGCGGCCCGCTCGTTAAGATCTTTTCTGAGGCAGTGCTCAAGAAAAGAGTATTCAACGGTGTTGGGAACCTTAGCAACTCCTATACGCTCGCAAAAATCCTTTACCGCTTCGGGAGTGTAACCCCGGCGGCGTAAACCGCAGAGTGTCGGCATTCGTGGATCGTCCCATCCGGATACCTTGTGCCCTTCAACCAGCATACGAAGCTTGCGCTTGCTCATAACGGTGTAGTTTATGCCAAGGCGGGCAAACTCAATCTGGCGGGGCTTAAAAGGTACCGAGACATTATCAATTACCCAGTTATAAAGCGGGCGATGATCCTCATACTCAAGGGAGCACAGAGAGTGAGTTATTCCCTCAATGGCATCTTGAATGGGATGGGCAAAGTCGTACATTGGGAATACGCACCATTTGTTGCCCTGACGGTGGTGTTCAATGTAACGAATACGGTATAATACCGGGTCACGCATATTAAAGTTGCCGCTGGCAAGGTCTATTTTCGCGCGGAGGGTATATTTACCCTCAGGAAATCCACCTGCGCGCATACGGCGGAACAAATCAAGGCTTTCCTCAACAGCTCTGTCTCTCCACGGACTGCGGGCGGGTGTGGATGTGTCGCCGCGATACTCCTTAAACTCCTCCGGCGTCAACTCACAGACATAGGCAAGCCCCTTATTAATAAGCTCCTCGGCATAGCCGTAGGTCTGCTCAAAGTAGTCTGATCCGTAGTACATACGGTCGCCCCAATCAAAGCCCAACCAGTGAATGTCCTCCTGAATGGCCTCAACAAACTCGGTTTCCTCCTTGGCGGGGTTCGTGTCATCAAAGCGCAGGTTTGTAAGGCCTCCGTATTTTTCAGCGGTGCTGAAATTAATATAGAGCGCCTTACAGTGGCCTATATGCAGATAGCCGTTAGGCTCCGGCGGAAAGCGGGTGTGAACTTGCATCCCCTCGCAGCGTCCGCCCTTTGCAAGATCCTCATCAATAAATTCATGAATAAAGTTTTTTGAAGTTTCGTCCATAGTGTTGTACCATTCCTTGTGAGATGCTCGACAAACATTATATACGTTTTAGGTGGTAATTACAATGCCTTTGTGTTAGACTATCAAAAAGAATAATTACCTAGAGCCAGGAGGATGAAGCATGCACGACATAATTATTGTTGGTGGCGGGCCAGCGGGCATTTCTGCCGCCCTTACTGCTAAAAGCCGCGGTAAAAGCGTGCTGATTATTACAAACCCCTACGAAAGCAGCGGTCTTTTCAAGGCAAAGCTCGTTGAGAACTACCCCGGCCTGACAGGTGTTTCCGGAGCCGAGATTCTTGAGAGCATGTATGCCCAGCTAAAGGCGGCGGAGATTGAGCTTATTAATGCCCGCGCCATAAGCGCAATGAGCATGGGTGAGATGTTCTCCGTCTCAACGGGTCAGGAGTATTACGACGGCAGGGCAGTTATTATCGCCGTGGGGATTGTTCAGCAGGCTGCATATCCGGGCGAAAAGGAGCTTTTGGGTCGGGGCGTGTCCTACTGCGCAACTTGTGACGGCATGTTATACAGAAACAAGTCCGTCGCCGTTATCGGTCTAAACTCCGAGGCAGAGAAGGAGGCAGATTTTCTGCGCTCCATCGGTTGTAAGGTCGATTATTTCGGAAAAGGAAGCGCAAAAAAGTACCAGATCCTTGGCGATAACAGCGTAAAAGCACTGATTGCAGACGATGTAGAATACCCTGTGGACGGGGTTTTTATTCTGCGCAGCACCATCGCCCCCACCAGTTTCATGCCGGGCCTTAAAATAAATGAGAACCACATTAGCGTGCTGGAGGACTGCACAAGCTCTGTTCCGGGGGTTTTTGCTGCCGGCGACTGTATTGGCAGACCCTACCAGGTAGCGCGAGCCGTAGGACAGGGCAACATGGCCGCACTTTCGGCCTGCGAATATCTTGACAAAAAGTAATCAATAGAATATAATAATATATCTAAAAGCTAAGACGGAGAGGTACAGCCGATAAACACGGCAAAGAGAGAGGGCGTTTGGTGAAAGCCCCCGCGTGTTCGGATTTGTTTGTCGCTCCCGAGCCTTTCGGAGGAAATGACGAAGCGTCGACCCGCGTTAAGGGTATAGAGTGCGCAGATTTTACTGCGAATTCAGGTGGTACCGCGATTATCAGTCGTCCTGAGATTAATTTCTCGGGACGGCTTTTTTACGCAACTTTTCATAGACGGAGGAAGAAAGATGAAAGAACTTAGCAAGGTTTACGAGCCGAAAGAGGTTGAAAACCGTATATACGATATGTGGGAAAACAGCGGCGCCTTTAAGGGTATCCGTGACCCGGGAAAAAAGCCCTTTACCATAGTTATGCCGCCCCCCAATGTTACAGGTCAATTGCATATGGGCCATGCCATGGACTGCGCAACTCAGGACATTATCATTCGATACAAGCGCATGAAGGGCTTTGCTGCCCTGTGGATACCGGGAGTGGACCACGCGGGCATAGCCACCCAGATAAAGGTTGAGGAAGCACTGAGAGAAAAGGGGCTTACCCGCTTCGATTTAGGCAGAGAGGGTTTTCTTAAGCGAGTATGGGAATGGAAAAATAAATATGGCAACCGCATAGTAGAACAGCAGAAAAAGCTTGGCGCCTCCTGTGACTGGGACAGGGAACGTTTTACGATGGATGAGGGCTGCTCCAAAGCTGTACGTGAAGTTTTTTGCTCTCTATATGAAAAAGACTTGATTTACAAGGGCAGCCGCATAGTAAACTGGTGCCCCCACTGCACCACCGCCCTATCCGATGCAGAGGTTGAATATAAGGACAAGCCCGGTCACCTGTGGCACGTTCGCTATCCCCTGGCTGACGGCAGCGGCGATGTTGTTGTTGCCACCACCCGGAAACCATGCTTGGAGACAGCGGTGTTGCTGTTAACCCAGAGGACGAGCGCTACAAGGCCATAGTCGGTAAAAATTGCATCTTGCCGCTGGTTAACAAGGAGATTCCTATTGTTGCAGACGAATACTGTGACATGAGCTTTGGCACCGGCTGCGTTAAAATGACTCCCGCACACGACCCCAACGACTTTGAGGTGGGCCTGCGCCACAACCTTGAAGTTATCCGTGTGCTGGATGACAAGGGCAAAATAAACGAGCTTGGCGGAAAATATGCAGGTCTTGACCGCTATGAGGCCCGCAAGCTCATTGTAAAAGACCTTGAGGAACAAGGTTATCTTGTAAAGCTTGAGGAGCATCAGCACAATGTTGGTACCTGCTACCGCTGCGGCACTGACGTTGAACCTATAATCTCCGCTCAATGGTTCGTAAAAATGGCGCCTCTCGCTGAGGAAGCCATTCGCGTTGTTGATGACGGGGAGATAAAGTTTGTTCCCGAACGGTTTTCAAAGATTTACACCAATTGGATGGAAAACGTTCACGACTGGTGCATTTCCCGCCAGCTTTGGTGGGGCCATCAGATCCCCGCATGGTACTGTTCCGATTGCGGCCGTATGACCGTTTCCCGGGAGGACATTGTCCAATGCGAGCACTGCCACAGCAAAAACATAAGCCGCGACGAGGATGTTCTTGACACATGGTTCTCCTCCGCTCTATGGCCGTTTTCTACCTTGGGATGGCCGGAAAAAACCGAGGATCTGGACTATTTTTATCCCACAGACGTTCTGGTTACTGCTTACGACATCATCTTCTTCTGGGTTGCCCGCATGATTTTCTCCGGCTGTGAGCATACAAAGCAGCCGCCCTTCCACACCGTGTTTATCCACGGACTCATCCGCGACGACAAGGGCAGAAAAATGAGCAAGAGTCTCGGCAACGGCATCGACCCGCTGGAGATTATCGACCAGTTCGGCTGCGACGCGCTGCGCTTCAACCTTGTTACGGGAAACAGCCCCGGAAACGATATGCGCTTTTATACCGAGCGCTGCGAGGCAATGAGAAACTTCGCAAACAAGATTTGGAACGCCAGCCGCTTTGTGATGATGAACCTTACCATTGACAAGTGTGAGCTTCCCCAAAAACTCGAAACCGAGGATAAATGGATTCTCTCTAAGCTTAACAGCGTAACCAAAGAAATCAGCGCAAACATGGACAAGTTCGAGCTGGGCGTTGCCGCCCAGAAGGTCAACGACTTTATCTGGGACAGTTTTTGCGACTGGTATATAGAGCTAACAAAACCCCGCCTAAACGGCGAAGACAATGAGAGCAAAACAAACGCCCAGAAGGTGCTGCTCTATGTCCTTACGGAGATTATGAAGCTGCTCCATCCCTTCATGCCCTTCGTAACTGAGGAAATTTGGCAGGCATTGCCCCATGATGGTGACCTGCTCATGCTGCAACGCTACCCCGAATATGACGAAAAGCTAAGCTTCCCCAAGGATGAGCAGGACTTTGAGGTGTTGATGGAAGCAATTAAGGCCGTTCGTAGCCGCCGCAGTGACATGAACGTACCGCCCTCCCGCAAGGCTCACCTTATTGTTGTGTCCGACAGTACCGATATATTTGAAAGCGGCAGAGCCTTCCTTATGAAGCTTGCCTACGCAGGTGAAGTAACAGTCACCACCTGCGCACCGGCAAATATGGATGGCATGGTTTCCGTTGTTACAGACCAGGCCAAGATGTTCATGCCCATGGCAGATTTGGTGGACATCGCCAAGGAGCGGGAGCGTATTATAAAGGAAATAGCCAAGGCTCAGAAAGAGCTTGACGGACAGACGGCAAAGCTGTCCAACGAGAAGTTCCTTGCCAAGGCTCCCGCAGCGGTAGTTGAAACTGAAAAGGAACGTTTAAAAAAGGCCAAGGCCCTTATTGAAAACCTGACAGACAACCTAAGTAAGCTTAAATAAGCGCAAGTCCGCCCAAAAATTTGCAATGCCCCGCTATTCGACGGCATTTGCACCAATACTGTCCTAGAATGGCATCGTGAGTTTTCCCACGGTGCCATTTTTCTATTGGAGGTCAATATGAGAGTATTTTCAGCATATAACAACGGCCGGCTCCGCTTGAGCTTTGAAGGTGAGCTTGACCATCACGAGGCCAAAAACGCCATGCGCACAATTGACAAAATAATTGACGATTTTCTCCCCCGTGATTGCGTAATGGACCTTTCCGGACTCAGCTTTATGGACAGCTCCGGCATTGCTGTAATAATGCGAGTACATAAACGTATGGGAGACATGTGCGGCAAGGCTTGGGTAGAAAATCCGACAGGTCAGCCCCTTCGGGTGCTGGATGCCTCGGGCATTGACAGAGTAATAAGAGTGTTCTCTAAAACGGAGTGAAAGGAAAATTGCTATGGAAATGGACTACATAAAAATTGAATTTCCCAGCGTAAGCGCCAACGAGGGATTTGCCAGAGCAGCCGTAGCCGCCTTTGCGGCCCGTCTTGACCCCAACATGGAGGAGCTGGGAGATATAAAGACTGCCGTTAGCGAGGCCGTTACAAACTGCATTGTCCATGCCTATCCCGACTGCATAGGACCCATTTGGATCAGGGCCAAAATAAAACCGGACAACGAGCTTGAAATTGTTATCCGTGACAGAGGCGTTGGAATAGCCGATGTTAAGCTTGCAAAAGAACCCATGTTCACCACCGGCGGGGATGAGCGCAGCGGCATGGGCTTTACCATAATGGAGAGCTTTATGAGTCAGGTTCGTGTGCGCTCTACCCCCGGCAGAGGAACCACAGTTACTATGCTCCGCCGACTTGCCCAGCGCAAGAGTCTGCGATGACTGAGAGCATGACTGCGGCGCTTCGTGCCGCAAAGGATGGGGACAAGTCTGCCACTGAGCAGCTTATTCAAGAGAACTCGGGGCTTATATGGAGCGTTGCCAGGCGTTTTTTCGGCAGGGGTGTGGATACTGACGATCTTTATCAGTTAGGCTGCGTAGGTTTTTTAAAGGCTATAGCTGGCTACGACGAGTCGTACGGGACACAGTTTTCCACCTATGCGGTGCCGAAAATCTCCGGCGAGATTCGCCGCTTTCTCCGTGATGACGGAACGGTGAAGGTAAGCCGCAGCATAAAGGAGCAGGCTCAAAATATAAAAGCGGCTCGAAACCTTCTTGAGCAACGCCTGGGCAGAGAACCTACGGTTTCCGAGCTTTCAGAGGAAACCGGCCTTGAGCCAGCAGAAATTGCCGCCGCCGAAACAGCTGTTGGGCCTACCGAATCCCTTCAGCGTGAAAGCGGCGAAGATGGTTTTACACTTGAACACGTTTTAGGGGATTTTGGTGAGGAGGAGCGGCTAATTGAGCGTGTTGCCCTTAGGGAGACCATCCGCCGTTTGCCGGAGCGCGAGCAAAAGGTAATTGCCTTGCGATACTTCCACAGCATGACGCAGGATAGCACCGCCCGGGTTATGGGTGTGTCCCAAGTGCAGGTATCCCGTCTTGAAAAGAGGGCCGTTGAAAGCCTTCGAAAAATGCTTAGCTGAATAATATGCACTCCAAACGCACATCTTGTGTGTGGAGTGCATTTTTTGTGCATAATTTGTATAATTTACTAATGTAGCCGCTTGCGTTCCGGCTTAACGAATGATATACTTTAATCTATTCAAAACAAATATTCAGAGCATGCAGGTGGAAACATGAACAAACCCGAATTTAAAAAACGATATATAGAGGCGAGAAAGGCTATCATCGAACGCGATTTTTCCAGCCTTAACCCTATGCAGCGTCAGGCGGTAATGGCAACGGAAGGCCCCCTTCTCCTTCTTGCCGGTGCGGGCAGCGGAAAGACCACAGTGCTTATTAACCGCATCGCCAATATCCTTCGCTACGGCAGAGCCAGCGACAGTGAGGAACTTCCCGAGGGTGTTACGGAAACGCAGCTTGAAACTCTTGAGACAGCCGCTGCCGATTCCAATTATAATGGACTTGCCGAGGCACGCCACTTTGCAGCCCTTGAGCCCTGTGAGCCCTGGAGAATTATCGCTATCACCTTTACCAACAAGGCCGCCGCCGAGCTAAAGACAAGACTTAAAAATATGCTCGGGGCCGCCGCTGACGACATCTGGGCCCAAACCTTTCACTCGGCCTGCGTGAGAATTTTGAGAAAATACGCCGACAGACTAGGCTACAGCAGCAGCTTCACGATTTACGACACCTATGACAGCCAGTCAGTTATGAAGCAAATTATTAAGGACTTAGATATTGACGATAAGGTTTTCCCATACAAAACCATGCTAAATTACATAAGCAAAGCCAAAGATACCCTAATTGATGCCACGTACTATTATCAGCAGGCCAAAGCCTCCGGTGATATTCGAAAGCAGAAGATAGGCGAGGCCTATCTTCAATATGAAAAGCGCCTGAAGAATGCTGATGCCATGGACTTTGACGACCTTATCTACAACACCGTAAGGATTTTGGAAAGCAATGACGATGTCCGGGAATACTATCAGCGCCGCTTTAAATACGTTCTCATTGACGAATATCAGGACACCAACAACTTGCAATACCGCCTTGCCACGGCCTTAGCCGGTGGCTATAAGAACATCTGCGTTGTCGGCGATGACGATCAGAGCATCTACAAATTTCGTGGAGCAACAATTGAGAATATCCTCAGCTTTGAAAGCCAGTACAAGGGAGCCCGCGTTATCCGCTTAGAGCAAAATTACCGCTCAACAGGCAATATTCTTGGGGCCGCCAACGCCGTTATTGCAAACAACAGTGAGCGCAAGGGCAAGGAGCTTTGGACGGAAAAGCCCAACGGCGACAAACTCACCCTATACATTGCCCAGAACGAAAACGACGAGGCTCAGTTTGTGGCAAGCCGTATTCTTGAGGATTTTGCCCAGGGCATAAATTGGCGGGAAAATGCTATTCTCTACCGCATGAATGCCCAGTCAAACAAGCTTGAATATGCCCTTAAGCGCAACGGCATACCCTACCGCATTGTGGGCGGCATGCGCTTTTTTGACCGAGCAGAGGTCAAGGATATGATATCTTACCTCTGCGTTATTAATATGCCGCAGGACGATTTGCGATTGGAGCGAATTATTAACACTCCCGCCAGAGGAATTGGGGAGAGAACCATTGAAAAAGCCCGTGACATTGCTGCATCTAAGGGCCTTCCTTTATACGACGTAATAAAAAATGCCCAGTATTATACAGAGCTTTCCCGCGCCAGTGTTAAACTGCGCGAATTTGTTATTATGATTGACCAGTTGCGAAGCCTGTCAGAAACCGTAGCTCTTGATGAGCTATACGATATGGTTATTGAGAAAACCGGTTATGTCATGGCCCTTGAGGCAAAAATAAGCGACGAAAACCGAGCGCGCATTGAAAACGTGGGTGAGCTGAAAACAAACATAATCAGCTATATGAAGGACACCGGTGACACAGGACTTGCGGGTTTCCTTGATGAGGTGGCACTTTATACAGATATGGACAGCTTAGATGACTCCTCCAACTGCATGGTAATGATGACCATGCACTCATCAAAAGGTCTTGAGTTTGACAATGTCTATATCGTTGGCATGGAGGAGGGCATTTTTCCCGGCATCCGCTGCATAGGCGAGCCTGCGGAAATGGAGGAGGAACGCCGCCTTTGTTATGTTGGCCTTACCAGGGCACGTAAGCGCCTTACCCTTTGCTGCGCACGGCAGCGAATGCTTTTCGGCCGTACCACAGCAAACAACCCTTCACGCTATATTGACGAAATACCAGAAGACTATCTTGACACTATTGAAGCGAGGAGAAACGATGAATTCGGCGGTGGAAACCACGCTTTCGGCGGCATCTCAAACAGAAACGGTGCCTCCTACGGCGGGGGCTATGTTAGCGGGGCCGACGAGCGTCCCGGCGCTCCCCTGCAGAGCCGACGAAAGCTAAGCTCCCCTCCCCTTAAAAGTGCAGCTGCTAACTTTAAAACCGGAGACTCTGTTAACCACAAGGCTTTCGGCGAAGGAGTAATAACAAAAATAACCCCGATGGGTGGCGATCATCTAATGGAAATCCAGTTTGGAGAGACAGTAAAACGTCTGATGCTAAAGGCCGCCGCCCAGCATATGAAAAAGATCGAATAAATACCTGCGAAAGCGGAGCTTATAAGGAATAATTTAAAAATGTCAAACGCAATAAATAGAAAAAACTACTTTCTCGGCAGACTGGCTCTAATTGCCATGACGCTTATTTGGGGCACCTCCTTCGTGGTGTTAAAGGAAACTCTCAACACCGTGCCCACACTATATATGCTTGCCTTTCGATTTTCGGGCGCGGCGGTGCTAATGCTGATTCTTGGTTTTAAGGATATTAAGAAGCTGGATTTAAACTACCTAAAATACGGCGTTGCTCTGGGCGTGTTTCTGTTTTTGGCCTATAGTCTGCAAACCTTTGGCCTTAGCCTTACCACTCCGGCAAAAAATGCCTTTCTCACCACCACATACTGCGTGATAGTCCCTTTTCTAAACTGGATAAGAGAAAAAAAGCGTCCGGACTCTTTTAACTTCGTTGCCACCGTTGTGTGCCTTGCGGGCGTTAGCTTTGTGTCCCTGCAAGCTAACTTGAGCGCGGAAATTGGCGACCTTCTCACACTGTTCTGCGGTTTCTTCTTTGCCCTACATATAACGTTTACCTCAAAGTACATTAAGGACAGGAGCGTTGCCATGCTTACCATGGTTCAGTTTGCAACCGCCGGTCTCCTCTCATGGTTCTCCGCTCTTGCCACAGCCCCTGTACCTCAAAACATTGAAACCGGAACCCTGTGGAGCATCGTCTATCTTTGCGTAATGTGTACAGCAATTTGTTTTTGCCTGCAAACCTATGGGCAAAAATACACTCCCCCCACCACTGTGGCCGTCATCATGACCATGGAGGCAGTTTTTGGCGCAGCCTTCTCTGTGGCCTTTTACGGAGAGGTGCTTACTACACGTTTGGTCCTTGGCTTTGTTCTCATATTTTTTGCGGTGTTTATGTCCGAAACCAAATTTAGCTTTCTCCGTCGCAAAAAACTTCCCGTCTTAATAATAGAAAAGATGGAAAAATCGGAAGTCCCATAAACCCGGGACTTCCGATTTTCAATATGGGTATTGCAGAATTGTCCTTCTATAATAAAGAATCCCTTTGTTTTCTCTTTAATTTTTCTCAATAGCATGTTAAGATAGTTTCAAATCAAAAATAATCCTATGGAGGAAAGCATGAAAATACTACTTATAAATGGAAGCCCCCATGAGCAGGGCTGCACCTACACCGCCCTTAACGAAGTCAGAAAAACACTTAACGCCGAAGGCATCGAAACCGAACTTCGCCAAATCGGTGTGCAACCCATCGCCGGCTGCATTGCCTGCGGCAAATGCAAAATATCCGGCCACTGCATCTTTGCAGATCAGGTTAACGAAATCCTTGACGAGCTTGACAGCATTGACGGCATGGTTTTCGGCTCTCCGGTATATTATGCCGGCGCAGCCGGCCAGCTTTGCTGTTTCCTTGACCGTCTTTTTTACGCCGGCGGCTCCCGCATGGTGGGAAAGCTAGGCGCAAGCGTAGTTTCCTGTCGCCGTGGCGGGGCAACCGCTGCTTTTGACCGCCTCAACAAATACTTTGGCATCTCCAACATGATAACCGTCGGCTCCCAGTATTGGAACCAGATACACGGCAACACTCCCCAGGAGGCCGCTAAAGACCAGGAGGGTCTTCAAACCATGCGCAGCCTTGGTCAGAATATGTCATGGCTTCTTAAAAGTAAGGAAAAAGCCGCCCTTCCTCTGCCGGTTTACGAGAAAAAAACCTTTACAAACTTTATTAATTGACAAATAGAGTAATGCTCCCCATTTTAGATGCAAGCATGAAAATGGTTTTACACTTGGGACATTATCTTAATTGTTATGAAAAACCGTGAAATACAGAATTATTATTGCACCCAGGACTATTCGGTACCAGCCGAATAGCTTAAAGTCGTGCCGTCTTATATAGTTCATTAGGAAACGTATAACCAGCAGCGACACCAAAAACGCCACCACCATGCCCACGGCAAGAACAACGACCTCCGTTCCTGTAAAGGCAAAGCCGAATTCAAGCATTTTAATTGCACTAAGCCCGATCATGGCAGGTACAGCAAGGAAAAAGGTAAACTCTGCAGCAGCAACTCTGGATACACCTATAAGCAGCGCCCCCACAATGGTGGCTCCCGACCGCGAGGTGCCGGGAATAATGGAAAGCACCTGAAACAGGCCAATATAAAGAGCTGTTTTGTAGCTTAAATCAGAAATGTCATTTATTATCGGTTTCTTGTCCTTGTTTTTGTTTTCGACAAAAATAAATGCAAGGCCGTAAAAAACCAGAGCAATGGCAATTACCATCGGTGTGTGCAGGTGTGCCTCGATGTAATTGTCGAAAAGCAGTGTAACCACAGCCCCCGGAATGCAGGCCACCACAACCTTGAACCAAATTGAAAATGTCTCCTTTTTCGCCAACACCTGAACTTTTCCCTTGGCTTCAAATGGCCACATCTTTCCCCAAAACAGCACCACCACGGCTATAATTGCGCCCAGTTGAATGACTACGAAGAACATTTCTTTGAAAGCCTGACTTACGTCTAGCTTAATAAACTCATCCACCAAAAGCATGTGCCCCGTGCTGCTAATAGGCAGCCATTCGGTAATGCCCTCAACAATTCCAAGGATAATAACCTTCAAAATTTCAATATAATTCATTGCCATATGTAAACATCCTCCCCAATAAAGGCAAATTATTCCTTACTTAAATTATTATGTAAAAAAGCTAAAAAAGCAAGAAAAACCTGCTCTTCACTATTGCAAAAAACGGCATAGAAGGGGCGCTTGATCGAATAGTGTAGATCATCCCGTCGAGCCTCTCGCTTGCAGGAAAAACTAACCACGGCCCTAATACCTCATATAAGAACCTTGCGCCGGAGAAACTCCGGCGCATTGTTATAGGTGTTAATTTGATTTTAATTTAGCTTCCGAGGTACGCTTTTTTGATATCCTCATTGTTTAAAAGTTCTTTACCGGGGCCGGACAAGGTGATGTTACCGGTCTCCATTACATAGCCCACGTCTGCCGTATGCAAAGCCATATTGGCGTTCTGCTCTATCAGCAAAATGGTAACTCCCTGTTTATTTATTTCCTTAATAATATCAAAAATTCCCTTAACGATCAGTGGAGCAAGACCAAGAGAAGGCTCATCCATCATCATAAGCTTAGGTCTGCTCATAAGCGCCCTGCCCACGGCCAGCATTTGCTGCTCACCGCCGGAAAGGGTGCCCGCCGCCTGCCATGCGCGCTCCTTTAAGCGAGGGAAAAGGTCATATACCCAAGCTAGATCGTCACTAATCCTGTCCTTGCGAAGGTAGGCTCCGACCTTCAGGTTTTCAAGCACCGTCAGATCAGGAAAAACCCGACGGCCTTCCGGAACAAGAGTTATTCCAGTTTTAACAATGTCAGACGTGACCTTGTTGCCAAGATCATTACCCTCAAAGTTAATACAGCCGCTCTTAGGTTTAACAAGGCCCACGATGGCGCGCAGGGTTGAGCTTTTGCCCGCGCCGTTGGCTCCGATAAGAGTGACAATGTCGCCCTTGGGAACGTCAAAGGAAATGCCCTTAACAGCTTCTATGCCGCCATAAGACACCTTCAGGTCCTTTATGCTGAGAATTGTTTCACTCATCTTCTGCCACCCCCAAATATGCTTCGATTACGCGCGGATCCGCCTGAACTTGCTCCGGCGTGCCCTCGCAGATAAGCTTGCCGAAGTCGATAACGTAAATGCGGTCCGAAAACTGCATGACTAAATCCATATGGTGTTCGATCATAAAGATGGTAAGGTCGTATTTGTTTTTGATTTCAATAATAAATTGACCAAGCTCCTGAGTTTCCTGGGGGTTCATTCCCGCTGCCGGCTCGTCCAAAAGCAGCAGCTTGGGCTCCGTTGCAAGAGCGCGGGCTATTTCCAGACGGCGCTGGAGTCCGTAAGGTAGGCTGGTGGCCAGATCGTGTGCGTATTGGGCCAGGTTCTGCTCCTCTAGCAGGGCCATGGTTTCCTCACGCATACGCTTTTCCTCACCAGGACTTAGATGCAGTGTGGCGGTTAATACGTTTTGCTTTGCTCGCATGTGTTTGGCTGTCAAAACATTTTCGAAAACCGTCATGGATTTCCACAGGCGTATGTTCTGAAAGGTTCTGGCAATCCCTAGTTTTGTTATTTGGTCAGGGGTGGGGTCAATAGCGGAAACATGCGTGTATTTATCGGCGTTCTCTCCCCCATATAGCTTCTTTATTTTGCCCCTGGGGTGGTTTGCAACTATGTTTTTGCCGTTGTAGATTACAAGACCGTTGGTGGGCTGATAAACGCCGGTGATGCAATTGAAGGCAGTTGTTTTGCCCGCACCGTTGGGACCTATAAGGGCAACTATTTCGCCCTTATTCACCTCAAGAGAGAGGTTGTTAACGGCCACAACGCCGCCGAACTGCATGGTAATATCGCTTAAGCGAAGAACGTTTTCTTTAGTGATTTCAGGCATCGGGAGTAACCTCCTTCCCGGATGTTTTCTTTCCCTTAATGCGTTTTATAAGTCTGTTAAAGGAAAGCTCCTTGTCACCCATGAGTCCCCGGGAGAAGAACAGAACGATTACCATTATTATTACGGAGAACACAAGCTTGCGGAAGCCGGAACGGAACACAGTGGGCGCAGAGATTCCGGCAAAGGCGCCCATATCAAGGCCCCTCAGCCACCACTCGGAGGCGGCGATATAGAGGAAAGTAGCAATGCAGGAGCCGGAGACAGACCCGATGCCGCCGATAACAACAATAAGCAGTATCTCGTAAGTCATGGCGCTGGTAAATGCACTGGCCTGAACTGTGTACTGATACATGGCAAGCAGGGCACCAGAAACACCGGCAAAGAAGGAACTGATAACAAAGCTCATTTCCTTGTGCTTAAAGAGGTTTATGCCCATGGCCTCGGCTGCCACCTCGTCATCCCGGATGGCTTTAAAGGCACGTCCGTAGGAGGAATTTATAAGCAGCATTATGAAAGCCACGCAGGCGCCTGCAATAATAAATACAAATAGCGTGGGCGGGAATGGAATGTCCGTAAATGGAATATTGACATCTGTAAGGTCAAGGTAACTGCGCATAGGGTTTGCCGCGTTCGTAATGGGTCCGAAACCCTGCCACTGGCATACGGCGCGAATAATCTCCGCTAATCCTAAGGTTGCAATTGCCAGATAGTCACTCTTGAGGCGAAGCACGGGAAGACCAATAAGCGCGGCAAAGGCAGCAGCCACTACACCGGCGGCAATGAGACCGATAATAACTCCGGTGTCAAATTTTACGGCACAGTCAAAGTATACGAAGACCTTATCGGAAAGCTTAATGTCCGTTGGCATAGTAAGAACAGCATATGTATAGGCCCCCAGAAGCATAAAGCCCGCCTGTCCCAGGCTAAATAGACCCGTAAAGCCGTTTAGAAGGTTCATGGAAACAGCAACGAGGCAGTAAATAGCGCCCTTTTTGAGAACTGAGAACAGGATATGGTTGGGGTTCATGGTAACTTCAAGAATAAACACCGCGATATAAATCAGCAGTATAAAGGCCAAAGTGATCCAAAGGCCTGTTTTATCTTTCTTTTGCTCTAATTTCATATAAATCCCCTCCTCAGACCTTGTCGGTTGCTTTTTCGCCGAACAGTCCGGTAGGCTTCACCATGAGGATTATAATAAGGAGAACGAAGGTGAAAGCATCGGAGAAGGTTGTCCAGTCGGTTTGAATGCCGAATATCTGCGCGCCGCCTTTAATAATGTTTTCGCAGATACCGATGATGAAAGCGCCGATTACAGCGCCGGGAATGCTGCCTATCCCGCCAAACACTGCCGCGACAAATGCCTTAAGTCCCGGCATTGCCCCGGAGGTAGGCGTTACAGAGGCGTAGTTTGTAAAATAAAGCAGAGAACCCACCGCTGCCAGCAGCGAGCCGATGATAAAGGTCATTGAGATAACACTGTTGATTTTGATACCCATAAGCTGGCTGGCCTCATAGTCTCTGGATACAGCGCGCATTGCCATGCCAATCTTGGTGTATTTTATCAATACTGTGAGCAGTATCACGAGAATGATGGTGAGAACAGGTGTTACAATTGTGACCATTTTCGTGGTTGCTCCCCAGATAGCTACCGTTTTGGAAAGCCATGGAATTGATGGATAAACCTTAGCAAGCCCGCCGGTAAAGTAAAGGGCGGCGTTTTGCAGCAGGTAGGAAACGCCTATAGCGCTGATCATAACAGACATGCGTGGGGCGCCTCTTAGGGGCTTATAAGCAACGCGCTCGATAACAAAGCCTAAAATCACAGTGATTAGAAGAACAAGCGGAAGGACTATGTATACAGGCAAAGTTGCCGAGAGGTAGATCATCACAAGACCGGACCACATGAACACATCGCCGTGGGCGAAGTTAATCAGGCGGAGAATGCCGTAAACCATGGTATAGCCTATCGCAACAAGTGCGTACTGTCCCCCAACGGAAATACCGGAGAGTATGTAGGACAGGTTGTTATGCAGGAAGTCTATCATATTATGTGCCTCCATTGAGGCAGTCTCAAAAGAAAACGGCTTGCGTGTTCTTTTGAGACTGCCCAATTTCTACTACGGTAAAATCACAAGGCGGCGGGGGCCGGTGACCCCCGCCGTTATGGTTATTTTGGTAAAATTATTCTGCAATCGTAACTGCGGGAAGAGCATCCCAAAAACCGGTCTCGGTATTTGCGTGCTTAACATATGCAGTGTCGCGGATTGCGTCGCCATTGACCTGGTCCAGAGCAATGGGTCCGGAAACACCAGTATAGGTGGTGCCCCACAGAGCTTCCATAACCGCGGCTGGGTCAGTGGAGCCGGCCTTCTTCAGAGCCTCAAGAGCAAAGAAGTAAGCGTCATAGCCCATTGCGGTAACTGCTGCAACGGTGTCGTCGCCGCCGTTATCGGTAAGAGCATTGGAATCGGTTGCAAGCCATGCCTTAAATCCGGCGTCAAATTCAGGGTCAGCGCCTTCGGGATAGAAGGTGGTGACGGTGATGTCAACATCCTTGCCCTTTGCGGCCTGAAGGATAACGTTGGAGTCCCAGGTGTCACCGGCGAGGATGGGCATGCCGAGATTCTGAGCAACAGACTGGTCAATGATCAGCTGAGCTGCAGCGGTGGAAACAGGAGCAAAGAATACGTCACAGCCCTGATTCTTGGCATTTGCTATGTAAGAGTTAAAGTCAGAGTTGTCCTTGGGGAAGGTTTCTTCAACGCACTCGCCGCCAGCGGCCTCGAAAGCGTCGACAAAGCACTTGACAAGGTTGGTGGAATAGTCATCGCCAAGCTGAGAGATGCAGTATGCCTTCATGGAGCCAAGCTCGTTCATGGCATAGTTGCCTAGAACGGTGCCCTGGAAGGGATCAAGGAAGCAAACTCGGAAATAATAGGTGTTGCCCTCTGTGACCAACTGGTTTGTGCAGGTGATGCCCAGCGCAGGAACACCGGCTTCTTCAAAGGTGGGGCCGCCGGCTATAGAAACGCCGGAGCCGTAGGAACCGAGAACAATGGAAACGCCTGCGGAAACCAGAGTAGATGCAGCGGTAATAGCCTTGGCGTTGTCGCTTTCATTGTCGGCCTGGACCAGCTCTACGTTGTAGGTTTCTCCGCCGATCTCAACTGTGGGCTGCACTGAATGAGCGTACTTGACGCCCAGAGCTTCCTGCTTGCCGCCGGCGCCGTTTTCGCCGGAAGCAGGCTCAAAGATACCAATCTTAACGACCTTGTCGCCGGTCGCAGGCTGCTGGGTTTCGTCACCGGGGTCTGTTGCTTCGGGACCTGCCTTAGAGCAGCCGGCAAACATAGCCACCAGCATTAGACAGGCAAGAACAAGAGCTAAATACTTCTTCATGTTTTTTCCTCCGATTTTTAAATGTGCAGAAAACTATCTGCTTATTCACTGTCCGTGGCACAGAGACATTTGTCCTCGGACAACTACGTTAAATATTATAGCGCACAAAATGACTATTTGCAAGAAGAATTAATACAAAATTCATAGTATGTATCGTATTATAGTACTGTAGTGTTTTACAAATACTAAGCAAGGATGAATATGACGATACCTACTCTTTATAATGCAGGACAGTGAAGTGTTTTTATCTGTAAAGCTAATTAATTTTGCTTTTATCATTTAGAGTATGAAACTGCAAGATTCATACTTTAGTTATGCAATAATCATTTCTGTAAAAAGAGATAGACAAACGCGGGAGCGTATGATACACTTAAACTGTATACTAAATGAAAGGAATAAACCTTTAATAAAATGGACGACAATTGCGGCGACTGTCACAGTAACCTGTTCTCTTTAATCCAGAATAACTTTTTTGAGGCATACCCACATTCTCTTAGTTTCGACTGTGGTCGTGCCATTTTGCGTTTTTTAAAGCTATAATCTACTCCTTAATAATTCATAGATAAATGAAACTTTGAAGTATTAATGGAGGTTCATTCTTTTGGACGATATAGTTTGGCGGCTATTGCTGCAACTTGTACTTATAATGTTAAATGCGATTTTTGCCTGTGCGGAAATCGCAGTGCTGTCTATTAACGACACAAAGCTTGTCCGGCTTGCGGCAAATGGCAACAAAAAGGCCATGCGACTTGTCTGGCTTACAAGCGAGCCTGCAAAATTTTTAGCTACCATTCAGGTTGCTATTACTTTGTCGGGCTTTTTAGGCAGTGCGTTCGCAGCAGAGAACTTTTCAGAACTGCTTACCGATTGGCTCATTGGACTTGGTGTTGGCTTTTCCGCCTCGACTCTGCATAGCATTTCTGTAATTCTTATTACGCTGTTACTATCCTACATTACCCTTGTTCTGGGTGAGTTGGTACCAAAGCGCATAGCCATGAAGAAAGCAGAGCCCATTGCCTTGAATCTTTCAGGCTTGGTTAATTTTATTTCTAAGTCCTTTTCCCCTATCGTTTGGCTTCTTACACATTCCACAAACGGCGTTCTGCGTCTGCTGGGCATTGACCCCACCTCCGATGACGACGATGTATCCGAGGAGGAAATCCTCATGATGGTGGATGCCGGAAGAGATAAGGGCGTTATAGACATTGAAGAACAGGACTTTATAAAAAAGATCTTTGAGTTCGACGACATGACTGTGGGCGAAGTCTCCACTCACCGAACAGACGTGGCTGTGCTTTGGGCCGATGAGACCACGGAAGAATGGAACAAGACCATTCTTGAATCCCGCCACTCCAACTACCCTGTTTGTGACGAGACGGTCGACAATGTAATCGGCGTTTTAAACGTTCGGGACTATATGCTGATGGATGATAAGCGGACAGAGAATTTGTTTATGACCGCAATAAAGCCCGCATTTTTTGTGCCGGAGAGCATCTATGCCGACGTACTGTTTAAGCAAATGAAATCCTCCCGCAATCACTTTTCGGTGGTGCTGGACGAATACGGCGGCATGCTTGGTGTTGTCACCATGAATGACCTGCTGGAACTGCTTGTTGGCGATATTGATGACGGTGCCGACAGCGAGGACGAGGGCAAAGATGTTGAACTGCTGGACTCCGGCACATGGAAAATTCGCGGCACGGCATCCCTGGACGAGGTGGCTGAAATGCTTAAGGTAGATCTGCCGCTGGACGAATACGAGACCTTCGGAGGATATGTCTTCGGTTCCTATGGTGCCATTCCCGACGACGGGGCAAAAATTGAGTTGGATACCGATGTGCTGCACATCAAGGTTCTGGAAATAAAGGCCCACAGAATTGAAAAGGCCCTTGTATGCCTTATCAAAAAAGAGGCCAAAGTCGAGGACAAGAACGAGAGAAAACAAGCCTAGAAAATCAAAACGCCGACCCTTAGGTCGGTGTTTTTTTATTTTAAGTTGTCCATTATGCGGCGGACTATTTCGGTGCGGAAAAAGGGAGTTATGATATAGTAGCCGTCCACATATTCGGACATGCTTCTGGCTATATCGGTTGTTAGACTAACTGCAAGTTCTGAGGCGGCATCCTTGTCAAGGCCCTCGTAGCGGCGGACAATTTCTTCGCTGACTGTGATACCGGCAATCTCGCTGTTCATGAAGCATGCGTTGCGGTGAGAGACTATGGGCATGACACCGCCCAGTAGCTTTGCGTCAAGTTCCGCTCTGGCACGTTTCAGATTTTCCAGAGCTCTTTCCGAGTGAACCGGCTGGGTTAGAAAGCCGTCCGCCCCTGCAGAGATTTTGTTCTTTGCATGGCGAAGCTGAATATCAAAATTTACCGCGTTTAGATTTAAGGCCCCGAAGACGCGGAAGGGACCACAGCATAGCTCCTCTGAAAGCTGCTTGATAAAGCTGATGAGCACTACTGAATTGAAGTTAAATACGCTTTTTATAGAACCCCGCTGGGCAGTGGGGACCGGGTCGCCGGTTACAGCGAGGATATTCCCAACGCCCTCAAGGTTGAGCCCTAGCAGCAGGGCCTTGGTGGCGATGATGTTGCGATCACGGCAGGTCATGTGAGGGATAGGGTCAATGTCAAGCTCCCGCTTGAGCTTTGCAGCGAGAAGACTGCTATCTGCCCGCGGGCGGGAGATGGGGCAGTCGGCTATTGTAATTGCATCCGCTCCGGCAGCCTTGAGAGCGGATGCACCGCTTATGAAGGCACGAATGTCGGAATTGGCAGGAGGGTCAAGCTCAACAGCTATCACCTGCTCGCCCCTCTCTAGCTTTTGCCAGAGGCGGTTTTCGGCGGGCTGAATCATTGCCGCGGGCTTCGTCACGGTATAGTTAAAGTGCTCGCTTGCAACAGTGCGCAGGGCTTTGCTTGTCATCGAAAGGTGCTCGGGGGTGGTGCCGCAGCAACCTCCGATAATTTTGGCGCCGGCGGCGGGAAATTGGGAAAGCTCCTTTGCAAAATATTCAGCATTGTTTTCAAAGAAGGTGCGGCGTCCAATGGTGGTTGGGTAGCCGGAATTGGGCATGGCAATCAGTGGCTTTTGGCAGTTTCCAAGCTCTCTTACAAGGCGGATCATATGGTTTGGGCCTGAAACGCAGTTTAAACCGAAGGCATCTACGTTTTTATTTAGATTCATGGAGGCTTTAATCTGAGCAAGGGAAATGCCTTCGCGAGTGAAGCCGTCAGGAGATAGTGCGAATGAGCAGATTATCTTTGCAGCGGGGGCGTTCTCCTTTATGTATGCCGCAAGAGGTTCAAGGGTATTGGGACTTGAAAAGGTTTCAAAGAGAAAGTTCTCAGCGCCAAGCTCAATAAATTTATCTATTATCATCCGATAGAGAGGCCCATTATCCCGCTCTTTCTTATGAGGAATGGGGCCAATGTCGGCAAAGACGACAGCATGACTGCCGGATACGGCGCGCTGGGCGATTTGCCAGCCTGCCTCTATCAACGAGAGGAGGGTTTGTTTGTCACAATCAAGGCTGTCGGGGTTTGCGCCGAATGTGTTGGTTTTAACTGCATCGCAACCTGCGGCTATATACTCTCTGTGGATACCTTCGACCCGATCCGGATATTTAAGGTTTGCAAGTTCACAGTATTCAGTGGTGTGGTTGTATTTTTCTCCGTAGTAGGTTCCCATGGCTCCATCAAAGAGAACCGGAGTTGTTTTTAGCTTTTCCCAAAAATCCATTATCCGAAAACCTCCTTGGCTATATCCACTGAGCGTTTGGCATCCTTGGCATAATAATCTGCGCCGATCTCTGCGGCATATTCAGGAGTAAGTACGGCGCCGCCAACAAAGACTTTGCAGGGGTGTCCGCTCTCACGAAGCTGCCTTATGGTTTCAGCCATAGAGGGGAGAGTTGTGGTCATAAGGGCGGAAAGCCCAATCAGGTGTATATTCTCCTGGACGGCGGTTTCAACTATAAGCTCGGGAGAAACATCCCGGCCTAAATCCTTTACCTGATAGCCGTAGTTGGCCAGTATGGTTTTAACAATGTTTTTGCCTATATCATGGATATCCCCCTTAACGGTGGCAAGAAGGATTTTTCCCTTGGAAACACCGTCATTACCTTTTTTTGCAATACAGGTTTTAATGACCTCAAAGGCCTCACAGGATGCTTCAGCGGCGCGGATAAGCTGGGGAAGGAAAACTTCACCCCGTTCATAGCGCTCTCCCACTATGTCAAGGGCGGGGATAAGCAGCCGGTTAATAATATACATCTCATCGTGGACTTTTAACAGTTCTTCGGTTATCCGGGCGCACTGAGTCTTAAGGCCTTTTATTACGGCCTCTGTTATATCGCCGGTGGGCTCGGCCGGGACTGCAGCG
This sequence comes from uncultured Oscillospiraceae bacterium, assembly GCA_964576195.1. GTDB lineage: Bacteria > Bacillota > Clostridia > Oscillospirales > Oscillospiraceae > UBA2658. The sequence continues at coordinate 18,705 of CAZNUD010000016.1, read as the reverse complement.
GCTGAGGGGGCGGCACTTGTAAAGCGAGTGATAAAACCCTGACAGTCATGGTCAAAGCCCCGCAGTAGTTTGAAGGCAGCCACGGAGGACATCATTGATACCGAGTTGGGATTAATTATGGGCAGATCAAGGCCATTTTCCATAGCCAGTGTCAGAAAGCTGTGATTAATAAGCTCGCGGTTTGGAAGGCCAAAGGAGATGTTGGAAACGCCCAGCACAGTGTGCAGACCAAGGCGCTCTTTAACCATGCGCACTGCTTTAAGGGTTTCAGCGGCGGAGCTTTGGTTTGCAGACACAGTGAGGCAAAGGCAGTCTATGAGAATATTCTCCTTCTTAATGCCGTAAAGACGGCAAGCGCTTAGTATGTCCTTGGCTATCTCAAAACGCTCCTCGGCAGTTTCGGGTATGCCGCCCTCGTCCATGGTAAGGCCTATAACGGCTGCACCGTATTTTTTGACCATGGGTAAAATAGTATCAAGGCGTTGCTTTTCACCGTTTACCGAGTTAACTATGGCCTTGCCGCAAAAGGCGCGGAGACCGGCCTCCAGGGCGGATGGGTCGTTGGAGTCAATTTGAAGCGGCAGGTCACAGGCGCTTTGAAGCCCTTTGACACAACAGGTCATAAGTTCCGGTTCATTTAAACCGGGAACGCCGACATTTACATCAAGAATGTCGGCTCCGGCCTCCATTTGGGCAATGCCCTGAGAGAGGACGTAGTCCATGTCGCCCTCCTTTAAGGCCTGTTGAAAGCGTTTTTTTCCGGTTGGATTAATACGCTCACCAATTACACGAACTTCATTTACCTCCACCATCTTGGAAATACTGCAAACACGCGTGGCAGGAGTAAAGCGGCGCTTAGCAGGTTTTTTGTTATTGAAGGCTTCACGCAGGGCGCGGATATAATCGGGGGTGGTGCCGCAGCAACCACCGATAAAGCTAACACCTATTTCGGCGCACTCCGCCATTTCCACGGCAAACTCGGCAGGGCCAATGTCATAATGCCCATCTCTGGCATCGGGAAGTCCGGCGTTGGGCTTGACTATCAGGGGCAGGGGCGAAACAAGCGCCATGCGACGGACTATGGGCATGAGTTTTTTGGGGCCCAAAGAACAGTTGACACCTATAGCGTCTACCCCAAGGCCGGTCATTAGCTCGGCAAAAGATTCAGCAAGGCAGCCTGTGAAGGTACGTCCGGTTTCCTCAAAGGACATGGTGGCAAAAATGGGGAGATTTGTGTTCTCTTTCGCGGCAAGAACGGCACAGCGAAGCTCGTGCAGGTCAGTATAAGTTTCAAAGGCGATATAGTCTACATCTGCCCTCTCCCCTGCCGTTAAAATCTCCTTATAAATCCGGTAGGCTTCCTCAAAGCTGAGGGTTCCGGCAGGCTCCATAAGCTCCCCAATAGGACCAACGTCAAGGGCAATCTTTGCATTGCCGTTTGTCCCGCGTTTTACTGCGGAAACGGAGGCATTTATAAGCTCCTGCACAGTGTGGCCTGTGCCGTAGAGTTTTTTAGAGCTTATATTAAATGTGTTTGTATAGGCAATGCGGCTGCCTGCCTCATAATAGGCTGCGTGGATGCCCTCGAGTATTTCCGGGTGTTCAAGGGTAAACAGCTCGGGAATGCAACCGGCGGGTATGCCGGCCTTTTGCAGCATGGTGCCCATGCCGCCGTCAAGTATCACAAACTCTTCCTCAAAGAACCTCTCCATAACAGCTTACCCCTCTTTCTCTGAACTTGCAGCCCCTCTGCATTTGGCAATCCTTGCAGCCCTGCTCGCGGCTTTTCTGGGGATTATGTGACACACCCATAAAGGCTGTCACGCTTTTTCGTGGTATCATTATGCCGCTATCAGTGACAAAAATGCCGATTTTACGGCCAGTGTCAAGCTCGGCACAGAAGTCCTTCTGAACGGAGATGGGCAAATCTCCGTAGCCCGGAGAAAAGCGATCGCTTAGGTAGCGGCCCTGAGCGTACCACTGTTCGCGCAGGTCCTTCTCCAGCTCATTGCAGAGATTTTCTATGGCAGAGCTTGCGCAGGCGTCAAGTATAGTCGCCGCCGCCATGTCCTTAAGCTGCCAGCGTTGCAGCTGTGTCTCTATATCTGCTCCTATTGTTGCGCAGAAAAGAATGCATAGGTCGCTGTTGTGGAGCAGAGCAAAAGCGGATTGGCCTTCAAGACTAAGGGCGGAGCCTGTTAGGAACACCGCGCCGTCCTTTCTCTCAACCGGGAGCACCTTTGTTATGACGCGGGGACGGGCACAGTTCTCAACCACTTTAGCAAGCTGGGCAACTTCCGCAAGAGTTTCCTCGTCCGGGCTTGCTGCAATGCCCATGTAGCGGCAGGCCTTCATAATATCCACCCTGACATGATATTGTGCTTGCTCCACGGCACTCCCTCCCCGCTAATTCCAGTATATTTTAAATATTAGTATAGCTCACTTTAGCTAATTTGTGAAGTAAAGAATAAATTAATGTATTTTTTGGATATTTGCATAATTAATTTGACAAGGGGTAAAATGAGTTGTAAAATTTATATGCAAGTGTGCTAAACGACCGCGGACTCAAGGCGAAAGCCTGAGTATGAGGAAAGTCCGGGCTCCATAGGGCAAGGATAACGGGTAACGCCCGCCGAAGGCAACTTCAGGAAAAGTGCAACAGAGATATACCGCGTATCGTCCCATTCTCCTTACTCTAATCGGAGTATTCTTCGATTCGAAAAGGAGGATTTGCTGTGTTACCAAGCTTTCGCACCTGTGCGGAAGCAGGGAATACCCGGCAAAGGACGACGTAAGGGTGGAAAGGTGAGGTAAGAGCTCACCCGACGGCGTGGAAGCGTCCGTCGCTGTAAACTCTATCCGGAGCAACACCGTGGGAGGACAATAGGCTTGCCTGGCCGTCCTCAGGAGGTGGCTTGAGCGTATTGGTAACAATGCGCCTAGATAGATGGTCGTTCACGACAGAACCCGGCTTACAGGCACACTTGATTTAAAAACAAAGCTTGACCTCGGTCAAGCTTTGTTTTTATTGTTTTCTGCACTTGGTAATAAAGCAGAGCCCGTTACACCGGGGTACAAATACACAAGGTAAAGGGACTATTTTTTTCTTAGATGGCGGCCTGCGGTTCCACCCTTATGATGGCGCAGGTTGTCGGGAGTGGCACCAATTCGTTGGAAAAAATATGATATAGTTCGCATTACCGGGAAAGCAAGGAGGGAGAAGACGCCAAGCACCAGTAGCGATGATGTGTCCAGCGGGACTAGAGTAAACAGGTCGCCAAGGAACAGTAGGGAGAAGGCCAATGTGGCCGCAACGGTGCCCACTAAAAGCTTTCGGAGATTGTTATAGGGCTTACAGATGTGATGAAGCACCGATAGGCCCACAACGCACATAATTATTGCGCAAATGGTTGACATTTCGTCTTGGGGCAAGTCGAAAGCCAAATAAAACAGCATTATTCCTATTATGAGAAGTATGTCTGTTATTCCGCCGGGGAGCGCCCGGTACATAATGTTTCTTAGGAATTTCCCGTGCACCAGGCTTTCGTTGGGTTCCAGAGCCAGTATCAGGGAGGGAAAGCCTATGGTAAGGGAACTCACAAGGCTTAATTGGGATGGTGTAACTGGGTACGGGAAGGTAAATAACAGGGAGATTAGCGCAAAAACAAAAGAGAATATATTTTTTACCAAAAACAGAGCCGCGCTACGCTCAATATTATTAATAACCCGTCTGCCCTCCATTACAACAGATGGCATGGAGGCAAAGTCGGAATTAAGGAGCACCACATGAGCCACCTGACAGGCCACCTCGCTGCCGGAAGCCATGGCAACGCCGCAGTCTGCCTCCTTCAGGGCTAAAACGTCGTTAACGCCGTCACCGGTCATGGCAACGGTGTGCCCGGCTGCACGAAGGGCCCTAACCAGTTTTTGTTTCTGGTTTGGGGAAACCCGACCGAACACTGTGTATTCCTCTACGGCCTTTTTAATGGCGCTGTCGTCACTTAGCTCCCTGGCGTCTATATACTTATCGGCATTTTCAATGCCGGCGCGCTTTGCAACCTCGGAGACTGTGAGGGCGTTATCCCCAGAGATCACCTTTATGGCAACCCCCTGCTGGGCAAAAAATTTGAAGGTTTCGGGGGCGTTTTTCCTGATCTTGTTGGCCAGAAGAACGAGAGCAATGGGTAGCTTTTCCGCATTTAAGATTTTATCAGAGAGTTTGCCGTCGTATAGGGCAAGAAGCAGGACGCGGCAGCCCTTTTTGGAGTAAAAATCTATCTTCTCCTGGTAGGCGTCGCAGTCCTCGCCTAAAATTACCTCGGGAGCACCCAAAATATAGGTTTCATCCTCGTGGAAGGATACGCCACCGTATTTCTTCTGGGATGTGAAGGGCAGGGTTTCTATGGCGGTTTGGTTTACATCGCCCTTAAAGTATTTTCTAAGGGCGGCCATGGTGTCATTATCGTCCTGCATGGCGGCTACATAGTCAGACATAATAAGGCGCACATCATCGGAGATAAAGCGCTCCTCACAGAGGAGACAAACATCCTCCACAATCATTTTGTTCTCTGTTATGGTGCCGGTTTTATCAACGCACAGGGTGTCCACCCGTGCAAGGGTTTCAATGCAGTTTATGTCATGAACCAGTGTTTTGCGCTGGGCAAGACGAATAACCGCAGCGGCCAGGGCAATGCTGGTAAGCAGATACAGGCCCTCGGGTATCATGCCCACAAGAGCACCGACGGTGTGGACAACTCCGGCGGTGATGCCCTGCTCCAAAACTGTTATTTCCTTGTAGGCAAGGGCTGCACCAATTGGTATAAGGGCAATGCCTATCCATTTGACAAGGCTTGACAGGGAGCGCATCATTTCCGAGTGCTTCTTGGAATTGTTTTTCTTAGATTCCAGCGTAAGACGGGAGACGTAGGAATCTTTTCCAACGCGGGTAAGGCAGGCTTTGACACTGCCGCTTACCACGAAACTGCCGCTCATCAGCTCGTCACCAACAGTTTTTTTAATTTCGTCCGCTTCACCGGTTATGAGGGCTTCGTTTACCTGACACTCGCCTGATACCACCCGGGCATCGGCGTAAATCTGGTTGCCGTTGGCAAAGATTACAATATCGTCCCTGACAAGGCTTTCCACAGGGATAGCTTTTTTCATCCCGTCCCGTATGACTGTACCCTTGGGGGTATTTATTATGTTTAGATTATCAAGGGTCTTTTTTGCTCGTAACTCCTGAATAATGCCTATGGCAATATTGGCAATAACCACAGGCATAAAGGTGAGATTATACCAGGAGTGCACAGCGATTATGCAGGCGGCAAGAGCAAAGAAAACAAGGTTAAAGTACGTGAGCAGGTTTGATTTTACAATTTGGCCCACAGTTTTAATGGGCGGCTCTATGGCAATGTTGCCGCAGCCGTTTAGCAGGCGGTGCTCCGCCTGCTGTGTACTTAGCCCCTCCTCGGGGGAGGGGCAGACAATTTCAATTTGTTCGGGCACCTGCTCGGGTTCGGGCTTCTTTTTCACGGGAAGACGAAATATCATTGACGTTAACCCTCAGACTCTTTTTTTGTTCTTTATATAGTAACATACATTTTTCCTATTTGAAGAACTTTTTGTTAATTTTATATTATTATGGCACAGATCTTGTATCCTCACACAAAAACCGCGTCTAAGCGCAGGTTCTTAGACGCGGCTTGGGGATATTTTAACTGAGGGTATTAATAAACTTCATGAATACATGAGCTACCTGTCCTCGGGAGGCGCTGCCTTGGGGGGCGAACGTTCCGTCGCCCATGCCGTTAATTATGCCGGCATCTCTAAGCTTATAGACGGAGTCGCAAGCAAAGGCGCTAATCAGCCCATCGTCGGGGAAGGTGCCGCCGGGGGTCTTTGACGGCAGATCTACTCCGTAGACAGTGGCGTATTTATTCAGGAGAGTACACATTTGTTCGCGGGTGATTTCAGCGTCGGGCGAAAAGGTTGAAGCTGACGTGCCGCTGGTTATGCCCACAAGGTATGCCCACTGGGCATAGGGGCTGTAATATATGTCTAAGGGAACATCGGAGAAGCTTCCGTTGTAGGACTTCATCAGGTCGTTTCTAATATATCCTTCAACAGAATCGTAGGATATTTTGTACCAATCACCCTCTTTGCCTAGCATAACGACGGGGGTGTTTTTCTTTTCCACAAAGCCGACCCTCTCCGTATCCGTAGACGGACCTTGGCGGATATTAACTCCGGCGCCTGTTACAAGGCCCAGAGTTGCGCCGGGCTGGATGCTGACTCCCGCGTTGCGGCCCAGTACGGTGACGAACATTCCGCGGCTCATGGTTTGCTCCGGAGAAAAGGTGGTCTGTGAGGTTCCGTAAAACAGCGAGGCGGAATGGGCGTAGGCAACAGCCTCCCGATACCATGCGTCCTTAGGGACGTCCGTAAAAGGGATTTCTGTGTTTATCACGAATAGGGCCTCTATCTTGTGATTTGCCGCAACACAATTAAACTCATATTCGGCTTTTGGTCCAACGCTCACACCGTCAACAAGAACGTCCTTGATTTCGTAGCCAGTTTTGGGGGCAATGGTGTAATTTCTAGAGCCATTTTCAAGGATTCTGCTCTCACCCGCGGGGCTGATGCTGCCGCCGGTGCCGGCAGAAGCTGTTATAGTATAGACCTGACCCACCTTGTAGGAAACGATAAGGGTTTCGCTGGGGCTTTCCCCGGATTTTTCAGCTATTACCTTTATGGTGGTGTCCCTGTTAATGGTTATGGGGGATAAATATTTATTGTCGGAGGAGTCGGGAGTGCTTCCGTCAAGAGTGTAGTAAATAGTGGCCCCGCCCCCGGCGGTAAGGCTTACTTTCGCCCCGCTTTCCACAAGATTATTTATGGACAAGCCGGAGCTTATGGTGGCCTTTGGAGTGTCGGACTGAGGAACTTTGACGCTGTAGTTTAAAACCGCACTATCGTCGTATTCGCCTATGGGCGCGATGGCTCTGAGCTTGCTTGTTGTTGTAAAGCTAAGCTCTCCTGTGTATTTGCTGCTTTTGGCTGTGGGGGTGCTGCCGTCAAGGGTGTAATAGATGACCGAGCCGTTTTCGCTCGAAAGAGAGACTGTTTTTCCGCCAACGAAGGAAGTGGTTTTGGTTTTGGGAGCGGCATTTTTCATACCGTCGGGTACTTCATTATCCAAAGGGACAGCAGGGTTCGGAGTATAGAAAACAGAGTCTCTTTCCGGATGGCGGTATATAACATAACCACCGTCCAGATAGTAGGATTGAAGGCTGGCAAGTGAGCGGTTAGAGCCTTCGCCGTATTTAGTTAGCTTTGTTATGACTGGGGTCTGTTCCATTATTGTAACGGACGTTACCTTCCCCTCGGCATCGTAGGCAAGCTCGGCTACAAGTACCACATGACTAATTGATTTATTCAGGCAGTCACCCACCTGAAGGGCATAAATGCTCTGGTTGCCAACTCTTTCGGCAACCTGGGGAAGGCTATAGGTAGTTTTACGCTGAGAAATATTCCACGCATAGGACACAAAACCGCTGCAATCGGTGGAGAAAGTCGGAGAAATTTTGTTGTAGGTGGAATAGCCAGTATAAAACCGGCTGGTGTTATCGAGCATAGCTTCGGCAAAGCTCTGGAGAGAAACGCCGTAGCCTATGTAACCATTTGTATTTACCGGTTGACCGTAGGGTATTCCGGTGTAGGTTGTTTCGGCTTTGAATACACCTTTGTATCCCCACTGATACCTGTCCTCAAGAGGCGTCCATTTAATCTCATGGAGCTGGCGGGCACGCTTTACAATATTAACCTGGCCCTGTGAAACGGGAGGAATTAAAGGCTCTTGGGAAGCGGCTGGGTCTATATCCCCCATGTTGTAATCGGAAGTCATTAGGGTTGCTTCCGCTTCCTTTAACCCCGCCTCGCGGAGAATACCGGCAAAATCTTGAGTCAGGGCAGTGTTTTCGTTATCCTCACTTACGGCATTCTCGTCGTCCGGACCCAGAAGCTCCATAAGCTGTACTGTACCGTGGAGGGAGAAGGGCTGCAGATCTGTATTCTGTTCAAAGCCCTTAAAGAGAGCGGAAAGTTCAAGCTGATAGTTTTGGTTATCAATTGCTATTGCCAAATATCCGCTGTCTGTGTAGCAGGAGCTGACCTTATGCAGGACTTCCGTTGCTTCGGCAAAGACAGTGAAATCAAATGGACTGCCTGTGAGATAGAGGTTTCCGTATTGTGTGGGAATAAGTCCCAGTGTGTTTTCCGGGGCGCCTAGTTCGAAAGCCTCGGCTTGTCCCTTTAAAAGTTCATATACTTTGCCGCCGGAGATAAAGAGAAGGTCGCCGGAGCGGAGGTACATTTGCTTAATGGGGTTTTGTGCGGTAAAGACAAGCTCTGCGTCACCACCCTCTTCGGGAACCTTGTAGACGGCGTTGGAGACAGTGAAAAATATGTAGCCTTTATATTGGTTCAGATTTTTAGCATCTCCAGCACAAAGTGGGCGGACAGAGCCGTCCTCCTCAGCAAAAATGCCGCCCTCGAGGGAGAAATAAAAAGTGTCTCCCGATGTAAGCATTATTCCTCCGTTTTGGATATTAAGGTCGGAATTGCCAAGAGTAAAGCTTTCTTCAGCCGAGGCCAACGCAGGGGCAATAAAAGAAAATATTAAAGCAAATACCAAAATGGTGCTAAATATCGTTTTTGCAGTAGTTTTCATGACTCCTCCATAGGCAGGGGGCTTGTTTACATAACTATGCGAATTATAGCACCTCTCCCCTTTATATGCAATAGAGAAAAGGTGGTTTTTTGTCACAACTTGTAACCTATTGTATTTTTTAATAAAAAAGGCGCCGACCGAAGTCGACGCTTTTTTCGTATATTATTTTACAGGACTCTCACACGTATAACGTCGTTTAGTCCGGCAACAGTCTTGGGAATCTCGTCACCTATGGGGGTATCCGTGTCAATTATGGTGTAGGCCCAATCGCCACGGGGCTTATTGATCATGTGGGCAACGTTGATGTTGGCATCGCCAATTAGGTCTAAAAACTGGTTAAGCATACGTGGAACGTTGCGATGGATAACACAAATACGGGAAATACCCATGCGGTCAAGGACAACGTCGGGGAGGTTAACGGAATTTCTTATGTTGCCGTTTTGGAGGTAGTCCGCTGTTTCCTGGGCTGCCATAATTGCACACTTTTCCTCACTTTCGGGGGTGGAGGCGCCGATATGCGGCAGCGGGATAACATTGGGGGCTTTCGCAATTTTCTCGTTAGGAAAGTCAGTGACATAGCGGGCGACCTTGGCAGTGTCAATAGACGCAAGCAGGTCATCATCATTTACAAGAGCGCCTCGGGCAAGGTTAATTATGCGAACACCATCCTTCATTTTAGCAAAGGCTTCTTTGTCTAACATATGATGGGTCTGGTCCTTTATATAGGGCACATGTAAGGTGATGTAATCACAATTTTGGTAGATGGTGTCTATATCCTTGGCGTGCTTTACCTGACTTGAGAGCTTCCATGCCGCGTCGACAGACAGATAGGGGTCGTAACCGTAAACCTTCATGCCAAGCTCCAAGGCAGTGTTAGCAATTTTCGCTCCGATTGCTCCAAGGCCAACGACACCGAGAGTTTTTCCGGCAATTTCCGGGCCGATGAAGCTGGACTTGCCTTTTTCGACCATTGCGGGGATCTCCTCGCCCTTATCAGCTATGCTGCGAACCCATTCCACTCCTCCCACAATGTCGCGGGAGGCCATGAGAAGGGCGCAGATAACAAGCTCCTTAACGGCTTCCGAGTTGGCACCGGGGGTGTTAAAGACACATATGCCCTGCTCCGTGCAGCGGCCAATAGGGATGTTGTTTGTGCCGGCTCCTGCCCGGGCTATGCAAAGGAGATTGCTATCGAACTCCATTTCCAGCATCTTTGCGCTGCGAACGACTATGCCATCGGGAGATACAGCCTCATCGTCAATGATAATGCTCGCATCCCGCAGGACCTCAAGCCCCGCGGCGGCAATTTTATTTAGGGTTTTTATCTTATACATTTGCCTTTTCAAACTCCTTCATGTAGTCCACCAACTTTTTAATTCCTTCAATGGGCTGCGCGTTATAGATAGAGGCTCTCATGCCGCCGACTGCCCTGTGACCCTTGATGTTTGTAAATCCTTTTGCAGCGGCGCCCTTAATAAATTCAGCGTCCTTTTCCTCGCCTCCTGTGCGGAAGGTAACGTTCATATCACTGCGGGCATCCTTTACGGCACAAGCCTTAAAGATCTTGCTGTTATCAAGAAAATCATAAAGGAGCTGAGCCTTTTCGTGCTTTATCTTTTCCATTCCTTCAACGCCGCCCTGCTTTTGGAGCCAGTCGAGCACAAGGCCTAGAATATAGATGGGCCAGCAGGGAGGGGTGTTAAACATGGAGTCTTTATCTATCATGCGCTGATAGCTCATCATCAGAGGAGTGCAAGCCATTTCCCTCCCGGCCAGGCTCCTGTCTATAATAACTATCGTAAGCCCCGCAGGGGCCATGTTTTTCTGCGCTCCGGCAAAAATTATGCCGTATTTTGAAACATCCACGGGCTTGGAAAGTATGTTTGAGCTCATGTCGCAGCAGATGGGCACAGAACCGGTTTCGGGAACGTACTTCCACTCGGTGCCAAAAATGGTGTTGTTGGCGCAGTAGTAAAAATACTTGGCTTCGCGGTCAAGCTTAAGGTCGCCCTGGGCAGGAATATAGGTATGTCCCCTGTCCTCGCTGCTTGCGGCAATGTTCATCGTACCGTATTTTTTTGCTTCCTTGGCAGCGGTGTTTGCAAAGTTGCCGGTAATGGCATAATCTGCACTACCTGTGCCTATCTCGCCCAATAGGTTCATGGGGATCATAGAAAACTGAAGGGACGCGCCGCCTTGAAGGAACAGCACCTCGTGAGTGTCGGGTACTGAGAGAGCGGATTTAAGTTTTGACTTAGTGCAATCAAAAATTTCTTGAAAAACTTTACTTCGGTGACTCATCTCCATAACGGACATACCGCTGCCACCGTAGTTAAGTATTTCTTTTCCGGCGATTTCAAGAACCTCGGCGGGCAGAACTGACGGGCCTGCTGAGAAATTGAAAATTTCCTCTCTTTTCATTGTGACGCCTCCCTGATATAAAAAATAATTCACTTTCGTGAAATGTATAACGAAATTATAGTCCTTTAGTTGCTTAAAGTCAAACTATGTTCCCTACAAGCATTTTCCCTGATATTCCGGTAATTTGGACACTTTTTACAACTCCATGGAGCTTTCCACCATCAGCGCACACATTAGTGTAGTTTCCTGCGTGACCTGTGTACAAACCCTCCCGCTCGGTTTCAAAAAGCACCGAAAGAGTTTTGCCTATACATGAGCGAAGATAATCATCCTCCATCCGGGCTGCCAGCTCCGCCGCTTCGGCGGCCCGGCGGGATTTTACAGCCGCGGTAAGCTGGTTTGGCATTTTGGCAGCCTCGGTGCTGGGTCTGACGGAATAGGGAAAAATGTGCATGGAGGAGAAGTGGCATTTTTCGACAAAATCCAAAGTTGCGGCGTGGTCGGCCTCCTTTTCTCCGGGGAAGCCGACTATAAGATCAGCAGTCAGACCGCAATGGGGAAAGTGCTCCCTAAGAAGCTCAGTTGCTTGGAAAAAGCCTGCGGTGTTATACTTGCGGTTCATGCGATTGAGGGTTTCATCACAGCCGCTTTGAAGGGACAAGTGAAAATGATCGCAGACCTTGCCCGTCCGGGCCAAGCGGCGGCAAAAGTCCTCGGTTATTATCGTCGGTTCAAGGGAGCCCAGGCGCAGGCGCATATCGCCGCTTTTTTCTGCAATGGCTTCAATGGCGCAAGCCAAATCTGATATTGGCTCTAAGTCTCTGCCGTAAGAGGATATCTCTATTCCGGTAACAACAAGCTCCTTATAGCCCGCCTTAAACAAAGTCTCGGACTGGGCTGCGCAGCGGTCCGGAGCTAGGGAGCGAATACGCCCTCTGGTATAGGGTATGATGCAATAGGTACAGAAGTTCGTGCAGCCGTCTTGAATCTTGAGCATAGCGCGGGTGCGGCCGTCCACAGCGCCCCCGGAAAGCTCCTCAATTTTCCGGCGCTTAAAAGGCTCGTCAGTCCATATAAGGCTTTGCCTTTGTGTGCATGCTTTTATTATATCGTCGCAAAGGTGCTGCTTATCTCCGCTGCCATGGACTATGTCTATGCCCAAGGCGGCAACATCTTCGGGTCTTAGCTGGGAATAGCAGCCACAAACGGCAGTAATGGCATCCGGATACTCGACTTTTAGCTTTCTAATGAGCTGGCGAGTTTTTCTCTCGCTTTCGGCGGTTACGGCGCAGGTGTTTACAAGGATCAAATCCGGGGTCTCCCCCTCCCCTGCCAGTGAAAAGCCATGCTGCTCGAGCATGGACTCTAAGGCATGGGTTTCTATTTGATTTACCTTACAGCCAAGGGTTGCTGCTTTATATTTCATACTTTCACCTTGTGTCTTGTTTTAACATTATTTTTAATATATAATATTTCCTGCTGTTTTGCATATAATGCATCGGCAAATGGAGGTCTATAAATGGCAGTTTATTTGGATAACGCGGCAACCACTATGGTCTGCCGGGAGGCGGCCGAGACCGCATATAGGCTTATGACCGAAAATTATGGCAATCCCAGCTCCACACACACCATGGGACGAAACGCGAAAAAGGCGCTGGATAAAGCCCGGGCTCAGGTGGCAGCTTCACTGGGAGCCAAGCCTGAAGAAATTTTCTTTACCTCTTGTGGCAGCGAGGGAGATAATTGGGCGCTGCTCTCCGGTGCAGACTTCATGCGCCACAAGGGAAAACATATCATCAGCTCCTGTGCAGAGCACAGTGCGGTGCTGCGGTCACTGGATGTGTTGGAAAAGCAGGGTTTTCAGGTAACACGGCTAAAGCCCCAAAGGGACGGGAGCATTTCTGTAGAGCAGGTTTTGGACGCTCTGGGAGAGGATACTGTTCTTATATCTCTTATGCTGGTCAATAACGAAACCGGGGGTGTTACGGACATCGGCGGCATAGTCAAGGCCGTTCGCAAAGCTGGAAACAAAGCTCTTATCCATACCGATGCGGTGCAGGGATACTTAAAGGTGCCTTATTCCATCAAGGAATTAGGCGCAGATATGATGACCATCAGTGGGCATAAAGTACACGCTCCAAAGGGTATAGGGGCATTATACTTAAAAGGCGGGGAAAAGGCAATAAACTTAAAGCCGTTAATAGTTGGCGGCGAACAGGAGCGAGAGCGCAGAGCCGGAACTGAGGGCCTGCCGCAGGCAGCCGCCTTCGGCATTGCGGCGGAATTGGGGGCTTTATTATATAATGACTCCCATAAAAAAATGGCAGAGCTAAAGGCCCACGCCATAGCGCGGCTAACCGGGGAAAACGAGGGGCTTCTTGTATTGTCCGGCCAGGCTCCGCATATACTTAACATTTCACTGCCGGGCTACAAGAGCGAGGTTCTGATGAATTTCCTTGAAGCAAGTGAAATCTACGTTTCAAAGAGTTCCGCCTGCAGAAAGGGCAAGCGAAGTAATGTGCTGGAGGCCATCGGTCTGCCGCCGCAGGTAATTGACGGTGCGCTGAGAATCGGACTTTCAAGGTTTAACACCATGGAGGACATGGACGCCCTTTGCGACGGAATCCGCGCAGCTCGGGAGAGCCTTTACCCGGTACTGAATTAATGCTTTAACGGGCTGCCTACAGCAGCCCGTTTGTTTATTTCATATAGAGCTTTGCAAGGCCGCCGTCGGAGGTTTCTCGGTAACGTTGGTTCATATCCTTACCGGTTTCATACATAGTTTCAATTGCCAGATCAAGGGAGATTTTTCTGGTAAAGGTAAGAAAGTTTGCAAGTGTAACGGCATTTATTGCGCGCATGGCGGCAACAGCATTTCGCTCGATACACGGGATTTGCACAAGGCCATAAATGGGATCACAGGTCAGACCCAAATGGTGCTCAATCGCGATTTCAGCGGCATACTCGATTTGGTCTATTCCCATGCCGAAAAGCTCTGCCAAAGCAGCGGCGGCCATTGCGCAGGCCGTGCCTATTTCTGCCTGACAACCGCACTCTGCTCCGCTGATGGAAGCGTTGGTTTTGACAAGTTGGCCTATAAGACCACTCACAGCAAGGGCGTTTAATATCTCAGCGTCGCTGTAAGCTTTATTGTCCTTGTAATACTTGAGTACAGCAGGAACAACACCGCAGGAGCCGCAGGTGGGAGCGGTCACTATTCTGCCGCCATTGGCGTTTTCCTCGCTGACTGCAAAGGCATAGGCGCAGACCACACGGTTTTCGTAGGTGGTTTGGCTCTCGTCTATGTGGCGCTGGTTATAAAGCTCCTGGGCACGGCGCTGAACCCCAAGACCGCCGTGGAGCGCCCCTGTTTTGGAAAGACCGACCAGAATAGTTTGCTGCATTTCGCTCCAGACTTGGGCCAGATAATCAAAAAATTGTTCGTTCTCATGGCGGCGGATATATTCGCTTAGTCTGATATTGTGCTCCTTGCAGTAAGCGGCAATGGCAGTATAGGAACTGGCAGGGTAAATCTCTTCGTCGGGCTTGGCCTTATCCCCGTCTAAGAGTATGTCGCCGCCGCCAATACTGAGGTAACGGCGTCTAAGAATCTCTTTTCCGTTTTTGAAGGCAATAAAGTCCATGGTGTTTTCGTGGGGCAGCTTATCGCCCGGCTCGGTGCAAAATTCGATTTCCGTGGGCATGGGTGCAAGAACGTTTTTTATGGTCTCATCGGTTTTGTGGCCCCTGCCGGTTTTGGCAAGAGAGCCGTAAAGCACCACCTTGTAACTATCGGCATCCGGGCACTCAAGCAGCACCATGGAGGCGGCTTTCTCAGGACCCATTGTGTGGGAGCTGGAGGGGCCCCTTCCGCTCTTATATACCTGACGGATAGATTTCATAGGCTTTTCCTCTTTTATCAGTTCGTAGTTATGTTTCCTCATCAAAGAGCTTTGCAACCTGCAAAATGTACTTGGCCATGGCGCCTTCAAAATCCACTCCGTTACGGCGGGGCGTGTCGCGCTTTACCGTCCGGTCAATGCTTTCGCCCACAAGAACCGTTGCTGCCTCAGCGGCATCCTTAAGGCTTGCTCCGCGGAGCATCAGCGCAGAGAAAGCGGAGGCAAACAGATCGCCGGCTCCGTGGAAGGTGCCGGGGCGTAAGGGTCTTACCGCAAGGTGCTTTTCGCCTGTTTGCTGGTTATAGGCACAGGTACCAATGGTTTCTTCATCCGGACAAACACCGGTGAGGGCTATTATGCCGTGGCAAATCTTGCTAAGACGGGTAAGAAGTAGGTTTACATACTCCTCACTGTGGGGGCCATTGATGTACTGAGTGTCTGTCATCAGGGCGGCCTCGGTTATATTGGGAGTAATTATGTCCGCCTCTGAGCAAAGGTCTATAAACGCATCGCACATATCCTGACCAAAATTGCTGTAATATTTGCCGTTATCAGCCATCACGGGATCTACAATTATTTTTGTTTTTTCCGTACGGATAACAGAAACCGCACGGCGAAGCACCTGGGCTTGCTGGGCTGAGGCTAGATACCCTGAATAAACTCCATCAAAGGTGACACCCACCTCCCTCCAATGTCGGGCTATGGGGAGCATTTCGTCGGACAAATCCTTAAAGGTATAGCCTGCGAATCCCCCGGTGTGGGTGCTTAGCAGGGCTGTTGGAAGGCAGCAGCATTCAACCCCTGTTGCAGAGATTACTGGCAGGGCAACTGTGAGAGAGCATTTACCAAAGCCAGACAAATCATTAACGGCTGCTATTCTAATAAGGTCCTTCATATCTCGCCTTTCTTATTCCCCGGCCGAGGTCTTGCCCTGGGTGAACTGAGCCACAAGTTTAACTAGTATTTCGACGACTTTTTCCATGGAATTAACGGAGCAATATTCAAGGGGACCATGGAAATTGTGCCCACCGGTGCAGAGATTCGGGCACGGCAGACCCATATAGGATAGTTTTGCGCCGTCGGTGCCACCCCGTATGGGGGCAATTTGGGGCTTAACGCCTGCAGCTTCCATGGCAAGGCAGGCATATTCTATAAGCTCCTTGTGGGGAAGGAGCTTATCCTTCATGTTGAAGTATCGGTCTTCTATATAAAGTCTGGCTGTGCCTTCGCCATATTTTTTATTGATGTAGAAGGCCACAAGTCCCATGGTACGCTTGCGCTCCTCAAATCTCTCCCGGCTGTGGTCGCGGATAATGTAGTGCAACTGGGCCTTTTCTACCCCGCCGCTCATATCATGGAGATGATAAAAACCCTCATAGCCCTCTGTGTGCATGGGGGTTTCGTGCTCTGGAAGCATATCGGCAAATTCCGTTGCTATTAGTGCGGCATTTATCATTTTGTTTTTTGCGCTTCCCGGGTGGATACTCAGGCCCCGAAAATAGATGCTGGCGTTGCAGCCGTTAAAGTTCTCGAACTCTACTTGGCCCAGTTCTCCTCCATCTACGGTATAAGCAAAGTCTGCACCGAAGTCAGCCACATCAAATTTTTCGGCCCCGTTGCCAATCTCCTCATCGGGCGTAAAGGCAATGCAAATCTTGCCATGGGGAATATCAGGATGGTTAATCAGATGCTCAGCAAGACACATAATTTCCGAGATGCCGGCCTTGTCATCAGCACCTAGAAGCGTAGTGCCGTCGGTTACTATCAGCTCTTCACCAAAATGGGTCTTGAGACTGGGGTACTCGGCCGGGTCGAGGCTTATGCCAAGCTCTTCGTTTAGTGTTATGGTGCCACCGTCGTAGTTTTCGATTATGCGGGGCTTGATGTTTTCACCGGAAGCATCGGGGGATGTGTCCATATGGGCGATGAAACCCAAAGCCGGTATTTCCTCATCTATATTGGATGGCAGCTCCGCCATTACATAGCCGTATTCGCTAATGCGAACCTTTTTTGCGCCCATAAGCTCAAGCTCATGGCGCAATTTTTCCGCAAGAATTAACTGACTATCTGTGCTGGGCATTTCCTCAGCGCCCTCGTTGGATTGGGTGTTTATGCTTATATAGCTTAAAAAGCGCTCTTTTAGTGTCATTAGAACATTTCCTTTTCTATTAATCTATGGGAAATATTATAACACAGATTCGCTGGTTTTAAAGGGATTTTATAACTGTTTTTGATTGGGCCATTTTCCTAGAGGTCTTTTTAGCCGGGGGCATGTTTTGATACCGTCACCAAACTGGTGTTTTAGTACCTGCCCCGCCCAAGCTTTTTTCCTCAGGATTTTAAAGGGGCTCCTCTTCCCTGAAAGAAAGAGAAACCCCTTTAGAGATTTGGCAAGCTTATGGTCTTGTCATTCCCGATTCACCCTTTAGGGCAAACGCTTATTAAGAAAGATAAACTGATGGATCAACATTTTGCCCATCTAAAGTCATGGCAAAGCACAAGTGGGGGTCGTCCTTTGTTTCCCCGAGGGCAGTTACTCCAACCGCACCAATGACCTCTCCGGTCATAACACCATCCCCCTCGTACACAGTGGGAACGGCGGCAAGATTTGAGTAGATGCTGCGAAGGCCTCCGGCATGGACAATTACTACTGTGGTGCCTCCAAGGTCGTCTGTGCCCACGCTTTCCACCTGTCCGGAAGCAACGGAGAGAACCTGCGTGCCAAGTTCAGCGGCAATTTCAATACCCTCGCTGGTTCGCCAATCACCCATCTTTTCGTTATAGACGAGGGCGGCTACGGAATAGGGTAAAGTTACCTCCCCTGCAACAGGCCAGACAAACTGTACGGTCTCTGGTATTTCCTCTGCTGGGGCAGTCCATGTTCCAGTTTCTTCGGTGGCGATTACTTCCTCAAGATTTGGCTCCTGAGGCTCCTGCGCTATTACGGGGGCTTGGGGCTCAATTTCTGTTTGGTTCTGAGGGATTTCCATTACGCCGTTTTCTACATCAGCTCCGCTGCCGCTAAAAAGAATGAAGGCGCTTACGCCTATCACCACTACGCAGAGAGACAGGGCTATGTAGAAGCCCTTACCGGCAAAAAACACTTCCAGCTTATCGCTGAAGCTCTTCTTTTCAGACATTTAGATTTAACCTCCTGTTTATTCTGGCCGCTTTTGGCGTCATTGTATAAAAATGGTGTTTCCGCAAGTATTGTTGACTGCGGAAACACCATTTATACTAAAAACAGGAAAATTTTGTTTGCTTACTTTTTAATGCTATAGAATGCGGCCTTGCCGGGATACTGAGCCACGTCAAAAAGCTCTTCCTCAATGCGAAGCAACTGATTATACTTAGCCACGCGGTCGGTGCGGCTGGGAGCGCCGGTTTTAATCTGTCCGGTATTAAGAGCAACAGAAAGATCTGCAATGGTGGTGTCATCGGTCTCGCCGGAGCGGTGAGATACAACTGCGGTATAACCTGCTCTGTGAGCGGTCTGGATGGTATCGAGAGTTTCAGTGAGTGTTCCGATCTGGTTGAGCTTAATGAGGATAGAGTTTGTAACACCAAGTTCAATCCCCTTACTCAGGCGGGTGCAGTTGGTTACGAACAAGTCGTCACCAACAAGTTGGATTTTGCTTCCCAGTGCATCAGTGAGCATCTTCCAGCCCTCCCAGTCCTCCTCGGCCATACCGTCCTCGATGGAAATGATAGGAT
>CAZNUD010000015.1:0-40909 GCA_964576195.1 uncultured Oscillospiraceae bacterium | reverse complement strand
TTATGGCCATGAAGAGGGAGATTGCCTAATTGTAAAAACAGCGCAGCTAATAAAAAACTGTCTTCGAGATGAATACGTGCTAGGCCACACGGGCGGCGATGAATTCATGATTTTTCTGCCGCATACAGATGCTAAGGCGGCAGATCAGTTAAAAGCAGACATTAAAAATTCAATTGAAAGCTACAACAGGGTTAATGATAATGCACTTTATGCAATCAGCGTTTCTATTGGTCACAGTACAAAGAATGGAGAAGACCAAGAAATGCAAACTGTGATGGTAGGGGCGGATGAGTATATGCGCCGCCGAAAGATGCTTAATCAAAACAGCTCTCACTCGGCCATTGTATCCTCCAGAATGGCGGCATTATATGCCAAAAGTCAGGAAACGCAAGAGCATGAACGCTGGGATGGGACAGGCTATCCGAAGGGCTTAAAAGGTGATGAAACTCCAGCTCTATCAAGGATTCTCTCTATAGCAGACGCATTTGACGCAATGACGGAAGATAGAGTATACCGTGGGGCATTATCAAAAAAAAGAGGCAATAAAAGAAATTGAGCGGAATGAGGGCACAATTTTGCCGTGCAATTATCTTTAAAAGGGAGAGGCAACGGACATGGATGTTGAGAAAATACTACAACAAATGACCTTGGAGGACAAGATAAGCCTGTGTTCCGGAGCTGATTGCTGGAACACAAAGGCTATGGAAAAACACGGCATTGAGTCTTTTAAAATGTCCGACGGGCCCCACGGACTGCGAAGCCAAAGCGGTGATACGGATATGCTAGGCCTTAATGAGTCCGCGCCCGCAACCTGCTTTCCGGCGGCCGTGACCGCCACCGCCACATGGAACACAAAGCTATATGCAAAAGAGGGCGAAGCCATCGGCCTTGAGGCACTTTCAAACGGCGTCAGTATAGTTTTGGGCCCCGGATGCAACATTAAGCGTAATCCCTTATGCGGACGAAACTTTGAATACTTATCCGAGGATCCTTACTTGGCCGGAAAGATGTCCTCTGCCTACATTAAAGGACAGCAAAGCACCGGTGTGTCCTCCTGCCTTAAGCATTTTGCCGCCAACTCTCAGGAGTTTAAGCGCATGAACGGCGACAGCCTAATAGACCAGCGAACTCTCCGGGAAATTTACCTAAGCGCATTTGAAATAGCGGTAAAGGAAGCTCACCCCGACACTCTCATGTGCGCATACAACAAACTAAACGGCATTCATTGCAGCGATAATCGCTGGTTATTAACAGATTTGCTCCGTCATGAGTGGGGATTTGACGGCATGGTTGTCACCGACTGGGGCGCGCTAAATGATCGAATAGAGTCCTTCAAAGCCGGCTGTGACCTTAACATGCCCGGCGGCTCTGCATATATGGAAAAAGCAGCTATCGAAGCGGTTAAATCTGGCAAACTCAGCGAAAAGGACGTGGATGCCTCAGCTCGGCGTATTCTGAAGCTAATGAAAAAGGCCCTGGAGAATAAGCGAGATGTAAGCTATGATACTCAGGCCCACCACCAGCTTGCCGGCACCATAGCTTGGCAGGGCGCGGTGCTTCTTAAAAACCAGGACGGTGTTCTTCCAATAAAAAGTGGGGAGGCAGTGCTTATTGGGCACATGGCCAACGATTTTCGATGCCAAGGTGCCGGCAGCAGCCATATTAATCCAACAAAGCTTGAAAGCCTTACGAGGGCTATGCCCGATTGCCTCTATTTAGCCTGCTGTGACAAGAACGGGGCGGTAACTAAAGCTTCCCTTCGTCAAGCCAGGGAGGCCGCCGAAAAGGCAAACACCGCCATAGTGGTTGCGGGCATGCCCGACAGCTTTGAATCAGAGGGCTATGACAGGGATAACATGGGCATGCCTCAGGGTCATATCAGTATGATTGAAGCTGTGGCTCAGGCAAATCCCAACACGGTTGTTGTATTACTGGGAGGAAGCCCAATGGAGCTTTCGTGGTATGACAAGGTAAAGGGCATAATCTTTATGGGGCTTGCCGGACAGGCAGGAGCTCTTGCCTGCGCCGACCTGCTTACAGGCAGGGCAAACCCATGCGGCAAGCTTACAGAAACATGGCCCCTTAGATATGAAGACGTTATATCAAAGGAGAACTTTGCTGTTAGAAATGTAGAGTATCGTGAGGGAATATACGTTGGATACCGTTATTACGACAAGGCAAGGCGCCCTGTGCGCTTTCCCTTTGGCTTTGGCCTTTCCTACACAAGCTTTGAATACAGTCAGTTGCAAATTGTAGGCAGGACCGTTACTGCAACTGTAACCAACACAGGAACACGTTCCGGCGCAGAGGTTGTGCAGCTATATATTGCCCCTCCCGAGGGCGGTCTGTTTCGTCCGGAAAAGGAGCTTAAGGGTTTTGCCCGTGTGGAGCTTCAGCCAGGGGAGAGCGGGGATGCGAGCTTTGAATTAGATGACAGGAGTTTTGCCCTGTGGCATAACGGCTGGAAAGTGCCCGCAGGTCAATATAGGGTTCTTCTGGGCGCTTCCTGCAACGATATACGATTGGAAGGCACAATTGCCGTTTCCGGCGAGGAAATAGAAACAGATAGTGAGCTTAGGGGCAGCTTCTACGAAAAACTTTACGGTGTTCCCACCCTGCAAGAGTGGGAAAAGCTTATGGGTAGTCCCATAAAAGTGGAGCCGGAGGAGCAGAAGGGTAGCTTTACCATGGATAACACATGCCTTGAAATGAAAAAAAGCTCCTTCATTATGAAAATCATGTATAGGGTCATAGAATCTTATGTTTCAAAGAGCTTTGGCGGGAAAAAGGACTACACAGACCCTGCCTTTAAAATGATGATGGTCTCGGCGGTGGACTGCCCAATGCGCTCGGTGGTGATTAACGCCCCGGACACAATAAATGAAAAAACTGCAAGAGGCCTTCTTGCCATGGCAAACGGTCGTTTCTTTGGTGGTCTGGGTAAAATGCTTAAAAAATGATGGAAATGAAGAAAAAATCCCCCGAAGACTCGGGGGATTTTTTTGTTGCTGTTACGGCTGGCTTGAATATTTCTGCTTTGCCTGCTGAACCTTTTGTTGCTCCGCGGGCTGAAGGGTGTACCATCCGTTGCTGCTCAGGTTTGTAAAAAGGTCTGCCTGTATGCGGTGCTCGTCATCGAGAATATTGAGAAAAGCGTTTCTCAACTGCTCGCTTGCGCACTCGCCGGCGAAGGAGTTGTAGCTTGCCGAAATATGCTTCTGACTGGAAAGGCAGTCATTGAGAATTTCCTTTTCGGACATAATTTGTGCGCACTGATTGGGATTTTTCATATTACCATCCTCCTACTGTAAGAACGAAACAAGCGTGTTATAATGGGCGCGATGCTTGTTGGCAAAGTTATTAAGATCTTGCTGAATTTTTGTGTCGTTGCAAAGGCAAGCCATAGCCTCGTATTTTTTTACTAGATTTTCCTCTGTACTGATTTGATCCTCAAGAGCGGAAAGCTCTTTTGCGGTAAGATTTGCCATATGATGACCTCCTTATTTCCAAATAAACGCCTAAATGTGTTAAGGCGCGCGAATTTAGTGTTGCTCAAAAGTAAAAAAATATACGAAGCACCAAAAAAGCGCTTCGTTGGATTAGAGATCATTTATTTTTCACGTTGGCAAGGCGGAAGGGTCTGCCAGAAATTATCTCTGTATCCGAAAAAATCAAAAAGTCATTATTAGGCATCCGATGGGCAGTGTGCTCCGGTACAGCCAGAAGGACACCGTCCTTGTCCCGTTTCATAAGCGCCCCGGAAATATCTCCGCAAAGGGCCTTAGCCCCAAGATCCGAAAACAGCGAACAAGGTAATGGACAGTGCCGCCAAACATCCTTGGATATTTGCGACGGTGGGGGAGAGCATGCGCCGGGCGGAGGCTTATCATCCTCTGGTGGTAAATCGCGCTCACATTCAGATGAGTTTTCTCTTTTCGGTGGGGAAACCTCTAGTTCTTCTATATATGCATTCACCGGCGGCACTTCCCCTGCCCGCGTGACAAAACTTATGGTTTTCGGAAAGCCTGTCAAGGCATTTTTACTTAGCATTTTTGTTAGCCGCAGCTCACCATCAATTGGCTCCAACACGCCCAAATAACCCTCCGCGCCTCCGCCGTAAACTGACAGTCTAAGCAGCTCATCGCGCATTTCGCACCTGGCATCAAAGCGCCAGAAAAGCCCCTCTCGGTTGATAGTAACATTTCCCTTTTCGCTTCCGTCAAGAATTATTGGATAGCAACCCGTAAGTTCACGCTCCATAATTACCTCCATTATATGTAGTTGCAAAACCTATATAAAGTTTCTATTAATTATATGAATGCCCTGTGTGATTATGAGAAAAATTACTATGCAAGCTAAAGACGAAATGGTACAATTACATTATATTGGATAGGGGGAGCTTTTATGAACACCAGCGAGCTTATTATAAAAAAAAGAAACGGGGAAGCCTTGACAGAGCGCGAAATTTCCTTTCTAATACAAGGTTACGTAAACGGTCAGATACCCGACTACCAGATGTCCGCTCTGCTTATGGCCATATATTTTAAGGGCATGAACGAAGCCGAGACCTTATGCCTCACGCAAGAAATGGTTAAAAGCGGCGAAACCCTTGATTTAAGCGCTGTATCCGGCATCAAGGCCGATAAGCACTCCACCGGTGGCGTGGGCGATAAAACCTCCTTGGTGCTTTGTCCTATGCTTGCCGCTCTCGGCATTAAAATGGCAAAAATGTCAGGCCGCGGACTTGGTCATACAGGCGGCACCATCGATAAGCTTGAGAGCTTTCCCGGACTTACCACCGCTATAGACGTTAAGCGCTTCATATACCAGGTTAACACTGTGGGCTTTGCCCTAGCGGGTCAGACAAAGAACCTTGTTCCTGCAGATAAACTCCTCTATGCGCTTCGGGACGTAACCGGTACCGTTGACAGCCTTCCTCTTATAGTCAGCAGCATTATGAGCAAAAAGCTTGCCTCGGGCTCAGACATAATTGCTCTGGACGTAAAAACCGGCAGTGGCGCTTTTATGAAGAATGAGGCTGATGCTCTGGCTCTTGCTGAAAAAATGGTCGCTGTTGGCAAAAACGCCGGACGAAAAACCGTTGCTGTGATTTCGGACATGGACGAGCCATTGGGCTGCGCAGTAGGCAATGCTCTGGAGGTAAAGGAGGCCATAGAAACTTTAAAGGGAGGCGGCCCTAAACGCTTCCACGATCTGTGCATAGCCCTTGCCTCGGCCATAGTTATGGAAGCGGGCCTAGCTCAAACTGAGGAGAAGGCCCAATCCCTTCTTCAAAAAACCATTGATGACGGCTTAGCCCTTAATAAGCTCGCCGAGTTTGTTAAAGCTCAAGGTGGCGATGATAAGGCCGTTTATGACACATCAATGCTTTCCCAAGCCCCGGTGGTAATAGAGGTAACTTCCGAAAAACCCGGATATGTAAAAGCCATTCAGGCCGAAAAGGTGGGACGGATTTGCATTCACCTTGGGGGAGGCCGTGAGACCAAAGACAGTGAGATTAACCTATCGGTTGGTCTTGTCTTGCACAAAAAGGTGGGTGACTATGTTAATGCAGGGGAAAGCCTGGCGTCCATCCATGCTGCAAACCCCCAGCAGGCTATCGAGGCGGCGTCGATGCTTCGCAATTGCTACACCTTTTCCACTGAGGCTGTTGCGGTTAAGAGTATTATTCACTCTGTTATACGTTAGTGCTCACTTGCGCGTCTGTCCGGGCTTAACACCCCGCCTCTTTATAAACTTGTGCACATCGCATAATGGATATTATATATTAGCGTACTAATTAGTTAATCAATTAGCGTAATAAAGTATTGACCTTTTTACCTATGCCGCTTATACTAATATCAACACGGCAAAGGACAGGTGAGATATGAACGCATTCACAAAAAGTCTTCGCCCCGAGGAACGGGCAATATTTGAGCTCCGTGAGCTTTACGAGCAGTACGGATATAAAAAATACAAAATGAGCAAATTTGAGGAATATGACCTCTATCAGGAGAATAAGAGCTTTCTCCCTAGCCAGGGGATCATTACTTTTACCGATTTAAGTGGCAAGCTCCTTGCCCTTAAGCCGGATGTTACCCTGTCTATAGCCAAAAATGTTCCCACCCGCCCCACAGAGCCTGAGAAGGTATACTATAACGAATATGTTTATAGAACCCCCCGGGGATCAAACGAGTATAAGGAAATCATGCAGGTGGGTCTTGAATATTTGGGCGATATTGACCTTTACGCCCAGTGCGAAGTGCTCACTCTGGCTGTTCGCAGTTTGCAAAGTCTTTCCGAGCGCTGTGTTATGGCAGTTTCAGACATGGGTTTCCTGTCCGGCCTTTTGGAATACTGCAGTTTTCCCAGAGCTGTTGAGGAGCGCATTATCTCCTGTGTGGGCTGCAAAAATGCCCATGAGCTTCGCCGCATATGCAATGAGGCCGGAGCCAGCGACGATGTCTGTCACACGGTTGTATCCCTAAGCTCTCTTTACGGAGGCTTTAACGAAACCATCTGCCGGGCAAGAGAACTTGTTAAAAACGATAAAATGTCAGCGTCCTTGGACCAACTTGAAAGCATAGCTGCTTCCATATCTGCCGAATGGGGCGAAATGCTGAGGTTGGACTTTTCCGTAATTAATGACTTGAGCTATTATAACGGCCTCATTTTCCAAGGCTTTGTTGACGGTGTACCCAACGCGGTCCTCTCCGGCGGGCGCTATGATAAGCTCATGGAAAAGCTGGGCAAGCAATGCCCTGCCATGGGTTTTGCCGTTTACGTGGGCGAGTTAGAGCGCAACAGGGAAAAGGAAGAGCGCTACGACGTTGATGTGCTGCTGCTATATGATCATGGAGCAGACACAGAAAAGCTTATGGCCGCTGTAAAGATGCTCACATCAACGGGTCAGCGGGTGCGTGTTCAAACGATGCGCTCAGAAAAAATTTGTTTTAAGCAGCTTCTAAAGCTGGGAGAGGGGGGGCTTGAAATTCTTGAAACAAATGATTAGTGTTGCTTTGCCCAAGGGCAGGCTTGGTGAAAGTGTTTATAAAATATTTGATGATATTGGATACGGTTGCCCTGAAATTATGAAGGAGGGGCGCAAGCTAGTATTTGAGAATAAGGAAAACTTTATTAGCTATTTCTGGGCAAAGCCCTCGGACGTGGCGATATATGTGGAGCACGGAGCTGCCGACATTGGCATAGCCGGACTTGACATTCTTTTAGAGCAGCGGCCCGACGTTTACGAGCTTCTTGACCTGGGCTTCGGAAAATGCCGCATAGCCGTGGCGGGGAGGAAGGGTGCCCTTAAATGCACCGACCGCACCCTTCGCGTAGCCACAAAGTTCCCCAACATAACCAGGCGGTATTACGCCGAGTTAAGCCGTGAGATTGAGATAATCAAGCTTAACGGCTCCATAGAACTTGCGCCGATTGTTAAGCTCTCCGACGTAATAGTAGATATAGTGGAAACCGGCAAAACACTTAAGGAGAATAATCTGCAGGTGCTGGAAACCATTTGCGATATAAGCGCACGTTTAATCGTAAACAAAGCATCCTTCCGTTTTAAAACAGCACAGATAGAAGAAATGTGTGAAAAACTCCGCCTCTGCATAGAAGGAGAATAGTATGATTAAAATACTGGACATGAACAGCGTCTCAGAGGACGAAATTTTTTCCCGCGGTCTTAGCCAAGCGAACGTTTGCGAGACTGTTGCAGCTATAATAGAAGCCGTCCGCCAAAAAGGTGACGAGGCTGTAATAAACTTTACGGCTGAATTTGATGGCATTAGCCTTGCCTCCCTTGAGGTCACTGCCGAAGAGTGGGAAGCCGCCGTAAAAACCGTGGAGCCGGAGTTTATTCAAATCCTTGAGGAGGCCGCCGGAAATATCCGCAGCTACCACAGTCACCAGGTAAAAACAGGATACGAGTTGCGTCAGGATAAGGGCGTTATCATGGGCCAAAAGATTACGCCGATCGCCTGCGTAGGGCTTTACATTCCCGGCGGGACCGCCTCCTATCCCTCCTCGGTCCTTATGAACAGCATCCCTGCAAAGCTTGCCGGAGTTGGGGAGATAATTATGGTAACGCCGCCCGATAAAACCGGCGGTGTGGCCCCCGCCATTCTTGCCGCTGCCAAGATAGCGGGTGTGGACAGGGTGATGAAGTGCGGCGGCGCTCAGGCAGTTGCTGCTCTTACCTACGGCACGGAAACTATCCCGCAGGTGGATAAAATAGTTGGGCCAGGAAACGTGTTTGTTGCCGAAGCCAAGCGTCAGGTATACGGCACAGTTGATATAGACATGATAGCCGGACCCAGCGAGATATTGGTAATCTCCGATGAGAGAAGCAGCCCTGTCGTCCTCGCCGCCGATATGCTCTCTCAGGCCGAACATGATAAGCTTGCCAGTGCGGTATTAATTACAACCTCGAAAAGTCTTGCTCAGCAGGTCGCCAAAGAGCTTGAAGTGCAGTTAAAGCAGCTTCCTCGCGAAGAAATCGCCCGTGCCTCAATAGAGGATAACGGAAAAATTATAATTGCCGACAGCATAGAGACAGCCATAGCCGTTTCAAACCGCATAGCTCCCGAGCACCTTGAGCTTTGCGTGGATGAGCCCTTTGCTTACCTTGATAAAATCATAAACGCAAGCTCCATTTTTCTCGGACGCAACTGCCCCGAGCCACTTGGAGATTACTTTTCAGGTACCAACCACACTCTACCCACCGGCGGCAGGGCGCGCTTTTCAAGCCCTCTTTCCGTTGATGATTTTGTAAAAAAATCAAGCTACACATACTATTCTGAGGACGCCCTAAATGCCGTCTGCCACAAGGTGGCCTACTTCGCAGAGAAAGAGGGGCTGTCAGCTCATGCCCGCAGCGCCACCATTAGGAAAAGCCTTAAGGAGAGCCACTGATATGAGCAGATTTTTAAGTCAGCGCTTTTCAAAGCTAAAGGAGTACATCCCCGGTGAGCAGCCCAGGGGTATGAGCTATGTAAAACTTAACACCAACGAGTCGCCCTATCCTCCCTCTCCCGAAGTAATAGCGGCGATGAATATGGGGGAAATAGAGAAGCTTCGCCTTTACCCAGACCCCATCTGCCGCGCCCTAAAGGAAACTATTGCCGCCAATTATGGAGTTAATCCCCAAAACGTAATTATAGGAAATGGTTCGGACGAAATACTAAGCTTCATATTCATGGCATTCTGCGATAAAACCACCGGTGTATGTTACCCGGACATAAGCTATGGCTTTTATCCTGTATACGCCCAGGTATACGGCCTTGACAGCAGAGAGATACCCCTTAATGACGATTTCACGCTCTCGGCGGACGATTACCTAAACGCAGGACGTACGATAGTCATTGCAAACCCCAATGCACCGACAGGACTGTCTCTGCGCCTTAGTGAGATTGAGCGCATAGTAAAGGCAAACCCCCATAGCGTGGTGGCCATAGACGAGGCTTATGTGGACTTTGGCGGGGAAAGCGCAGTGCAGCTTATAAAAAAATATGATAACCTGATTGTAATTCAAACTTTTTCTAAATCCCGCAGCCTTGCCGGTGCAAGATTGGGCTATGGTATCGCAAGCGCTCCGCTTATTGCGGATATGGAAAAGCTACGAAATTCCATTAACCCCTATAACATTAACCTCCTTACTCAGCTGGCAGGCGAGGCCGCCATTAAAAGCCAGAGCTATTACGATAAAAACTGCTCTAAAATTGTCGAAACACGTAAGTATACGGAGAAGAAGCTTGACGAACTAGGGTTTAACTGCCTTGACAGCCATGCAAACTTTTTGTTTGCCTCAAGTCACAAGCTCACCGGCGAGCAGGTCTATTCGGGACTAAAGAGTCGCGGGGTGCTAGTCCGATATTTTCCAAAGACCCGCATTAAAGACTTTGTTCGCATATCCATCGGCACCAAAGAGCAAATGGACATAATGCTAAACGCCCTAAAGGAGATGCTGTTTCAATGAGAAGCTACGAATTAAACCGCAGGACCGCGGAAACCGACATTAATCTTTTTTTCTGCCTTGACGGGGGAGACTGTTCCGTTTCCACCGGTTGCGGGTTTCTTGACCATATGCTGACTCTCTTTGCCCGGCACGGGCGCTTTGGTCTCAAGGTTTCCTGTGTGGGCGACGTGAACGTGGATTACCATCACACAACCGAGGACGTAGGCATATGTCTCGGCATAGCTTTCCGCCAGGCACTGGGAGACAAGCGTGGGATATTCCGCTACGGCGATATTATTCTCCCGATGGACGAAGCTCTCATCATGTGCGCCGCTGACATTTCCGGTCGGCCGCACCTATCCTATGAGCTTGTGCCTCCCACCGAAAAGGTTGGAGATTTTGACACCGAGCTTGTGAAGGAATTTTTGCTGGGCTTTGTAAGAACGGCAAATATAACTCTCCATGTGCGTATGCTGGCGGGAGATAATTCCCATCACATTTTAGAGGGCGTTTTCAAGGCGCTGGGCAGAACTCTCTCTAAAGCTGCCGCCATAGACCCAGACTTAGGCAACGAAATACCATCCACCAAGGGAGAGCTATAATGGTTGCAATTTTAGATTACGGCGTGGGAAACCTGTTTTCCCTTAAAAGCTCACTTACCTATATCGGTCAGCAGACAATTATAACAAGTGACCCTGCTATGCTAAGCAAAGCCGACCAAGTTATCCTTCCCGGCGTGGGAGCTTTTCGGGATGCGGCGGAAAAGCTTGCTTTAAGCGGCCTGGACAAAGAGGTCCAAGCCCTTGCCAAAAGCGGGAAGCCTCTTTTGGGTATCTGTCTCGGAATGCAACTGCTTTTTGAAAAGAGTTGCGAGTTTGGTGAAACTCTCGGCCTGGGACTAATTAAAGGGTCTGTGCATTCTATCGATATGATGATCCCCGAAGGTTTCAAGGTTCCTCACATAGGCTGGAATGCCCTTAACTTAACTAAGCGTGGAGACTCCGACCCCATATTCAAGTGCATCAAAGAGGGGGACTGCGTCTATTTTGTCCACTCCTTCGCTGCAACAGAGTGTGAAGAAAGCCTTCTAGCCACCACTGATTACGGCTCGGAGATTACCGCCGCTGTTAAAAGTGGCAGCATATACGGCATGCAATTTCACCCCGAAAAAAGCGGCGAGGTGGGCCTTGGGCTTCTCAAAGCCTTTTGCAAAATCTGAATGGAGAAAGACATGGATATATTTCCCGCAATTGACCTATTAGAAGGTAGGGCTGTGCGCCTGTTCCAAGGCGACTATGAGAAAGTAACCGTATACAGCTCTGAGCCCGCCAAGGTGGCCAGGGATTTTAAAACCGCCGGCGCCGAATATCTCCACTTGGTGGATCTTGACGGGGCCAAAACCGGAGGTACCCCCAACTGCAACCTGATAGCCGAAATCGTCGAAACCAGTGGGTTAAAGGTTCAGGTGGGTGGCGGCATTCGCAACATGGAAACCGTGGAAAAATACCTAAATTCCGGCGTAATGCGCGTTATCATAGGTTCCGCCGCTGTCAGCGATTCGGTGTTTTTGGAAACGGCCATTGAACGCTATGGAGAAAAAATAGCAGTGGGGGTTGATTTAAAGGATGGGAACGTAGCCATCCACGGTTGGACCGAAACCAGTGTTCTGGAGGGTTTCAGCTTCATCGACAGCCTTCAGCACATGGGCGTAAAAACTGTAATCTGTACTGACATTTCCAAGGATGGGGCAATGCAGGGCATTAACGAGCAGCTTTATCGCCGCCTTATGGAGCGCTTCACGCTGGATATTATTGCTTCCGGGGGCATTAGTGATATGTCAGATCTTAAACTTCTACGCCGGATCGGTGTTCGCGGTGCAATTTTGGGAAAGTCCCTTTACACTGGCAGCGTCGATCTTAGCCAAGCTATAAAGGAAATAGAAAAATGATTACAAAACGAATTATTCCCTGCCTTGATGTTCGCGATGGTAGGGTAGTTAAAGGCGTGAACTTTAAGGACATTAATGACGTTTCCTCCCCGGTGGAGCTGGGTAAATATTATTCCGATAACGGAGCAGACGAGCTGGTTTTTTATGACATAACCGCATCCAGCGAGGGCAGAGGGCTTTTTATCGACATCCTCCGTCAGCTAGCCGAACAGATATTTATTCCTCTAACAGTGGGCGGAGCAATTAATACCCTTGAGGACTTTGACCGCGTTCTTAAATGCGGGGCTGACAAGGTCAGCGTAAATTCCGGTGCAATTAAAAACCCAGACCTCATTACAGCAGCCGCAAAAAAATACGGCAGACAATGCGTTGTCCTCTCTGCCGATGTTAAGCGCGTAGACGGGCGCTTTACCCTCTTTACTATGGGTGGCAGGCATAACACAGGCATAGACGCTATTGACTGGATAAAAAAGGCTGCCCAACGTGGGGCGGGCGAAATTGTCCTTAACTCTATTGATACAGACGGTGTAAAGGGGGGCTTTGATATTGAAATGCTCTCTGCCGTGTGTGACGCTGTCAGCGTCCCCGTTATAGCCTCCGGCGGCGCTGGGTGCATTGAGGACTTTATCACGCTATTTAAAACCCTCCCAAATGTAGATGCAGGCCTTGCCGCCTCGATCTTCCACTTCGGCCAGGTGCGAATACCCGATTTAAAAGCCCGTTTAATGGAAAACAACATCCCTGTTAGGCTGTAAAGGAGAAACCTATGCTGAATATAGAGGACATAAAGTTTGACGAAAAGGGTCTTATACCCGCCGTGGTGGTGGATAATACCAGCCAAAAGGTGCTTACGCTTGCCTATATGAACCGCGAGAGCTTAGAGATTTCTTTGAACGAGGGACGCACCTGCTTCTTTTCCCGTTCCAGACAGGAGCTTTGGCGCAAGGGAGAAACCAGCGGTAACATTCAAAAAATCGTCAGCATAAGCGCCGATTGCGACAGGGACGCCCTGGTGGTAACCGTTGAAAAAACCGGCCCCGCCTGCCATTTGGGAAACGACTCCTGCTTTGTAGACAAGCTCTGGGAAAGTAAGGAACTTCACGACTTCACCCTGGACGGTCTTTATGAGCTAATCAAGGGCCGCAAAACCGAGGCTAAGGAGGGCAGTTACACCAGCTACCTGTTCCAAAAGGGTATTGACAAAATACTAAAAAAAATAGGTGAAGAGTCCACGGAAGTCATTATTGCCGCAAAGGGAAATGATGCTGCGGAAACCGTTTATGAGGTCTCCGACCTTCTCTATCACGTAATGGTGATGATGGTGGAAATGGGCATCTCCAATGAGGATATAAAAAAAGAGCTTGCCTCCCGTCATGTTATTGACAGAAAGGTCAAGCAGGAAAAAATGGTATGAAAAAAATGACTCCAGTACTAGGGCGACACTTTT
Source organism: uncultured Oscillospiraceae bacterium (assembly GCA_964576195.1). Taxonomy (GTDB): domain Bacteria; phylum Bacillota; class Clostridia; order Oscillospirales; family Oscillospiraceae; genus UBA2658. The sequence continues at coordinate 27,553 of CAZNUD010000015.1, read as the reverse complement.
TTATATTACTTATATCTTAGTTCACCTTTATGCGTTGTTGGATAGATAAAAAAGAAGCACAGAAATTTCTGTGCTTCTTTTGGAGCGGGCAACGAGATTCGAACTCGCTACCTCCACCTTGGCAAGGTGGCGCTCTGCCAAATGAGCTATGCCCGCATATATATTCGTAAGCGCGAGATTTATTATACCAAAATTTTGACCATTGTCAAGTGCAAATCCAAATAAATGTCATTTTACGGCATATCTTGTATACTCAAAAACACTCGATTAATATAAGCGGGCGAAGAGTACAGCACTTCGCCCGCTAAGAGAGCGGTCTTACTTAAGACCCATAGTGATGATAGCCATTGTATAGACTTCCTCAGCGTTACAACCGCGGGAAAGATCGTTAATAGGAGCGTTCAAGCCCTGAAGAATGGGGCCGTAGGCCTCAAAGCCTCCCAGACGCTGGGCGATTTTGTAGCCGATGTTGCCGGCCTCGATACAGGGGAAGATGAATGTGTTGGCCTGACCTGCAACGGGAGAGCCCTTGCACTTGGTGGCGGCAACAACGGGGGAAACAGCAGCATCAAACTGTAGCTCTCCGTCAATAGCGAGATCCGGAGCCATTTCCTGAGCCTTTAGGGTAGCATCGCGGGAGAGCTGAACGGTTGTGCCCTTGCCGCTGCCCTTGGTGGAAAAGCTAAGCACTGCAACCTTTGGGTCAATGCCGAAAAGCTTAGCTGTGCGAGCTGTTTCAACAACTACCTCTGCCAGCTTATCGCTGCCTTTCAGTGTAACGTTGCCTTCTTTATCAACACTGTCGGGATAGTCTATGTTAATAGCACAGTCGCCCATTGCCAGACGTTCATCTCCACGGGAAAGGATGAAGCTGGATGATACAAGGTGTGCTCCTGGTTTCGTCTTTATAATCTGTAATGCGGGACGAACGGTGTCCGCAGTGGAATATGTAGCGCCGCCCAGAAGTCCGTCGGCCTTGCCCATCTTAACGAGCATGGTACCAAAGTAATTAGACTTTTTAAGCGCCTGCCGGCATTCGTCGGCTGTCATTTTGCCCTTGCGAAGTTCAACCATCTTTTCGATCATGGCGTCAAGCTCTGCATAGTTGGCGGGGTCAATGATTTCTATCTTGTCGATATTGAACTTACCCTCGGCGGCCTTTTTGATTTCCTCGGGCTTTCCGCAGAGAACCACATCCATAATGTCGTCGGCAACGAGGCGGGAAGCGGCTTCAAGGATTCGTGGGTCCTCGCCCTCTGTAAAGACAATTTTTCTGCGCTCAACCTTTAGTGTTTTTAGGATTTCGGTTAACATAATATTCCTCCAGTGTATTAAATCGTGTGTGACCCTTACTTACAATAGCTCGTGGGCACAAAAATTATAGCTTATATTTCAAAGCTAATGTTCACGCTATGGTATTATACACCTTATTGGTATAATTTCAAATCCCTATGACAAAATAAGTCGTTTTTTAATTTAATATTGAGATTTTAATAAAAAAGAGATATAATCCCTTTTTGGTGGGTAAATTTAGCCGCAACAAAGGAAATCGCTTTCGGCTTATATTAAAGGGGAAGGGGGGCAAACAATGGCAAAAGAAAACCACTACTTTAGAGAGTTTGTCTTTCGCTTTGGTGACTGTGACACCTACAAGCGTGGCACTGTGTTTTCAATAATGAAGTTATTAACCGAGCTTTCCGGCGAGGATTACGAAAATAAGGGCCTGGGCCACAGCTTCCTTTTGGACAGGGGTCAAACCTTTCTTATTGCCCGCATGCGCCTTGAATTTAACCGTATACCCCAGTACAGCGAAACTGTAGTGGCGGAGACATGGGAGCGCAACGTAAAAGGCCCCTACTTCTACAGAGAATATGATGTGCGCGGTCAAAACGGCGAGCAGATTATTGCTGGTACCGGCATGTGGCTCCTTGTAAACCCCATAAGCCGTGAGATACTCCGTCCCGCTGCCCTTGTTGGAGGTTTACCCGAGGAGAATCCCGAAACCGTTGGCTGCGCCTCCTGCAAAAAGCTTAAGCTAAACCAAGACCTGCCATTTTTGGGACGGCGCCCCATATACTATTCCGATTTGGACAGTAATGGGCATGTAAATAATGCTGTCTACGGGAAGATAGCCACGGACTTCTTACCCGACACCCTCCGAGAGGTGCCCGTTAAGGCCGTGGATATAACTTTTAACATGGAAACAAAACTCGGCGAGACTTTAGAACTACACGGAGCCGAAATACCTGGCGGCTTTGCCCTTCAAGGTGTGACTGATGGCTCTCTCCACTTTGCCTGTGAATTTGAGCTATTAGCTTAATAATATGTAATGTATCACCGCGGTACTAGAGAGGAAAACAAATGGCAGAAAGATATTTTGACGGCACTTTTTACAAAAGAAAAACCACCCTGGACTATTTCCAGTGTAACTGTGATGGCGAAGCTTACCTTCATGTGCTTTTAGGCATATTTTCTGAACTCGCCGGAGATGAAGGAGATGCCAATGGTGAGGACTATAAGTTCTTCCTGAAACACGGCGTAGTAATTTTACTTACCCGCATGAGCGCAAGAATACACAGAATACCAAAGAGGGGAGAAGTGGTGGTGTTCACCACTTGGTTTAGGCAGACGGAGGGGAACTTTTTCCTGCGTGACTGTGAGCTGCGTTCGGAACAGGATGAGCTTCTTCTATCCTTTTCCGGAACATGGGTTCTGATCAACCTAAAAACCCACCGTCTTGAAGAGGGCTTGCATCATCCCGGAAAGGGCTCCCAACCACATCCGGAAAAGGTGGCCGATGCTCCCGAATGCGGCAAGATTATCCCCACCGGTGAGATGACCATCCTGGGAACCCGTGAAACCTGCTATACGGATTTAGACTGCAACCACCATATGAATAATGTAGTCTATACAAAAATTGCCACCGATTTTCTTCCCGATGAATTTCGTTGCCGTAAGGTTAGGGACTACGTTGTAAACTTTAACAGGGAGGTGCGCCTTGGCACCGCCCTTGAGCTTCGGGGATGCGAAACCGGAGAGGGCTATATAATTCAGGGCTGGTCCGGTGACGTTCTCCATTTTGCCAGCGAATTTACCTTTTTTAGCTAAAAGACGGCTGTCCCTTCCGCAAGAGAACGCCAGCAAAGTTGCAAAACTTATAAGAGCGGTGAATGCCGCACAGTGCCTTTCGACAAACTGACCTCAAGATATGGGGGCAGATGTTGTTGAAAGGCACTTTTTTGGTTTAATACCTATATTTACAAAAAGCAGTAATGGAGTTTTACTTGCAAAAACACAAAATAATTACCAAACGGTAACAAAATGGAAACGGTTTTGTTGAACATATAACTAAAAATTACGTTAATTCTTTGACAATGCTTGATTTAGCCCCGGCACTTTGCTATCATTGCCAACGTACTCAAATGAAAAGGCTGTTTTTCAGCAAAAGTGGGAAAACTAGTGCGAAAGTACGTTAGTTTTTGCCCTTAAGTGGGATGAACAAGAATTTTGGAACCTGCCGATGGATAATTGTGCGAGCCCCTGCGTGATTGCGACAAATTGTACGCAGGATGAAAAGTATAATTGCACACATATCCGGGATACTCTGTCCGGATACATAATACATCGGCTTTTTAAACGCGATAGGAGGTATATTGTGAAAAAAATTGTTTCAGTATTTCTGATACTCATGTTATTGATGGCTATTTGCACAAGTGTATTTGCTGCAGACCTGGTTGTTGCCGCTGAAGAGGGAATAGCGCCCCCTGAGGCCGCCCAATCAAACAACGAGGTAGTAACGGCTCAAAGCAGCGCAATCGCCGCAGGGGCGATTGCAGAGCCTTCCGGCGAAGGTGCAGCCTATGACCCCCTTGTGGACTATTCCCTTCGAATGATAGTCGCCGCTTCAACAGGCGATTATGAGGCCGGTCATGCGGCTGAAGACGCAAGGAACGCAAAGATTGCAGAGCTAGGTCTTGAATACCCCGAAATTGTATATGATGACTTTGTTCTTTTAGCAAAAATCATATGGGCCGAAGCAGGCTCTGATTGGCTTGATGACCAGTGGAAAATGTGCGTTGGAGAGGTTGTACTAAACCGCGTTACCAGCCCCGAGTTTCCCAATACAATCAAGGAAGTTCTTGAGCAGCCCGGACAGTATTACGGTGCCAACAGCCGCTATTTTGCTAACATCATCCCCACTGAGCGCTGTGCCGCACTTGCTATGCGCCTATTTAACGGAGAGCGCGTTATCAACGACCCCTCAGTTGTTTTCCAGGCCAACTTCCGTCAGGGTGGCGGCGTTCATACCGCCTGCTATGACAAGCACCTTGGCTGGACTTACTTTTGCTACAGCCGAAACGTAAGCCTTTATAATTAAAACTGCAAATATAAAAAGTCCGTCAGCAGATTGCTGACGGACTTTTTATATTTAATTTGTTTTTTATTTGAACAAATATGCCTCAAACTCTGTATAAAAGCCTTCCATAGGAAGGGTAGGGCCATGCGTCCTTGCTCACCAGATTCTCAAGCTTGTCGGTGGAGGCGCGAACCCTTGCCATGTCTGCAATTACGGTCTCATGACAATATACAGCCATTTTTTCAAGGTCACATTCCTTTAACTTAATAGAGGAAACGGACTTTTCCAAAGCCTCGCAACCGTCACATACCTGCTCTAAAAGCTCGGAAACGTTTGCCAGCAGGTTTGTTTCTACTCTGGACCTAATTGCCGGATTAGCTAAGGTTTTGGCAACTACCGTGTCTGCTATATCCTTTTCAAAGCCCATAACCGCTGGGATAATGTCGCGATGGAGCATTTCAAACATTACCTGAGCATCTATCTTAACCTGCTTTATGTAGGATTCCAGCAGTATATCCCGTCTTGCACGAAGCTCGGTTTCAGAAAAAACACCGTGCCCGGTAAACAGCTCCACGTTCTTCCTATCGGTCAAATGAGGAAGGCAATCTGCCGTGCTCGTATAATTAAGCAGCCCGCGTTTTTCGGCCTCGTCTGTCCAACTTTCATCGTAGCCGTTGCCGCTAAATATAATGCGGTCGTGCTTGGTGATGGTTTCGCGTATAAGAACGTTAAGTTCGCTTGTAAAGTCTTCCGCCTTTTCCAGACGGTCTGCAAATTGTCTTAAGGCCTCCGCAACAATGGTGTTTATGTAGGTGGTGGAAGTGGAAGCGGACATGGAAGATCCAAGCATTCGAAACTCAAATTTGTTTCCCGTAAAAGCAAAGGGTGAGGTGCGGTTTCTGTCAGTATTATCTCTGGGAAAGGGAGGCATAATGTCTACGCCGACAGTAAGGCTTTTTTTCACTACCCGGTCATATACAGTGTTATTTTTTATGGAGTCCAAAATTTCCTGCAAATCATCACCCAAATATACGGACACTATGGCGGGAGGCGCCTCGTCCCCTCCCAAACGGTGATCATTGCCGCAGGAAGCGGCAGAAATTCTGAGCAGATCCTGATACTCGTCCACGGCCTTTATAACCGCACAGATAATAAGCAAAAACTGCGCGTTCTCTTCCGGGGTTTCACCCGGCTCCAACAGATTTGTTCCTTCGTCGGTTGCCAGCGCCCAGTTGTTGTGCTTGCCGCTGCCGTTTACGCCGGCAAAGGGCTTCTCGTGAAGCAGGCAGGTAAGGTCATGGCGCTTTGCAACCTTACGCATTATCTCCATTGTAAGCTGGTTGTGGTCAATGGCGATATTTGCCGTTGAAAAAATGGGGGCGAGCTCATGCTGGGCAGGAGCAGCCTCGTTATGTTCTGTCTTCGCCAGAACACCAAGTTTCCAAAGCTCGTGATTAAGCTCCTTCATAAAGGCAGACACTCGGATTTTTATTGAGCCGAAGTAATGGTTGTCCATCTCCTGACCCTTGGGAGGACGCGCACCGAAAAGTGTGCGCCCTGTATAAATAAGGTCTTTCCTCTGATTGTAGGTAGCCCTATCAATTAAAAAATACTCCTGCTCCAGTCCGGCGGTTGCCGAAACCCTAGCGCAGTCGTTGCCGAACAGCTTTAAGATCCGCCTTGCCTGCACATCCAGTGCGGCCATTGAACGCAGCAGGGGAGTCTTGGTATCTAGTGCTTCACCACCGTAGGAGCAGAAGGCTGTGGGGATGCAGAGGACACCGTCCTTAATAAAAGCATAGCTGGTTGGATCCCAGGCTGTGTAACCCCTTGCCTCAAAGGTGGCTCGAATGCCGCCGGAGGGGAAGCTGGAGGCATCCGGCTCTCCCTTAATTAGCTCTTTGCCGGAAAACTCCATAATCACTCCACCATTACCGCAAGGGGCAATGAAGCTGTCGTGCTTTTCGGCGGTTATACCCGTAAGGGGCTGAAACCAATGGGTGAAGTGGGTAGCGCCCTTTTCTGTGGCCCAGTCTTTCATGGCATTTGCCACAATGTTGGCCGTTACTAAATCCATCCGTCCGCCTTTTTCTATTGTGTTCTTCAAAGTGTTGTAGGAGTCCCTTGGCAGACGTTCGCGCATAACGTTCTCGTTAAATGCCATGCTGCCGAAAAGCTCAGGAATATTTGTCATATAATGCCTCCATAAAACGAAAACAAAGTTTTCGAGGATTCGTAAAGCAAGAAAAGTAAAGCTTGTTATCCTTATTTTTTTAAAAAATATGCTTACATAGATTATAAGGGTTTTTTCTTTATTTGCCCAAATTGCCTTGGATAAACATCGCTGCTTTTACGTATCTTTTCAATAATAATAGCCGTGTGCATAATGTCTGTTCCCGGAATTATATATTCCTTAACTCCCAAGAGGCGACCGCCTAAAACTGAGATGGAGTTTTCCGCCTCCTTAAGCTCAGCCTTATAGTTAGGTCCCTTCATGGAGATAAACACACCGCCCACATGAACAAAGGGCATGCACAGCTCGCAGAGAATGTTAAGCCGCGCTACGGCCCGTGAAACCGAAACATCAAAGCTACCGCCTATGTGGCACACGACCTCCTCAGCTCTAGATGCAAGCAGCTTAACTTCAGTAAAGTGCAGCTTGCCGCAAAGTTCGGATAAAAAGGCCATCCGCTTTTGTTGACTGTCCAGCAGCGTTAGCTCAATAGACGGCTCGGCAATTTTTAACGGCACTCCCGGAAAGCCGGCGCCTGAGCCCACGTCAATAACGGACTTGCCCTTAAAATCAAAGATTGTCGCCAGCGCAACACAATCTAAAAAATGCAGTCTTGCAACGTTATCCTCACCGCTGATGGCGGTAAGGTTCATTACTGCGTTTCTCTCGGTAAGAAGGTCATAATAAATGCTGAAGCGCCGCTGCATTTCGTTATCCCAGGGTAGCCCCAGTGCTTCAAAGCCGTCTTTTAATATTTTTTGCATAATTACCTCAAGGAATAATAGAAATCAAGGAAAATGCCCCTAAAACCTTAAACAGGGCATACCAATGGTATACCCTGTAATAATAACATATTAATTTCTCCGCGTCTACAATTAAGCGTAGAAATCGTGTTCGCCTATGCTTGCCACAAACACGCGGGTTTGGGCAAACCATGAGCTTACGCCTACATCGGGATTTACAAAGTAAATAGTGTCAGGCACAATGTTGTATCCCTCAAGACAAAGCTTTGCAGCAGCCACAGACTCCTCATTGGGTTCGGCATAAATGCCGCCCTCAATAACGCTAAATTGCACGCCGTAGCGCTTGTCGAAAATAACACCGTAAATTGTGTCCGGGCAACTGTCATCAGCCACGCGGTTCATAACCACATTACCAACTGCAAGCTTGCCGTCGAAGGGCTGATTGCCGGACTCTGCGTTTATCAGTCTTGACAGCCAGTAAAGATCATCCTCAACATAGAAGTCCTCACCGCCCTCGATAACAGAAACTTCGTCACTACAAATACTGACGCTGCTGCTATCCTCATCCCATTCAATGTCATCAATGCTAAAGGCTTTTGCTATTTCACGCACAGGTACACAGACAGAGCCTTCAATAATCAATACTCCGTCCGGAACATAGAAGCAGCGGTCATTGACGCTTATGTAGAATGCGCCTACAGTGGCGGAAATATTAAGTCCTTCATCGGTTATGGTGACGGTTTGAGTTTCCTCATTCCACGCGATGTCAATCTGCTCGTCTAAAAATTCTATAAAGCCCCGCAGAGGTGTGTAGGTGGTTTCGCCTACCGTGAAGCCGTCGGCAAACATAATGCCGTTAATGTACATTGGAACCGTTTGATAAACTGCTTCGGCCTCTGGCGCTGCCTCAGACTCTACACTAACTGCATATGCACCGATTATGCTAATCATGCACACGAGCAAACATACAACGCATATTATGGAAATTTTCAATTTGAAATTATTTGTCATAATACGCTCCTATTACATATTTCGCTTGTAAATAAACCACACTGGGGACAAGCTATTACCACGTTAATTATATTCATTTTGGTGGTTAAATTTCAATAGGAATTTTGTACAAAATGACATAATACAAATGTGATATAATAGACATAACCACAAAATATGCTAGATTTATTAAGGCGTATTAATACATAAACACAATATATTGTGTGTGCGTAATGACAAGGGGACGACAAGCTTCGGGCTGCTTCGACAAAAAAATGGGGGTAAAATGCAAGAGGGTTGCAAATAATTTTGCATTATGTAAATCAAAACTAATATCAATCGAGAACAAATTACAACAAAACAGAAACAAACCGCTCTCTTTCATAACGTATAATACCCTTGTACCGAGCATAAGCATGAATGATACCAGAGAGGAGGGTGGCACCATGAAGTTTTTTAAAGCACTGGTAATACTCCTGTTGTTTTTTGTAATATACACCGGTCTTCAAACCGAAAGGGGAGAGGAGCTTTTACGCTGGACACACGGAAGGATAACCGCGGCAACAGCCCTTGCCCAGGAAAGGGCAAAAGAAACTCCGACTTCCGCGGCTCCTCAGCTTGAAGAAGTTGCCCGAACACCCCCGCCCACCCTTCCGCCCTTTCCTTCAGAGGTTAGAATCCCAAAGCCAAGAATCCATCAGCCTACGGACAAGCCAGTAATTCTGCCAACTACCATAGCTGGCGGAATGGTTATTAATAACGAAACAGACTTAGATTTGGATTTAGAGGTGCTCCTTTCTGCAGGCCCTTCAATTAAGCTGCCCTCCCAAGGCTACCAGGTGCTCATAATCCACACCCACACCAGCGAGGCTTACACCCCAGAGGCCGGAGAAAGCTATATTAGCTCAGATGCCTACCGGACAGAGGATACTCGGTACAATATCGTACGCGTAGGGGACGAACTTGCCGCATGCCTTGAGAGTTATGGTATTGGTGTGCTCCACGAGAGAGAAAGCTACGATTACCCCAGCTATACCGGAAGCTACATCCGCAGTGGAGCCGCCATAGAACGCTACCTTTCGCAGTACCCGGAGATCTGCGTAGTGCTTGATGTCCATCGTGATGCCATAGGCACCGGTGACATTGTGTATAAAACGATTGCCGAACTATCGGGCCAGCCATGCTCCCAAATAATGCTTCTGGCAGGCACCGGAGAAAACGGACTTACCCACCCTAACTACATGGAAAACCTGAAGCTTGCGCTGTACCTGCAAAAAGCTGTAGTGGATAGCTATCCAACCCTTGCCAGACCCATAGCCATGAAGATGGAGCGATACAACCAACAGCTTACAACCGGCTCCCTTATTCTGGAGGTGGGCAGCAGCGGCAATACCTTAGAAGAGGCCCTTCGTGCTGTGCGCCTTTTTGCAGATGCCGCAGGCCCCGCCCTAATGAAGCTTAAAGCCTCCTCTTGAAAACATAAAAAACTAATTTAATTAGTATATTTAAATTTTTTAAAGTATAAAGAATAAAACAATCACGCTCTGCCGATACTGGAAATGACAACGGAAACATAGCCGCCCTAAAAATGAATATACATTTCTTCCTTAAAGGCGGCAAGCTTTACGAAAGGATGAACAGAAATGACCATAAGCGACATTATGACCGAGCGTGTAATTACTGTTGGCGAGGATGAACCGGTGATTGCTGCGGCCAGGCTGTTAAAGCGCAACAACATCGGCGCTCTTCCAGTACGCAGCGATAAGGGCAAACTAAAGGGCATTGTAACGGACCGGGACATAGTCCTCCGTTGCGTTGCCACAGAATGCGATCCTAAGGAAGTTAAGGTTAGCGAAATCATGTCCCGAAATCTGGTGACAGCCTCACCCTTTGACAGTGCAAAAGACGTAGCCACACGAATGGGGGAAAGTCAGGTTCGGCGCATCCCTGTAACCGATAACGGTCTGTTGGTCGGCATAGTAGCTCTCAGCGACGTAGCCAGAAACGACGAATTTGATATGGAGGCCGCTGAGGCCTTAAGTGAAATCTCCTCCAACTTTCGCCGAAGATGAAAAAGCGCGCCGAAGAGGTTCCTCTTCGGCGCGGCCCTTTTCAGCGTCACCAAAGGGCTGCCTGCACCAGTATTGCAGCAGCCCTTTGAAAAATATGGGCAAGCTGTTTATCGGGTAGGGGATTTTCTCCCAGGCCTAGCTCCACCGTGTAGCCCGGTCTACCAAACTCTGCTATAAACCAGTCCTTAAAACCCGCATTGTCGCTTAAAGGCGGCGTAAGTTCAAGGGTATAGCCACTCACACGGCTCATTCGCTCCCCCAAAGCACGTGAACCTGATGGCTCATATCCGTTATACCGCCAGTAGATAACCTCACCCTGGCTGTGCAAAGCCACAACCGTATCCGGGCAAACGAATCTGGTATACTCTGCCAGCGACCTGCTTTCAGGTTCAGATAGGGGAGAGGGACCCACATAATCCCTTGGCGCCGGCCTGTCGAAGCCTGCCGAAAATTTGATTTGCCTTGCTCGCTCCCAGCCTGCCGGAAACTGCAAATTTAAATCCACCCCATTAATATTTGCCTTCCATCCGGTGGGAAAAGGTATTTCTGGAAAATCTCCTCCAATAAGCCGTGCGTTATTAAAGGCTTCCCCCCGGCATGAGCGCCCTTGGGCAAGCTCCACTCCGTCAGGGTTTGCCAGCGGCACAAAGAAAAAAGTACATTTGTCCAATAAGTCCCTTGCCGCAATGCCGCAAACACAGCCCCCGCAAAGCGCCACGATAAATCGCATAAGAGCTCTTGTTCCTATCCATTCGTTTCCATGCTGTCCAGCTACCACTAAAACACGTCTGACGCCGCAGCCTATCTTAGCTGCGAAAATAGGACAACCCAAAACGCTTCGTCCTATACACTCCCGCTTTAAATTACCACAATTTTCCTCTAAGGTTTTTAGTCCAGTTGCAACACCCCGCCAGCTTCCCGGTGCGCAATCGTAAATCATCATGGAAAAACCTCCCCTTCAATTTTAACAAATTTCCAAAACCCCAAGCTTGTTTGAAATCTCGCAACAAAACCTCAAAAGGAAAATGAGCAATATTTTTCATAGCATTTTCGTCGTTAAATTCGAAGGTTTACGAACATACTGTTAGAGCAAAAATAGAAAAGCGGGGGAGCAGCAAATGAGCAATAAAAAAATAAAAACAAACGCACTTATTACCACTCTCACCCTGTGCATGGCACTTATATCATCGGTTTCGGCGGAAAACCGGCCTATGCTGGTGCCAATGGGCAGCACAGTTGGTATTGAGATGAGTACTGACGGCGCTCTCGTAGTTGGCCTTTCAGCCACGGATAACGGGGCCTCACCTTCACCGGCTGCTGTTGCGGGCTTATTGCCCGGCGACCTTATCACTGCCGTTGACGGAGAGAAAATCAGCTCTGCCTCAGACCTGAGAGCGGCGGTAAACAACATGGGCGGCAAAACGCTTACTGTTTTAGTTAGGCGGGGAGCTCAGGATATAGAAATATCCCTTTGTCCCAACTTCGAAAGCGGAGCCGCTGAACTGGGAATGTGGCTTCGGGACAGCGTTGCCGGAATTGGCACATTAACTTATTACGACCCGCAAAGCGGCAATTACGGCGGTCTGGGTCACGGTATTAACGATGTTGACTCTGGGGTTTTAATGCCCCTTGGCGATGGCTGCATTATGCCATCCACCATTACCGAAATAAAAATGGGTGCAGCCGGTGAACCGGGTGAGCTTCGTGGCTCCTTTGACACCACAAGCCCCAAGGGTACTATTCTAAGAAACACTTCCAGCGGCATTTTCGGTGAGCTTTACTCTGGAGCGCCCTTAAGCAAGGCAATTCCCATAGCTCACTGCGATGAGATAGAGCTTGGCGCCGCTATAATTTTTTGTAATACCAAGGGAGATGAAATTGAAGAATTTCAGGTGGAAATAACCCGCGTGTACCGCGGCGACGACACCGGCCGAAGTATGATGCTCTCCGTAACGGACAAACAGCTTCTATCCCTAACCGGTGGTATAGTGCAGGGTATGAGCGGCAGTCCAATCATTCAAAACGGACGACTGATCGGCGCAGTGACTCACGTTCTTGTAAATGACCCATCCCGGGGCTTCGGCATAAGCATAGATGAAATGCTTAATGCTTCATGCGATGCTGTGCGTACAGCCGCCTAAGTATAAGAGTGCCATCGAAGTGTTCGGTGGCGCTCTTGTACTGAAAATTTGAAAGTGTTATAATAAATCATTATTATATAATGCTAATAAAATGCGATTTATGTTTCTTTCTTAAAGTAGAATTGCTTATGAACCAAATGCTAAATGCGGTAAAGTTATGGCGGTTTTTCTTGCAAGATATTTCCTGCTGCTGATACTTTAATGGTGCGCCCACGCCCTTATTTACTAAAAAATTTAAAAAAATTGTCGCACAAAGAGACAGCGCCGGACCTAAAACGACAGTAAAATACGACAACTGTCGATGTACTACGAGATAAAATGATAAAAAGCGACTGGTTTTTGTTCAAATCGTCGTAGGAAGTCGAATTATGTAAACAAAAACATGGCTAGTTTTTACATTTATTTCTTGCTCTTTTAGAAGAATTGTGTTAAATTGTACTCGTTTAACGGTGATATTGCTTTTTACATATACACAGGGCAGGCCGTACTTGTAAAAATGACGGAGGATGAATTATGGAAACTAAGGCAAGAGTACTGATCGCAGATTCCGGAGAGGACTTCCGCTACCTAATGGCCGATACGATTTCTTCAGAGGAGGACATGCTGGTAATCGGCACTGCAGGGGACGGAGTTGAAACGCTTAACCTCGTTGAGCAGAAACATCCGGATATTATTATAATGGATTTGGTACTTACCAAAATGGACGGCTTGGGCGTCTTGCAAAGGCTTGCCCAAAAACCCCAAAAACCAGCAGTAATTATAGTGTCCGGCTTTTTCAACGATCATGTTGTTCAGCAGGCAGCCGAACTGGGAGCATATTATTTTATGCCAAAGCCCTGCGATATTCCTGCGCTGCTAGAGCGCATCCGACAAATAAGCTCCTCTCATAAGGTCAGCGGCTTTGCCGGAGGCCGTCAGGGAATTGCTATTTGCCATCAGCCTCAAAACCTTGAGGCAGTTGTCACTGAGGTTATTCATGAAATCGGCGTTCCTGCCCACATTAAGGGATATCAGTATCTCCGCGAGGCCATCATCCTCACTATAAACGATATGGATATAATTAACTCCGTAACCAAGGTGCTTTATCCCACCGTAGCCAAGCGCTTCGGTACGACACCCTCAAGAGTTGAGCGGGCCATCCGCCATGCGATAGAAGTTGCATGGGACAGAGGTGACCTGGAAACCCTCCAAAAATTTTTTGGGTACACTGTTTCCAACGTTAAGGGCAAACCCACCAACAGTGAGTTTATTGCGATGATAGCTGACTGCCTGAGCCTACGCCGTAAGGTAGCTGAAAAATAAGGAATAAAGTGCACTCTTGAAAGAGAAGTGTTAAAATATGGTAGGCACGAAAAGTGCCTGCCATATTTTTGTGCCGATATGAGAAAGATAAAAAGGGCAGTATTAAGGCAAGCTCTTAAGGTACTTCCCACTTAAAATTATATATGCTACAATAAACCTTTAGAGGAGCTGATTTTATGACTAAAACACAAGCCTTTCTTCAAAAAATTAACATGCGGCCCCAGCAAACAGACATTGATCAAACGGCCGAGGATATTATGCTTGAAATGCACCGCGGCCTTATGGGTGAACAGTCCTCCCTTCGCATGCTGCCCACCTACCTAAATTGCCAGGGCAGCGCCCCGGAGAATGCAGCGGTGATAGCCATAGATGCCGGTGGCACGAACCTCCGTGTTGGTCTTGTGAACTTTGTCGGCAGCAGGCCGGTAATGAAATACTTCAGCAAAACTCCGGTTCCCGGCAGTCAGGGAAGGATAAGCTCCGACGAATTTTTCGATACTATAGCGGAACGGATTCTCCCGCTAACGGCCCATAGCCAAAGCGTCGGCTTTTGCTTTTCCTATCCCGCTGAAGTGCTTCCCAATCACGACGGAAAAATTCTCCAACTTAATAAGGAACTTTCTGTTTCCGGAGCAGAAGGAAAAATGCTGGGAGAGGAGCTAATAAAAAAGCTCAGGCTAAAGGGAGTCACAGCCCCCATTAAGTTTACCCTTCTAAATGACACCACCGCCAATCTAATGGGTGGCATTGCAGTTGAGGATTTATCCCATTGTGACGGATTTGCGGGCCTTATATTGGGAACCGGCTTTAACACTTGCTACCTGGAACAGGGGAAGAATATTAAAAAGCTCTCTAATGCCCCCGATATGATAATAAACTGCGAGTCCGGCAACTTTTCCAAAGCTCTCTGTGGTATAGCGGACCAGCAGCTTGATGCACAAAGTTATATACCTCAAGACCATCTTCTGGAAAAAAAGCTTGGCGGCGCTTACATTGGCGGGCTAATAAGCCTGATCGCCCGACTTGCTGCTCAGGGAGCTTTGTTAAGCCCAGCCTTTAAGGACTCTGTCCCATTTACGGCAGTGGAAATAGATGACTTCCTTAGGGGGGAAAATAACCGTATTTCCCAAATGTGCACGGAATCTGAGAGGGAAGTATTGACCGAAATAACCGATGCCGTTTATACCAGAGCCGCACGACTGGTTTGCGCTAATATTCAGGCTCTCTGCCTCCATTGCAACGGTGGCAAAAGCGCTGCCCATCCCTTCTGTATAGTGGCCGAAGGTTCCACCTTCTATAACTCTCTCCTTTTTCGACCCAAGCTTGAGGCCCTACTGCGAGAACACTTGGAGTTCAAGCACCGCCTGCATGTTATCTGCCTTCATGCTGAGAATGCAACTATGACAGGCACGGCCTTGGCTGCTTTACTCAATTAGAGCGTTGCGGTTTACTTGTTGCAATAATTGTGATAAAATATTAATTCTGGAAAAGGAACAAAGGACTTAGTGTTGCCCAATTACATGAAACAAATAGTCTCCAAAAACCGAAATAACCTGATAAGGATGAAAGTATATGCTGCAAAAGCTAAAAGCAATAGAAGACCGCTTCATAGATCTAGAAAGCCGCATGGCTCAGCCCGAGGTATACTCAGATGCAGTCACTTATGCCAAGCTTGCCAAGGACCAAAAGGAGCTGGCTCCCGTAGTAGAGGCCTACCGTCGTTACAAAAAGTTTTTAAGGGACAGCGAAGAGGCCAAGGAGCTTCTCGCTGACCCCGAAATGAGGGAAATGGCTCAAGAGGAGCTTGAGGAAGCCAAGGCAGGCATGGAAAAAACCCTTGGGGAGCTAAAGCTGCTCCTTCTTCCCAAGGACCCCAACGACGATAAAAACGTCATTGTAGAGATCCGCGGAGGTGCCGGCGGTGATGAGGCAGCTTTGTTTGCCTCCAGTCTCTACCGTATGTACACCATGTACGCCGAAGAAAAGCGATGGAAAACGGAAATTGCAAATATTAACGAAACCGGGATTGGCGGTATTAAGGAAATCAGCTTTATCATTGAGGGGGATGGAGCTTACTCCCGCCTGAAATTTGAAAGCGGTGTCCACCGGGTTCAGCGTGTCCCCGAAACCGAAGCCCAGGGCCGCATTCACACCAGCACTGTCACAGTTGCTATAATGCCGGAGATGGACGAGGTTGACTTTGAGATTAACCCCACAGACCTTCAAATAGACACCTATCGCTCATCGGGCGCAGGCGGTCAGCACGTTAACAAAACAGAAAGTGCCATCCGAATAACCCATCTGCCCACAGGCGCGGTGGTGGAGTGTCAGGACGAGCGCAGCCAGCATAAAAACCGTGAGCGCGCCATGAAGATACTTGCATCCCGTCTATACGAGGCAGAACAGCAAAAACGAAATGCGGAGATAGCCGCCGAGCGTAAAAGTCAGGTTGGTAGTGGAGATAGAAGTGAGCGTATCCGCACCTACAACTTTCCTCAGGGTCGCGTGACCGACCATCGTATCGGCCTTACTCTGCATAGAATCGAAAGCATTATGAACGGTGACCTTGACGAGCTTATTGATGCTCTTATTACAGCTGATCAGGCGGAAAAAATGCAGTCCAGTGACGGAAACTAAGCAAGAAACCCCTCTCATGGAGGTAAATATGCAAACAAGAATAATTACAGACAGTATTAAGGTCGCTTCGGACATAATAAAGGGCGGGGGCCTTGTTGCCGTTCCCACTGAAACAGTCTACGGCCTTGCTGCAAACGGCCTTGATGAGAGGGCAGTAAAAGACATTTTTAATGTCAAGGGCAGACCTGATAACAAAGCCTTGAGTCTTATGGTTTCAGGAGTCGAAGCGTTGGAAGAGCTTTGTGAAGACATCCCTTTTGCCGCCCGCCATCTTGCGGATATTTTTTGGCCAGGCCCACTTACCATTGTTCTTAAGGCCAAGCCCGGCATAATTCCCGACATTGTCCTGGCAGGAGGGAGCACCGTCGGACTGCGCTGCCCCAACCATGAAAAAACCCTTGCCCTGTTAAAAACTGCTGCCCTGCCCCTTGCTGCCCCTTCCGCAAATCCAACGGGGGAGAGGGACCCAAAAACCGCCAGAGAGGTTCTCAATTACTTTGAAGGCAAGATTGATGCGGTTATTGATGGGGGTCAGTGCAGCTTCGGCGTGGCCTCCACTGTAATTGATATGTCAAAGACACCCTACGAAATACTTCGTCAGGGAGCCGTTTTAGAGGAAGACCTCAACTTAGCACTGGTAAGCGGTCTTACCATTATAGGTATTACCGGTGGTACCGGCTGCGGCAAAACAACAGCCTTGGAAGTGCTTGAAAAAATGGGCGGTCTTATTATAGACTGTGATGTGGTGTATCACGAACTTTTGGAAAACAGCCAGGAGCTAATGGAAGCACTTGAGGAGCGCTTTCCCGGTGCTATCCCTAAGGGAACTCACGACACAAAGGCCTTAGGCGAAATCGTTTTCAACGACCCCGCCGAACTTTCGGCGCTTAATGCCATAAGCCACCACTTTGTAGGCAAGGAAATCAGCCGCCGTCTTACAAACTGGGCAAAGGCCGGCGGCATGGTTGCGGCTATAGACGCAATAGCCCTGATAGAGAGCGGAATATCAAACTATTGCCGTACAACCGTGGGTATAACCGCCCCCACCGAGCTTCGCGTGCAACGGCTTATGAAACGCGAGGGTATCACAGCGGAATACGCAAAACTTCGCATAGATGCGCAAAAACCAGATTCTTATTTTGAAGAGAATTGCGATTATACTCTCTCCAACGACAGTGACCGGGAGAGCTTTGAAATAAATTGCGAAAAACTGTTTTCAGATATTATCGGGAGGTAATAATCCATGAGCAAGGAAAAAAAATCCGAAAGAAAAGAAAAGTTGTTTTATCAGCAGAAAAATGGCTATGACATAGTCACCGAAAAGGAAACCAGGCTTTTAGAGGAATATTGTGCCGGTTACATGAAGTTTTTAGATGCCGCAAAAACAGAGCGGGAGGCTGTTGCTGAGAGCATAAAGCTTGCCGAAGCCAAGGGCTTTGTGCCCTATCAAACCGGCATGGCCTTAAAGTCGGGCGCAAAGGTATATTGCTCAAATCGAGGAAAGGCTCTTATGCTTGCCGTTATCGGCAAAAGGTCTCTTGCCGAAGGCGCAGTTATCGCTGCCGCTCATGTGGACAGCCCACGCCTTGACTTAAAGCAGGTTCCCGTATATGAGGACGGCGAAATATGCTACTTTAAAACCCACTATTACGGCGGAATAAAAAAATATCAGTGGCTCACCATCCCCTTTGAGCTTCACGGTGTAATCTCCCTAAAAGACGGTACCACTGTTAATGTCTGTATCGGCAAGGATAAATCCGACCCCATCTTCCAGATAACCGACCTTTTGCCTCACCTGGGCAAAGAGCAGCGCAAAAAAAGCTCAGCCGAGTTTGTTCCCGCAGAATCCCTAAACCTAATAGCTGGTACCATTCCCGACAAGGAGAATATTGAAGACCGAACAAAGCTTGCCATAATGGATATTCTTAATAAAAAATACGGAATAATTGAAGAGGACTTTCTCTCTGCGGAGCTTTCCGCTGTTCCCGCCTATGACGTTCGAGAGGTAGGCCTTGACCGCAGTCTTATTGCCGGTTACGGGCACGACGACAGGGTCTGCGCCTATGCTGAGCTTGCCGCCATTTTGGAGCAGGACAAACCCGAGAAAACCGCTATCTGCATTCTTGCAGACAAGGAAGAAATTGGTTCCGAGGGCGTTTCCGGCATGAAATCCCGCGCTTTTGAGCGTTTTGTCGGTGACCTTTGCGACACACAGAAGGTTAAGCTTGAGCACTGCTTTGCAAACAGCCTCTGCATTTCAGCCGATGTATGCAACGCCTTTGACCCCAACTATCCCGATGTATCTGAAAAGCGCAATGCCGCTAAGTTGAATTACGGTATGGGTATCTGCAAGTTCACAGGTCACGGGGGCAAGTCCGGTTCCAGCGATGCCTCCGCCGAGCTTGTCGCTCACCTGCGCCGGGTTTTTGCCGAAAAGCGCGTTATCTGGCAGATGGCGGAGCTGGGCAAGGTCGATCAGGGCGGCGGCGGCACCGTTGCAATGTATATGGCTGAGCGCAACATTGACACCATAGACGCGGGAGTTCCTGTTCTATCAATGCATGCACCTTATGAAACCGTCTCTAAGCTTGACTGTTACATGACCTATAAGGGTATAAAGGCCATGTACGAGGAAAAGTAGTTTTAAATTTGGCAAGTAAAATTTGCCATCTAAAATGATAAACCCCCCGTATTTGCACATACTAAGGCAGAAACGGGGGGTATCATTTTATGATAGAGGAAAATTCATCGGATAAGAGTTGCAACAAAGAAGCGGCTGATAAAATTCAAACTGAATCCATAAACGAGTTTGGTAGTTCTGTATTTGGTGAGCCAGCAATTCATTGTCTAACTATTGTGGGCCAGATTGAGGGTCATCAGGTCTTACCTGACAATGTAAAAACCACAAAATACGAACACATTATGCCCCTTATAGCCGCCATTGAGGAAAGCGAAGAGATCAAGGCTTTGTTGGTGCTCCTCAACACTGCCGGCGGCGATGTGGAGGCGGGGCTTGGCATAGCCGAGCTTATAGCCGGAATGACAAAGCCCACTGCGTCAATTGTTTTGGGAGGCGGACACTCCATAGGCGTGCCTTTGGCGGTGGCTGCAAAAAAAAGCTATATCGCTTCAAGTGCCGCCATGACCATCCATCCCGTGCGTCTTAATGGTCTTGTGATTGCAGTGCCCCAACAATTTAATTACTTTCAACGTATGCAGGAGCGAGTTGTTAAATTTGTTCTTGCCAACTCTCAAATCTCTCGTGAGCAATATACGGAATACATGCTGCGCACAAGCGAACTTGCAAACGATGTGGGCAGCGTTATAGATGCCGAGGAGGCTGTAAAAAGTGGTCTAATAGACTCCATCGGAACCCTCTCCGATGCCTTGGCGCATCTTCACAGGGAGATTGAGAAGTTAAATCCCGATGGCGGGTCTGCTTGACTGTAGGGGCTCAAACCTTCTCCGGCATCACTGTTACGCTTAGCAAAGCCCAGTTTTGGGCAAAGGGCCGCATAAGATTCCAGTAGCCCAAGCCCCGTAAATTTCTTTCAATGGCAAGATTCAACTTTGCATTTATGCTTCTAACATCTTCAAACCATACAACATGCTCAACCCCGCTTGCGCTGTAGTAAAAAAACGGTGATTGTGCAATTGGATCTAGGACAATTTCTGAATTATACCGTCCAGCAAGGGTAACAGCATATTGGTTGCTTATTGATACGGCCTGGCTTGTGCCCCGTATAAAGGGAAGGGTCCAATCATAGGCGTAATTTGGAATACCCAGCATTATTTTTTCTGAAGGAATGACACTAAGAGCATAATCTGTCACCCGTCGCACCTGATTAAGAGGTGCGATGGCCATTGGGGGACCGAATGTATAGCCCCATTCATAGGTCATAAGCAGCACAGTGTCTGCTAATGCCCCTATTGCGGGGTAGTCGTGGGCCTCGTAAAGCAAACCTTGTTGGGAGGCCGAGGTTTTTGGAGCCAAGTCTACGTTAACAAAATAGCCGTTTTCGTGCATTAGCTCCACTGCATTTGATATAAAGACAAGAAAGGCGTCTTCATCCTCGGCCCGAACATATTCAAAGTCAATATCTAGTCCGCGATAGCCCTTTCGTTCCATAACAGCAACCAGCTCATTAAGCACAGTACTTTGCAGCAAGGGTTCACGAAAAAGCATAGAGGCTCGCTCGGAACTGAAGTTTCCCTCCTCGGTCAAAGAGGAGAGCAGCAGCACTGGCGCAACGTTAAACTCTCTTGCCTGCGCAAGCAGTGGCTCATCGTCAGGAGCAATTAATTCTCCATCATCCGTAAAGCCATACCCAAAAATTGTAAGCGTGCTCAAAAAGGGCAGCTCACGCCTAAGCAATGGGATGGGGATAAAGGGATATGCGTAACCGTTAATGCGCATGGTTTGCTGAGGTTTATCCTCAAAGCTTATCGTAAGCTCCCTGCCCACCAGCAGGATTGGCTCCGACGTTAAAAATGGGTTGTTTCTTAGAAGCTGCTCTACGGTTATACCAAAGGATTCCGCAACAGAAATTAGTGTGTCGCCGGGGCGGGTTGTGTAGATTATCTCAGGCTGTAAAATAATTAACGCCTGACCCAACGCCAATCTGTCCGGTCTTTCAAGGCCGTTGTCGGCTACCAGTCTTTGTGTATTGATTCCGAAGGCTCTCGCTATGGAGGAAACCGTATCTCCTTCCTTTACCTCATAAATTGTCAGTTTCGTCACCTCCTATATTCTATTTGCATGGTATGTTTGAAATATAGGCAAAATTACTGCTTTTGGGGGCATGCTTAGATAAGTGCAAGAACGAAAATTAAAAACAGGCAACCGGGAAGCGGCTGCCTGTTTTTAATGTAGCTTTAAACGACCATATGGCTTAATTAAATTTTACGGTCGATCCCGTCATCACCGATTACTATGTCCAGATTCCCTCCCACATCAGAAGAGGACAATTCGCTTTTTTCCCAATTGGTGTCGCGGTAGATAGCGGTAAGGTCCTCATCAGAGGTACGAGGGGTGGACGGTTTTTCCGCTGCTATACCTACTGCGGGCATTACCTTATTTTGCTTCGGTTGCTTTTTTGCACGGGCTTGGGAAAAAGACTTGAAAACCGGTTTGATTCTTAACGGGCTTCTCACCTTTTCTTTTTGTTTTGAAGTGTCTTTGGTCTTAAACTTGCATGTTTTTTTAGGTATTTCATTTTCGTTTATAGGCAAAACTACCTTAGTGTTCTTTTCCTCCGGAGGGAATAGCTTCTGCAAATATATGAAGAAGCCCAGCAAAACCAGCACAGCAAGAATTATAAAAACTGCCATGACTATCTTTTTTGCCTGAGAATGGACAATAGTTAATTCACCCTCCCCAGGGCCGGTGAAGATAAGATAAATTCCGTCTCTTTTGGTTGATAGCTTAACATTTTTGCCGCGTTGGGTCAGTTCTACGGAAATGTCTCCGGGCTTTTCGCAGCGCAGGTGCAGCATATATTCATCGGCCTTGGGCCCACCGGGGTCTGAAATAGAATAGGAATAGGCCGCTATTGCATTTCCGCCCAGTTTATTCTTCGCAGTGATGTCTTCAATTTCGATGCTGGCCTTATTTGAAAATTTCCCCTCAGCCAACATTAGGGCAGGTGCTTCCGAGCTTGAAATTGTTGATATCCAAGGGGAAAAAACTGCGTTAATTGTTTGGCTTCTAAGGGTTTTTCCGCTTTCAAACGGCTCCCATACCCCAAAGCCATCCTCCTTTGGAGGAATGCTGGGGATATCCCAGCTTTTTATGCTGCCGCCATAGGTAAGTGGAAGCTGTTTAATTAGCTTTCCATCAATATAAAAATTCGCATGTAAATCGGTAAATATCGGGCTTAAAAAATCTAGCCGTATAAATTCTTCATAGGGCAAGGGGTAGGCAAGGCCCGCGTAGCTTATGCCGTCAATGCCATGCAAGTCCTCATCAACAAAAGCGTTGTCCAAAATGTCGCCGCCCGCATTTCCCGCAATTGCACCCAGACACTCGCCATCACTGTAAAGCCGCACCATTGCCCTGCAATTAGAGAGGTTCTTGCCAAGGCCGGCCACACCGCCAACGTAGTCGTTGCCGGTAAGGTCACACAGGCAGTTACAGGAAATGACGCTTCCGTTGGACCAGCCAACGATGCCACCGCAAAAATTTCCCTCTGTGGTTTCGGCAACCCCCAGATTTTCGCATTTATAAATTAGGCCTAGGTCGCAGCGGCCCACAGAACCTCCTGCGCATTCGTTTTTGGCAATAACAGGGGCGATGTTAGTGCTGGTCATGGTTATTGCCCGGAAAAGGGCTGCGGTGTTAACCCAAAGGCTGTCCCGAATGGCAAAGTCCTCCTCCGGGTCGCTGTCCATTTCCAAAGCCATAATGCCTGCAATACCGCCTACATTGACATCAGCCAACACGTTTCCCTTGTTGTGGCAGGAGGAAATTTGACCGGGTTTTTCCTCCTGTTCAATAGTTCCTAGAACGTCAATAGTTGAATACTGTGGCGGATCCATTAGGGACGAAACCGTTGCGCCGATAAGATCAAGCTGATCAAGGGCTGAGTTTAAAAGGTTATAGACCTCTACATTTGTAGCATCTGCGGTGGTAATAATCTCTTCAAGTCCGCTGTTTATGATGTTAAGCTGGATAAGAACCTTACTAAAGCTAGATTCCAATCGCTCTCCTACACCGCTGGAACTGCCATATACCAAATCTTCGATTTTGTCAACATTAGCGTTTGTTATACCGTCCTGCACGCTAACGCCGCCGCTTAAACTGGCGGTAGCTTTTTGAAGTCTTGAGGTGGCGGTGCTAATAATCTGCATGGACTGAATAATAACAGGGGAGCCTTTGCTAAGTTTGCTGTTGATTGATTTTAGGTTTTCGACGATAACGGTGGTGGAGGAAGAAATGCTTGACACGGCGGTGGAAATGGCGTTTTTGTTAGTAGTAGAGTAGTGGTCGTTTAAAAGAGCCGCTATCTGGGCGCGGTTATCTAAATCATCGTCCTGCAGAACTGTGGTGATGCCGGTGATTAAAACTCCGATACTGGTAAGGGTGTTTGAGATATCTGCGACTTGTTCGTTTATGCCGTCAAGCCGGGATATAATATCGGCGGATTCCCCGGCAGCCTTGGCCTCCTCTAGGGCAACGCTTATTATCTCAAGCTCTGAGACAATGGTGGGCTGCTCGGCGGCAGCAATTTCGTTATAGTCAGATAGATATTGGCTTATTCTATCTGCGGCGGTGTTGATGATTTGAAGATTACCATAGAGAGCATCCAGGCTTATCTCAATTTTCTCGCCGCTTGTGGAAGAATGGGTTTTTAGCATATCCTCAATCATGCCAACGGCGCTGTTTATGCTGCCAGCACCGGAAGGGGAGCCGCCGGAAGATTTTGAAAGTGTGCTGGTAAGATTATGGAGAGAGGCGGTAAGCTGGAAAACTTGACTTTCAAGCTCAGCGCCGTTACTTACGCCGAAGCTTATGGCCATGTCCGGCTCAAATTGACCTACAATTCCGCCAACGTCTTTGTGCCCGAGTATTTCCCCGTAGTTTTCGCAGGCATTGATAATGCCGCTATGGGTACCGGCAATGCCGCCTGTGTTATAGCCCCTGTGCTTGTACCCCACGCTGCCGCGATTACTACAGCCGCGAACGGCACCATCGTTTAAACCGGTTATACCGCCTGTGCTGATAATAAGCGGAGAATCGTCTACTTCTCCGTTTGTGGTATTTGAGTTGCTTCCTGAAGCAGAGCCTTTAATTTGGTTTATAACTGCTTCGTCTGTGCTTATACTATCAGAAATGCCGGAGGGGGAGACCCCATGTGCGGGGCCGGCGTTTACGCTTCCTTTGTTCTGGGCGGCTTCTATTATGCCAAAGTTGCTGCCCGTAATGCCGCCGGTGCGATAATTTCCGGAAACATCGGCCTCGTTTGTGCAGTTAGCTATTACGCCCCCGGGGTGGTTAATACCCACAAGGCCTCCCACATCGTTTTTACCGTAAACGGTACCGGTGACCCTGCAGCCAAATATGGTTCCGCGATTTTCACCCGCAATAACACCAACGCAAGAGGCGCTGCCCTTGGGAGCAAGGTCGGCACTGATAGTGAGGCCCGAAACAATTGCTTCAGACTCTATGGAGCGAAAAAAGCCAATTTGTGAGCCTTTGGTTTTTACTGTGTAGTTGGAGATGGTAAAGCCGCCACCCTCAAAGCTGCCATAGAAGATGGGAATGGGGCTAATGCTCTTGCCGCCCATGTCAATATCAGCGGTGAGCTCGGCACTTAGTCCCTTGGAGTAGGAGTCCATAGAACAGTTTTTTATAAAGGTCTTCAAGTCGTCGGGGGTTCCAATGGAGATGGTTTCTCCCACTGCATTGGCGGGGCTTAGACTTGGGGCAAGGCTTATCATCAAAAGTATGGCGAGAGCAAGGGAACAACCTTTGCGTATGATATTACGTGTTTTGGTCATTAGTATCATGCTCCTCCCTGATTCTTAATCCCCATCGCGCTGTTTCTAAGCAGGAGCATAGTTTTGCTCCGGCCCTTTCTTATATACAAGTATGCTTTACGACTGCCTTAGTCGATTTGAACGCCCTTGGGTTAGGTTTTATCGTCTGCTGGTGGCAAGGAAAAACAGGGCTATGGTGTTTGGGCCGGCGTGACCACCAATAACTGGGCCGATGGGGTTAATGTAGGTGGTTTTTACACCAAGGCGCTGGCATACCTGCTTTTCAACATACTGGGCGTCCTCTAAAGCGTCGGCGTGGCTAATAAAAACAACTTGATTGGCCGGGTCAACGGCAGTTCTCTCCATGTGGTCAACCAGGCAATCTAGACTTTTCTTACGGCCACGTATTTTATCTATGGCCACCAGTTGGCCCTTATCATCACTATGTAGCACGGGCTTTACATTAAGAACGGTGCCGAAGAAGGCACTGGCGCTGGAAAGTCTCCCACCACGTTTTAGAAACATAAGGTCATCCACCGTAAACCAATGGGCAATACATTTTTTGTTCTCTTCTGCCCATGCGGCGGCCTGCTCGATGTTCATGCCCTCCTGACGGCGCTTGGAGGTGTGGTAGGCAAGAAGGCCCTCACCCATGGACTCGGACAATGTGTCTACAACAATTATCTTGCGGTCTGGGTATTCCTCACGCAGATCCTTCGCTGCGATGCAAATGGAGTTGTATGTACTGGAAAGTCCGGAGGAAAAGCACAGGTGAAGAATATCAAGACCCTTGTCCAGGAAGGGGCGCACTTCATCCTTAAAGGTCTCGCCGTTTATCTGACTTGTGTAGGACAGCTTGCCGCTGCGTATCATTTCATAAAACTCGTGGTTGCCAAGATCTCGGTTGTCAGGCGTATTTAGGTAGTCCTTGTTATCAATGGTATAAATCATGGGGATAACATGGAGCTGTAGCTCCTTGACAAGTTCTGGAGGAAGATCTGTGGTGGAATCTGTAACTATTTGGTAGTCTAACATTTTTAACACTCCTATAATAAGCAAGTAATTTATAAATCGTATAAACGTACCTGGCAAATTATGATTCTGATTTTACGCTGGGATTGGATACATCGCTTGCCTTTCCGATTTAAATAAGGTTATCAGCCCGAGAAAAATGGCGCCGGGGGAAACGTTTAGAGCATTATCGTACTTAACGGCTATTATGTTACATTGTAGCAGTTACGAATATTTATCTAAGCAACAGTTTTTCGCTGCCAAGATGTAGGGCAGGGTATTTCATAGATACAGTATTTGCTTATTAGCTCGAAAAACACAAAATATTGTAGGGGTACGATAGCTTCCTGCTAGATATGCTGCTTGGACGGATACGGTTTTTAAGGAAGTATACCACACTGAGGGTTAATTGGCTATACAAATTTCGACTAAAAATGTTTTTAAAAACTTTTCATGTTTTTGCATTGAAACGTACAATAGATGCATAGATGCAGCCTAGGGTTGAGGGGGGCCTCAATATTTAAGGAGGTATTCGGAATGGATACTGGTATTATTTCAGTGGCGGGAATAACCGTCATAAGCTATTTGGCGGCGCAGGCTGCGAAGGTAACAAAGCTTGAAAACAAGTGGCTGCCTATTATATGTGGCACTTTGGGCGGTGTACTGGGAATTCTGGGTATGTGGGTAATGCCTGATTTTCCTGCAGGCGACCCTTTGAGTGCGGCGGCGGTGGGCATTGTGTCCGGATTGGCGGCCACAGGATCTCACGAAATATTTAAGCAAATGGGAGGTGAAAGAAAATAAAGATAATTGAAAGCAAGCTTGAATGGGCCTATGACTTGACCCCCAGAAGCACAACAACACATTTAATAGTACACCACGCCGCGGGCAAGGTGGCTACTGTTGAGGGAATTCACAGCTATCATCGCTCTAAGGGCTGGGCAGGCTTTGCCTATCACTATCTGGTGCGAAAGGACGGAAGTATTTATCGAGGTCGTCCCGAAATAATGCGGGGAGGACACACTGCCAATTGGAACGGGTGTTCAATAGCTATCTGCTTTGAAGGTAATTTTGATGAGGAGTATATGCCTCAAAAACAGATTGATACTGGCCGTGAGCTGATTTCTGATATTTTATCAAGATATCCCTCTATTGAGGTGGGAAGGCACAGCGAATTTGGGCAGACAGCCTGTCCGGGAAAGAATTTTCCCTTTGAAAAATTACTGGAAAGGGCTTTTGCAGAACCTGCGGGAGGAAACGCCGAGTTCGATGATTTGCCTGATCAGTGGGCTGATGACGGCTGCATATGGGCAGTTGAAAAGGGTATAATCAAGGGGGATAATGAAGGGTATCATTGGCACAGACTTATAACCCGGCAGGAGGTGGCGGTGATGCTCTTTAGATTTTTAGATTTAGCAAAAAGCAGTAATAGAATCTAGGCTTATAATTAAACATAATACGGTGGCAAAAAAATACGCTTGGCAGTTACTAAAACTGCCAAGCGTATTTTTTTGGTTAGGCGGTCGTGCCGCATATTAACGGGTTTTGCGAAGCAGAGATAAGGGCTTGCATGCCTTTGGCAGCATCAT
>CAZNUD010000014.1:0-45708 GCA_964576195.1 uncultured Oscillospiraceae bacterium | reverse complement strand
TACAAGGCCTGTATGGGAATTCTCAAGCTTGCTGACAAATACTCGGCCGAGCGCCTTGAAAACGCCTGCAAAAGAGCTCTGTCATATACGCCCCGACCGTCTCTAAAAAATGTACAGACAATCCTGAGCTCCGGACAGGATAAAATTCAGGACGAACCCGCAGCAAAACCTTCTTCCTCCGCGCAATATGGGTTTACCCGTGGCGCGGACTACTACGACAGGAGGAAAAAGTGATGCTGACAGAAAATACCGCAAACAAACTCAGGGAAATGCATCTTAGCGTTATGGCCTCCGCCTTCAAAGAGCAACTGACCGACTCGCAGTTCCAGAGCATGTCCTTTGAAGACCGCTTTGGTCTGACCGTGGATAAAGAATGGTGCGCCAGAAAAAGCAATCATCTGAAAAGACTGATTAAACAGGCCGGTTTCTCCGAATCCGGCGCCTGTGTGGAGGATATTGAGTACCACCCCGACAGAAATCTGGACAAGAACCAGATTGCGAGACTTTCCTCCTGCAATTACATAGCTGAACACCATAATGTCATGCTGCTCGGCGCTACGGGAAGCGGCAAGACCTACCTTGCCTGTGCTCTTGGTATGGCGGCGGTTCGCAATTATCTCACTGTGAAATACATCCGTCTGCCGGAGCTGCTCGTGGATTTTTCAATTGCCCGCGGAAGCGGCACAATCCGCAAGGTCATGGCCCAATACAAGAAATATTCGCTGCTAATTATTGACGAATGGCTGCTATCTCCGATGAAGGATACGGAATCCCGGGACCTGCTCGAGATTATTGAGGCCAGGTACAAAAAGGCTTCCACTGTATTTTGCTCCCAGTTTGACGTCCCAGGCTGGCGTGAGAAACTCGGAGACCCCATTATTGCAGACGCCATCTGCGACCGCATCGTTCACGATTCCTACACGATTGTAATCGACTGCAAGGACTCCATGCGAAAACGCAAGGGCATTTCGGAGAATTAGCAAAGGAGCCTTCGGCTCATCGGGCTCCGCCCGAACCCGAGGTTTAACGCATTAAGGTTTTCCGGGAAGAGTGGTCGCTTATGTATATATGCAAAAAAGAAGAGTAACTCCTGCGCGTGGACGCATGGCATCACTCTTCCCGCTAAACCCCGTATTCGGCGCTCGTGTCGTTCCTCAGCGTTGCACTATCCTCCGTTACGGCTAAAAGCATGTTTATGATACCATCTGTTATTTCATAGTGTCAATGTTCAACGGACGCGGAAGGCGTGCTCATTCTCGACGGCAGGACTGCTCAATTGGTGCGGAAAGCGTGCCCAATTTCAGCGGTCGCGCCGCACTCGCTCAGCGGAATATGCATTTCCTATCTAATTTAAGTCTCATATGAAAATCCGGGAACATATCTATCACTTGAAATATATGGTCATTGTAATCTTCTAAAATATGAGCCTTGTATTCTTCATCATCCTCATATTGCCTATATCTTTCAAGAAAAGCAAGGCTATCACATATGGTTTAAAAATTATAAGACGGAATCTGGAAAAATAGTGGGTGTGGTATTCGGATGTGATTATGGTCATGGATATGGATTCGATAAGGGTCATGGCGGCATTGAGATGAAGCCCGGCGATAAAGCTCATTTTTCTCATCATGGAACTGTTGTGGATGATGCGGGTGACTCTGAAGCCTTTTCCGTTGATTATCACCTTGAACTGTATGATTGGGATGACACACTGTTTGCCCAATAACTTCCAATTTAGCGGAGAACTGACCAAGATATCGGAATTTGAGATAGCGAGCAAAAAATGGATACATCAATAATGTCATTGGGTTTAACATATGTATTCCAGAAGATATTTAATTGCATTTCCATCTTTTTTGAGCTTGCTGCTACATGGTTTTCCTGAATAGAATATCAATCAAAAAAATAAGTGGTAGTTTCCAAATCGGAAACTACCACTTAACCTAATGCCCTGATTTGCGTTGGTCAATCGTCAGCTCATCAAAGCCTACTCCGCCTTCAAATACCGCTTGAGCAAGAAAGCGCAGAAGCTTGGAAATGTGCGAATGTTTTCACTGACACCGATGTTGGTGCCTGCAAGCTTTATTCCTGTATGGATATCTGGATATTTGTCGCTTTCTATAAGCGTTCTGAGCGATTTAGACTTTCCGTTTTTGGCTTTGACCTCAACAGGGATTAACTCCGAAGCGGTTCTTACAAAGAAGTCCTCCTCGAGGGTTGAATCCTCGCGCTTGTAGTAGTAAAGGTCGTAGCCGCTTTTTACAAGTGCCTCCGCGGCAATGTTCTCATATAAAGCGCCCTTATAGACGCCAAGATTTTTGTTCGCGCGTAAATCCTCCTGAGCCTCTTCATCGAGCATAGCCACCAAAAGTCCGGTATCCGCAAAATATATTTTGTATTTTGTTTCGTCGTAATTTCCTTTCAGCGGCAGCTCCGGGTAATTCATACAGTAGCACAGATTGGTCATGCCCGCATCTCCCAGCCACTCAATGCAGCCCCGGTAGTCCTTAAATCTCGCACCGGAGGCAACTTTGGATATCTGGAATTTTTTATTGTCTTTGGCAAGCTGAATAGGAATTTGATTGAACACATTGAGTACTCGCGTCTGGTCAACGCCCTCGGCATATTTGCGTATGTCCTCCTTGTAGTCTGCAATGAGCTGCTGCTGAATTGCCAGCGACCCCTCAAAGGTACCTTTGGAGATATATTCACGAACCACCGCCGGCATTCCGCCAAGAATGCAGAAATCGAGGAAGATGGAGTTGCACACCGAAAGCTCAACTTCACCCAATGGTGTCAGCGCCTTCATGTGGTCAAGCAGGGAGCCTACGAACCTGTCGTCATAGCCCTTCGCCCACAAAAACTCCTCGAAATCCAACGAGTACATAGTGTAATCGGTCTTATAGCCGACGCTGTTGCTTTCAATGCGCCTGTAGTTTATGCCAAGCATGGAGCCGCTGCAGATAACATCAAATCGTCCGTCAATTTCAAAAAACTTTAGCGCCGTCGCAATTTCGGGAAATTCCTGCAGCTCATCAAAGAAGATTAGGGTACTGCCAGCTTCAAAATGCTTGCTCGGGTCAATAAGGGAGATATTTTTTATTATGTCGTCGACCTTGTAGCCATCGTCAGTTATCATTTTGTATTTTGGCTCTTCAACAAAGTTGATGGATATGATGTTTTTGTAGTTTTTCTCCGCAAATCGGGTTATAGACTCAGTTTTTCCGACCTGCCTCGGTCCTTTTACTATCAAAGGCTTTCTATCGGGACTGGCTTTCCATTCAAGCAGAAAGCGGTCAACCTTTCGTTTCAAGTACAGCATCTTGCCCCTCCGTTCGTTACTGCTGCTATTATACCCGGTTCATCTGTCGAAATCAATCAAGTTGCGAAAAAATGAGCGAATTTTTTCCGCCTCAATCGAAAACATGAGCGAATATTGCAAACTACGTCACAAAAAATGAGCTAATTGCAACCTACTCATTTCTAAAACGTATATGATTTTCTATATAAGCACCATGCGTAGCGATGGCTCCGCATCTACGCTTTTATTCTTTGCTGCTTAACTTTTACGCTCTACGACAATACGCTTACATCAGATTAATAAAACGCAGATAGAGAAGCGCCAGCGGGGTCTACCGTTGGCGCTTCTAATCGCTCCTTATGAGATTGGCTTTAAAGCTTAGCTTTTGCTATACTTCTTCTCATAGCATTCCTTGCATAGCAGCTCATCTGTATCCAAATCAGGATATTCCCTCTTTGGCACTTCCCTGCCGCACCGTCTTAGTGCTGTGTCCTTCACGCATTGCTCGGTATCATGATTGAAACTGAGCTCGGTTGTGGGGAATTCTCTTCCGCATCCAGCGCAGGTACCTATTGTTTCGTTTTCCGTTGCATTGATCATATCTTGTTTTTCCATGTTTTTAGTTCCTTTCATACATCTTGATGAATAGTTTTTAGGCATTCGTTTCCGATTTTCACTGCAAATGAAAATCCGTAGGAAAACGCCGCCGCCTTTTCCATTAGTATTAATTGGTCGCACGCCACTAAATAGTTGTGCCATAGTTCTTGCTTCTCTGGTCCAAGGGCATGAGAAACCTCACTCATGAGGCTGTTCATACGCTCGTCCACCTCAGCGAAATGTTCATTATCTATTTCCCGCTCGCCCTCCCTTATGTATTCGCCGTTAAAGTAAAGCTCACTTAGAAACTGATTATTGGGCTCCTCCTTTAATAATTTCAACAAATCCCACATCTTCTGATGTGTATTTATTTGTTGTAGTATTATTCTACACTATAGCACAACATTTGTCAACACTATAATGCAACAATATTTTCGTAATTGAAAAATTTGTTTAAATATAGTATGATTGTCTCATACTTTTTTAGGAGAACTCAATGACTATGGAAATGGAAATCAGCATCCGCAACGAAATAAAATCTTATATTGCTATGCGCGGCTGGACACTTACACGTATCGTTGAAGAAATAAATAAATCTCGACCCGAAAGTGAAAAAACCACTACGCAAAATATCTCGAACAAATTAACTCGCGGAACTATAAAATATAGCGAAGTAAAAGAAATAGCAGATATCATTGGTTTTAAAATTCAATGGCTCGATAAATAAGCAAGCCACTAGCGCGGCATACTCTTGCAAATGCTCTTTTTGTTAGTGTACGTCAAATACACGGATACCTGAAACATCTGCGCCAACGCGCAAATTTCTAGTAATCTTTGGGTCATGTTTCGGTCATCATTTTTGAAAAAGTCATAAAAAAGCAGCAGAAAACTTACTTTTTGTGGAATTTATCGCTGCGTTTTATTGTTGTTTTTACTAATTATTCAATCATTTTTAGTGCGTTTAATGTAAAGCGAAGCAGATTTGGAACAGCCTTTTGGCTACGGACCAGAAGGCCGGGGATTCGAATTCCTCAGGGCGTACCAAAAGAGCTTGTGTTTTAATAAACACAAGCTCTTTTTTTCATGCCAGTTTTAAGGTCTAATTAATGTAATAATCGGGAGTTTTTGTGTTTAAGTCATCATTGGGTTACAATTTTCCTTTTTTATTGCTTTTTTGAGCAGCGCAGGACCCTTTGCTCTTGAGTCATTTTGAATTGCTCCGCATTTCGGGCAATGCACAGCAAAGCCGGGAACTTGCTCTCCACATGACCTACAAAGCATAACCTTCACTCCTGACATTTCAAAATCTTGCGCCGAACACTTTTTAAATATATCTGGTTAACACCGCAAGCAGTTCATCTTTATGCTGTGCGATATCGTAGATGTCTTCCATTGTATATTTGGTTTCCTTCTTATTTTCATCTGGTATTATAAGTGTTTTCTGTTTGTCTGTTAGGCGCAGACGGCATATCCATTTTCGGGTATTGCCTTTATATAGAATGTTAATATATGACTCTGTGTCTTTATATGTAATGTCCTTTATGGGCACTACATTGCAAAGCATGTTTTTTATAATAAAATATGCTTCAAGTTCCTCTTCTGTTGTTACGACATTGGGAGGGCTTTTTTCCTCGATAGCTTCTTCAGGCAATTCCTCAATCTTCTTTTGCTCCACAGCAGAAAGGGAGCCGCTACTACCCCCGAGTGCAGTTTTTATCTTATCGTTCATCGTTTCGCTGATG
Source organism: uncultured Oscillospiraceae bacterium (assembly GCA_964576195.1). Taxonomy (GTDB): domain Bacteria; phylum Bacillota; class Clostridia; order Oscillospirales; family Oscillospiraceae; genus UBA2658. The sequence goes on along the minus strand of CAZNUD010000014.1, from coordinate 40,068 downwards.
AAATCATTGAGTGCTTTCTTCAACAAAGGTCTAAATTTTTCAATAACATTCTGCGTTTTCTGGCCTGTATAGCAGCCTTGCAAAAACAGTTTCACAAAGTCGTCGGAAGGATTGTCCAACTGCCCCATAAAGGCATTTTTGAACTCATGAACATATTTTAGTTCTGATGCTGTACTAAAAATCGAGTCAACGTCAAATTCGGACTTGCAGAATTTCTTCAGTTCGGCAACCTGATTGTCTCTGATGTCAAGAATATTTACAGACAAGAAAGGAGCATCATCCATTTTGTTGGGACTATCCAAATCCGTGTAAAAACGATAATTAACTCCGTTTGTCAGAATTGCAAATCTAGCGTTACTGGTTCCAAAATATCTGAACAGCTGAGAGTCATGCTTGCCAAGGTTCTCTGAAACAGATTTACATTCTACAAGAATCACAGGTTGCCCATCTTTGGCGATTGCATAATCAACTTTTTCCCCTTTTTTTATGCCAACATCCGCTGTGTATTCAGGAACAAACTCCTGCGGATTAAAGACGTCATAGCCAAGCATAGAAAAGAACGGCATTATTAGAGCTGTCTTTGTAGCCTCTTCCGTTTGTAAGGAATCCTTGAGTGATTCAACGCGTTTAGAAAACTGCTTTAATTGGTCAACAAAATCCATAACAATCTCTCCTCAATTATTACTTTTCCTACAGGACCAATTTTCTTTTGTCCTATTTTACGTTGTTTGTATAAAGCGAAAGTTATAACTCAACTATTTTACTATATCACTTTTTTCTAATAAAAACGAAAAATGCAACAAATAACGCGTTATTTGTAATAACTAGCACAATTTGCCTCGTAGTTTGTTAGATGCGCTAGTAGTCTATAAGTCTGCTGATGCATTTCTATCCGCCGCATATAGGCCAACACCATAGTCGCACACAAAATTAAATTGTGTCGTTTTGCGCTGACGAACCTTATTATCTCCTGAAGAATCGTCAGCTTTAAAGCTTCACGCGAAGCGAGATGGATAATGTGTTTTTTATTTTCATATGAGCAGAGTAAATCTCACTATGATTGGACGCAAAAATGAAACACGTCGAAGCACAGCACCCCCCTTGCAAATGACGATGCTGTAAGATATAATATTTCTATATATATCAATTGTCGTTTTGTTGGTGGTAGGTCATCTACATAGGCATATAATAGCGCCCCGGCATAGCGCAAAAGCGCAGTAAATTGGGGTCTTTTTAGCTCATCATTCTGAGCACTATCTTGGCAAAAGTCATAAAAAACAAATTGGGGGTACCCTTTTGGCTACGGACAAAAATGCCGGGGATTCGAATTCCTCAGGGCGTGCAGCCTTAGATTCCCGAAAACAGGAATTTTCGGGGTTTTTATTTATGTCCCGCCAAAATATATTATTCTACGGAGGCAGTCATGGACTTTAGCGCATACACAGACAGATGGAACGAAGGAGATTACTTTTACAGAGTAAAAACCTTTTGCTATAACGAATGCAACAGCAGGGACGAGGCCTTCCTTCATTCCATGATTGGCGTTTTTTCTGAAATTGTAAGTGATAGAGAGCGTTTTAATGGTGAGCCTTTTTCTTTTTTTGCAAAACACGGTCAGGCTACCCTCGCCACACGCGTTTCTCTAGACATAAAGCGCCTGCCGAAGGCTAACGAAACCTGTATTTTCAAAACATGGGTAAGTGATTACACAAACATGCGTATTCTAAATGAATGCCAGCTCTTTGATAAGAACGGCGAGCTTCTTACTACCTGCAAGCTCACCTCCCGCACTATAAGCACAAAAACCCTCAAAGCTATCAATACCCAGGAGTTTGCGGGCACCCTGCCCAAACTTATACACGAAGACTCCGTCGCTCCCCCATGTAAAAAGATCGTTTCGGTTTCCGATCCTGTTTTTATTTGCAACTATCCCCTGCAATACTGCGATGTAGATACCCATGGCCTCATGAATAACAGCCACTACACACGGCTGGTTTTTAACACACTTCCCGCAAAATACGCCATTCGCACCCCAAGGGAATATGTAATTAATCACACCCGCCGCTTCCTCCCTGGTGAAACCATAGCACTCTACGGCGAGCAAGAGGAGAATGCTTATCGCATGTTTGGTTACCTTGACCAGGCCCAGTGCTTTGCCTCGGAAATACGCTATTAAGACTAAAACCGCCGGCCCTATCGGGTCGGCGGTTTTGTTAATAAAACAATGCCTTATATTAGTAACTGCTTATTTGCCTCTAAATACTGTCCAAAAATTTTTTCAGTGTAGTATCGGGCTTTGCGGCCCTTTCCCGCCTCTATCAGCTCTACAATTTTCTCGTCGTGGGCAACTTTTCACCTTTGAGTAGGCCGGGCGAATACAATTAATTAGAAGCATAGGGCTTCAATCTTGCCTGCAGCAACCGCTGCAGAAAATGAGGTGCTTTTATTGATTAAAATATTCATAGATCAAGGTCACAACCCCTTCGGAGTAAATGCGGGAGCGGAGGGCTTCGGACTGCGTGAGCAGGACATAAACTATGCAGTGGGCATGTATTTGGCACAGCTACTGCGGGCCGACGGGCGGTTTCTGGTGCGCCTGTCTCGTAATTTTCCCGAGCAGTCTCTGGGAACAACAAACCTCGGAAGTCTTGTTGCTCGGGTAAACGCCGCAAACTCGTGGCCTGCGGACTATTTCCTGAGTATCCACTGCAACGCTAACACAAACCCCGATATAAACGGCACTGAAATGTATGTTTATCGCAGCCATACCCAGTCCTACTGGCTTGCGCAGCATTTACTAAACGCCGTTGTGGCACAGGTGGGCACACGGGATAATGGCGTTCGGATCAACCCCTCGCTATATGTTCTGCGACGCACAAGAATGCCGGCTGTTTTGGCTGAGCTTGCCTACATTACCAACGAGTCAGATGCTCAAAAACTTGAGAACGACCAATACGGCTTTGCCCTAGGTCTTTATAGCGGTCTTTTAGAATACTTTGGGTTGTAAACCTTAAAATTCAGTATAGCCTCAAGTGCCCTACAGATAGAGAAATCTTTATCTGTAGGGCACTTGAGTAAATTTAATTCCCCATTAGATACACTTTTTTGTGCTGCCGCACTTTAAAGCCCTTCTGGGGTAAATCTCTATTTGTTTCCGGGTCAAAAACCGTCCATGCCAATGCCCTGTAATTTTGACTCCCGCAAACCTTTAATTTGGCTATTCCCGTAATGGGCGACCAAAGCTCTTATTGCTAGGCTATAGATATAAATATTGGGCGTGTGCAAGGGGGTAAATAAGAAGAATACAGTAAGATGCAAGAAAATCATTGACATTTAACGAATTCTCTGCTACTATGTTTAAGCGCTCCAAAGACAGCAGGTGGGTCTATCCCATAAACCCTGCCGAGGACGGCTTCTATACTTATAGACGCTTTCTGTCCTTGTGCATTAATACGCAAGGGCTTTTTTTTCGGGCGCACATCATACTCTGGAGGTGAAACAATGCCTAACGCAAAGGTTCTCAGTGAAAAGCAGGCCATCGTTTCTGCCCTCGTCGATAGAATTAAGGCATCCGGCTCCGGCGTCTTTGTAGATTACAAGGGCATTACCGTAGCAGAGGATACCGCACTTCGCGGCGAGCTTCGCAAAAACGAGGTCGAATACTCAGTCATCAAGAACACTCTTTGCCGCCGCGCCGTTAATGAGCTTGGCATGAACGAGCTGGAGTCCATTCTTAATGGAACCACCTCTCTTGCCACCAGCACGGCAGATCCCATCGCGCCTTTCCGCGTTTTGGGTGAATACGCAAAGAAGTTTGGAGACAGCAAGTTCATCGTCAAAGCAGGCTATATGGACGGCAATGTTCTGTCCCAGCAGGAGATTTCAGAGATTTCCGCCCTGCCCTCTATGGACGCTCTGTACGCAAAGGTTCTTGGCACTATGATTGCACCCATCACCAGTCTGGCAGTAGTTCTTGGCCAGATCGTAGAACAAAAGGGCGGCTCCCTTGAGTCTACCGAGCCCGCTGCCGAATAAAGGCTTCGGGAATAAACACCAATTATTAGGAGGAACATTATTATGGCAAGCGAAAAAGTAACCGCTCTTATCGAAGAAGTTAAGGCACTTTCTGTACTTGAGCTGGCTGAGCTCGTACATGCCCTTGAGGATGAATTCGGCGTATCCGCAGCAGCAGCAGTTGCAGCACCCGCAGCAGGCGGCGCAGTTGCAGCAGCAGAAGAGAAGACCGAGTTCGACGTGGTCATGACCGAATTTGGCGCAGAGAAGATCAAGGTCATCAAGGAAGTCCGCAGCATCACCGGCCTCGGTCTTGCAGAAGCAAAGGCTCTGGTTGAAGGCGTTCCTGCAAAGATTAAGGAAGGCATCTCCAAGGACGAAGCAGAGGAACTCAAGGGCAAGCTCGAAGCTGTCGGCGCAAAAGTCGAACTCAAGTAATCTTGCCTTATTCTTATATAAATGCCGTCGCAAACTGCGACGGCATTTATTATTTTACAAAAGAAGCAAATTATGAGAATAACTACATTAGACACTAGTTTATATTTAACCACACAACATATTGTGGTCACTATACATTCTAGCTTAATTCACAATTAATTTACAATATCTTTGTGCAAAAACCCTTGACATTTGACAACAAGCTGTGCTAATATACATCCATACCAGTAGAGAGGAGGCATGAAGCCATGATTTATATAGTTAACTATACCGATGTTGATGACATGATATTCGGAAGCACAGGCACGGTACCTAGCGAGCGTTAAGCTTTTCAGGAAACCGAAGCACTGAAGTTAACACCTTTATTGGACGCGTTCGAATGATTGTTGAGAATCATTTGAGCGCTGTTTTCTTATCATGTCTGATATATTCGGAAACGCATCAATGTTTCTGTGTACATAATAACGGCTCTTCTGTGCATTTTAACACAGCAGAGCCGTTTCCTATTCTCTGGCGGCCTAGAGCCGCTTATTCTTTTTCCTTTCCAACTTCGGACTGTTGGTATTCCCGCTCAACAATCTGGTCGATTATATATTCGCAGCCAACTTTGCTAAGATAGCTTTGCACCGCCAAGTTCATGGCGATTTCCGCCAGGTCATCGTCTGATTTTAAAATTCCCTCTACAATGTCGTCTGTACAACGGCCAATAATTTCTCGGAAGTTATCAAAAAGCTCCTCGTCGCTCTTGTTCTCCTTAAAGGCAGAGATGAGCTTGCCCGTATCCTTAACGGAGAGCACCTGCTTAAGACGCAGGATAAGCGCCAGATGCACCAGGTGCTCCCGAGAATACTTCTTCCCTCTCGCTCGAGGCAACAGCTCAGCCTTGATGTAATTGTTAACCATGGCAGAGCTAAGTCTATCGTCGTCCCGCAGGCTTGCGCGGCTGCGGGAAAGAAAATCCAACACCTGATCCATGTATAGTTCAATATCCGGGAATGCCTCATAAGGGGGAAAGCTCAATTCTTTCTTAAGCTCGTTAATTTTTTCGGTGTTTTCCATAAAGCCTACTCCCCGATTAAATTCACCCATGTGATTTAACGTATTATAATACATTTATATTAGTTTTGCAAGGGTTCATATGGGTGTTGACATTTTGAAAATTGGGTAATATAATATCTGTAATTATATTGCTCAAAGTTAAGGTGATGTGTAATGATAAACAAAATTTGCCTTTTTGGCGACTCCATTTCCAAGGGTGTCGTAATCGACACTATGCATAACAGATATACTATGACCAAAAACTCCTTTGCAAACCTTGTGGCCGCCAGCCAGTCAGCCCTTGAAATAAGCAACCATTCCATGCTCGGCTGCACCATTGCCAAGGGCAGCTCCCTCATAACCCGCCACAGGAAGGATGTTGAGAACTGCGACGTAATGGTTCTTGAATACGGCGGCAATGACAGCGACCACGATTGGGCCGCCATTGCTGAAAATCCTAAAGAGCTGCATTTGCCTAAAACCCCTCTGGACGAATTCGCCGGAAAATATATTGGCATTATATCCAAATTAAAGGACATGGGCAAAACCATTGTTATGCTAAACTTGCCGCCCATCGACCCGCACAAATACTTTCAGTGGTTCAGCCAGGGCCTTGACAGAGAGAGGATACTCTACTGGCTCGGTGGCAGTGACGAATACATCTACCGTTTCCACGAAAGCTACAATACACAAATTTGTGACATTGCCGCTAATAATGGCATACGTCTGATAGATATACGCTCAGTTTTCCTTGCAAAGAAGGATTACAGCGACTACCTCTGCGACGATGGTATCCATCCCAATGATAGAGGCCACGAGCTCATTGCGTCGGTTATTAAAGCCCAGCTCCCTCTACTCCTTGAGAATTTAGAGCTTTGAAAGAATGCAAACGCCATTGCATGAAAGCACAAAAAGTGTCATTTACCCATCAGGTAAATGACACTTTTTATATCTCCCGCGGAAGGGCTATCTTCTATTCCACCAATTTTTATTGGCTTTTACACAGGCCATGATCCTAAGCTTTTAATATGATTTCCCTTGACCAAAAGATATATCGGTGATACAATTTCAAATGTTTTCGAAAATGAAAAATCTGTTACCTAACACGTCTGCTAAGTTTTGCGTGTAAAAGGTCAGCCCAAACCCGACCGAAAGAGAGGAACTTTTTATTATGCAGAACCAAGATTTTCTCTGCCCCGTGTGCGAGAAATACTATTTTGATGATTTTGACACCTTTGAAACTTGCCCTGAATGTGGCTGGGAGGGCAACCTACCACAGCTTGACGACCATGATATGCCCGATGGTCGCAACTCCCTAAGCGTAAACGAACACAAAATTCAATACGCCGCCATGCAGATTGCCTCCCTGAGGCCCCAGGTAAAGGTTTTGCAGAGGGAGTTTTTAAAGCGGCGGTGGGACATTAAGGAACTAATGCGTGATTTTGCCTCTGGCAGCACCGTTGAAGACTTTAAAATGACTAAATCCGCTTTTGAGCAGTGCCGCGCAGACTACCTTAACGCTATTAAGGAACTTATGGATAAGGCAAATGCATAGCAATATTAATAACCACTGTCCTCTATATGAAGAGGGCGGTGGTTGCTTTTATAATTCTATTTCAACGAATCAACGAAGTCTTTTGTGTTTATTTCGTTCTCCGTAACTGAGCAGTTTAGCGCCAAAATATTAACCCCCGCATCTCTGGCCTTCTTAAGGGCAATTCCGAATTCCGGATGGGTCTTCCAGTTGGGGCGAAAAAGCTTTGCGCCATCCGTTTAACGTGGCAAATTTCCACCTTTTCGTCAATTTCCACATGGGCGATAAAGCGGTTCTGCCTGCTTATGAATACGCCGGGTAAAATGTTTTCATATTTCACAACTGTCACATTTTCCTATTCATAATAGTGTCACCTTAAAAGGCCTTGCCCCTCATCGGGCTATTAAGGGCTATTAAGAACTCTTAAGCACTCATACTCTTCTGTCTCCCAGCATCATGACCGAATACTCCATTAACTCGTCCTTAATCGCAACCCTGTACTGCCTGCTGACAGGAACGCAGAGTTCTCCCGCAAGCATAAGCTCCTTTGCGCCATATCTCTCCACCATTGCCAGATTTATTATGTAGCTTTTATGACAACGGACAAATCTATCCCTAGGCAGCTGCTTTTCCAGCTCAGAAATGGAGGCGTAGGTTTCTTCAATGCGGTCAATACAGTAAAGAATAACTTTTCTTTGGTTGCTTTCTATGCATATAATCGAGGCTGTATTAATTATTAAGCGCTCTCTTCCGCGCTTAAAAAACACATGTGGGATTTCGGGCGGATAAAGGTTTCTCATAGCCTTGTGCAGTGCAATTGGAAGGCGCTCCTCCATTTGGTCCTTAAGCAAAAACCAAACATGTTCCGTGCTATAAACGTCGGTTGCATAGTTAAGGAAGTTGCTTATAAAGATGATCTGACAACTAGGGTTTAGCAACTTTATTTGACGGGCAAGATAAATTCCGTTTTCCTCACCCTCACCAAGGTTAATGCCAGAAAGAAGAATATCCAGCTTGTCTATGTCCAGACGCTTTAGCGCCTTGCCGCTATTAACGGTAATAATTTCTGTCCGCACATTCTTCTGCTCAAAATAAGAGGCCGCCAGTCTGGCCGTCTTTTCTAAATACTCTTCATCATTGTCAAGAACGCAAATATTCATTGCAAATCACTTCTCAAAATGAAATATCAAAGCTCTCTTTAATAATAATTACTAAATATCTCCACTATTGTAGCTACAATCTTATATTATTTGTCAGATACTGTCAAGCGATGACCATAGCCGAAATCCTCATTCCTGCGTATGATGTATCGTACGAGAATTGGAGGTAGCTATGGTTTATTGGTTCTCGGCCCTTTCCCCGCCGGTTCAGGCCCTGATTGCAACTATTTTTACATGGGCGGTAACCGCTGTGGGCGCAGGCCTTGTCTTTCTATTTAAGCGTATTAACAAGTACATGCTTGATGCCATGCTGGGCTTTGCCGGCGGAGTGATGGTTGCCGCATCCTTTTGGTCGCTGCTTTCTCCATCAATAGAAATGTCTGAGCGGCTGGGTTTGTGCGCTTGGCTCACTGCGTTGGTGGGATTTTTGGGCGGCGGACTGCTGCTTTTCGTTGGCGACCGGCTTTTTGCTTACATGCAAAACCCCAACAGAGCTGGCGGCGTTATCTCAGATTCCCGCAAACGCTGCCTTATGCTGGTTTTATCAATTACACTTCACAACATACCTGAGGGTATGGCAGTTGGTATCTCCTTCGGCTCCGTTGCCTACGGAATCGATGGAGCGGGACTTGGCACAGCCTGTATGCTGGCTTTAGGTATAGGCCTTCAGAATTTTCCTGAGGGAGCCGCAGTAAGCGTACCTCTGCGGCGAGAGGGCATGAGCCGCGGAAGGGCCTTCTTTTGGGGACAGCTTAGCGCCGTGGTGGAACCTATTGCAGGAGTTTTGGGTGCGGTCTTAGTACTCAGCACAAGACATCTTCTCCCATATCTTCTTGCCTTTGCCGCCGGAGCTATGATTTATGTGGTTGTGGAGGAACTAATACCCGAAAGCCAGTCTAATGACCACAAGGACATAATGGCGTTTTTCACTCTAGTTGGCTTTTCGGTTATGATGGTGATGGATGTGGCCCTGGGGTAGAAAAGCTCCGGCACAGAAAAGACTGTGCTGGAGCTAAGTTTATTCAAGCTCAAAGGCCCCTGTGAAAAGCTGATAATAGGTTCCCTTTTCAGCCAAAAGCTGCTGGTGGTTGCCCCGCTCTGTGATGCGTCCTTTGTCAAGCACCATGATAACATCTGAGTTTTGGATGGTGGATAGCCGATGGGCAATGACAAAAACCGTGCGTCCCTCCATAAGAGCGTCCATGCCCCGCTGAACAATAGTCTCTGTGCGAGTGTCTATGGAACTGGTGGCCTCGTCCAAAATCAGCACCGGCGGATCCGCAACTGCTGCCCGGGCAATACTTATAAGCTGACGCTGTCCCTGAGAGAGACCGGAGCCGTTATTGTGAAGCACCGTGTTATACCCCTCTGGAAGCCTTGAAATAAAATCATCCGCATTTGCAAGCTTTGCCGACCGGATACACTCCTCGTCTGTGGCATCAAGTCTTCCGTAGCGTATGTTCTCCATAACCGAGCCTGTAAAAAGGTTAACATCCTGCAAAACCACTGCCAGAGACCGCCGCAAATCCGGTTTTCTAATCTTTGTTACATTAATACCGTCATAGCGTACCTTGCCATCGGGAATGTCATAAAAGCGGTTAATTAGGTTTGTGATGGTGGTTTTGCCCGCGCCCGTAGCGCCAACAAAGGCAATTTTCTGTCCGGGTCTTGCATAAAGGGATATGTTTTTTAGTACAAGCTCGTTTGGATTGTAACCAAAGTCAACATCCTCAAAAACAATGTCCCCCAACAGCTCTGTGTAGGTGGTTGTACCCTCTGCCTTGTGGAAGCACTTCCAAGCCCATATGTCGGTGCGCTTTTCAGTTTCCGTCAGAAGGCCGTTTTCGTCTTTGGTCACGTTTACAAGGGTAACGTAGCCATCGTCCTCCTCGGCTTGTTCGTCAATGAGTTCGAAAATCCGCCCCGCACCGGCAAGGCCCATGGCTATCATGGCAACCTGCATGGAGGTCTGACCTATTGTTTGGGAGAACTGACGTGACATGTAAAGGAAGGATGCTATTATACCCACGGTAATGACACCAATGCCGGAAATGCCCACATTTGTAATCCCAAGCACTGCAATAACTCCGCCAACGATTGCCAAAATGACATAAAGCAGGTTGCCCATGTTTCCAAGGATCGGCATAAGCACATTGCCGTAATAGTGTGCCTTTTCGCTGTCCTCAAAAAGCTTGTCGTTAAGGGCGGCAAATTCCTTTTCGCCTTCTTCCTCGTGGTTAAATACCTTAATTACCTTAAGTCCGCCTATCATTTCCTCGATAAAGCCCTCCTCCCTGGCAAGGGAGCTTTGTTGGGCAACCATATATTTTGAGCTGCTGCCGCCTACCTTTTTAACCACACTGAGCATCAGCACCGCAACAGCAACCACTACCAGCGTAAGCCAAACGCTGAAATAGAGCATCGTAGCCAAAATGGAAATCATGGATACCCCCGATTGCAACAATGTTGGCAAGCTTTGTCCTATAAGCTGGCGGGTGGCATCGGTATCGTTTGTGTAAGTACTCATAATGTCGCCGTGAGCGTGGGTGTCAAAGTACTTGATGGGCAGAGACTCCATTTTTGAATACATATCATCTCTAAAGTGCATCAAGGTGCCCTGTGTAACCGTCCCCATTATCCGTGTCCAAACAAAGGCCGCAATAATGCCAACCAGATAAATGCTTGCCATGGTAGTAATAATTTCAATCAGTTGCTCCCATACAGCATCCAACCCTTGGAATACGCCGACAACAATGCATTCGTCAATAAGCCTTTGCATGAACATAGTGGCGATAACGCTGGATATAGAGCTTAATATTATGCAGATAACGACAATTATCAGTTCAAGGGTGTAGTTCTTTCCTACATACTTTAAAAGGCGGCCGAAGGTGCCCTTTTTTATGCCTGTGGTAGGCATTCTTCCTCTCATATGCATTGACATGTCAACTGGCCTCCTTTCCCTGATTTTGAGCGTCGTATATTTCTCTGTATATCGTATCGCCGCTCATAAGCTCCGCAGGAGAGCCGCACTCAACAATTTTTCCGCCGTCCATTACAATTACCCTGTCTGCATCCTCAACGGAGGAAACGCGCTGGGCAATGATAATCTTTGTGGTCTCCGGAATTTCGTCCCGAATTGCCTTGCGTATAAGCGCATCGGTGCGGGTATCCACCGCCGAGGTGGAGTCATCCAAAATTAGTATCTTCGGGCGCTTTAATAGTGCCCGGGCTATGCACATACGCTGCTTCTGGCCGCCGGATACGTTGGTGCCTCCCCGCTCAATGATAGTATCGTACTTATCTGGAAACTGCTGAATAAACTCATGGGCCTGAGCAAGTCGGCAAACTCTCTCCAGTTGTTCATCTGAGGCATTTTTGTTTCCCCAGCGAAGGTTTTCCTTTATAGTGCCGGAGAAAAGAACGTTTTTTTGAAGCACCACAGCCACCTGGTCGCGTAGAGCCGTCAAGTCGTAGTCTCGCACATCCTGTCCATCCACGTACACGGCTCCCTCAGTTGCATCGTATAGTCTTGGAATAAGCTGTATAAGTGAGGTCTTGGAGGAGCCGGTGCCGCCCAAAATTCCTATAGTTTCGCCGGAGCGTATATCAAGGTTAATGTTTTCCAGAGCATTTCTCTCGGCCTTGCTTGAATAGTGGAAGGAAACATTGTCAAAGCGGATACTGCCGTCAGAAACTTTCCTCAGCCCAGCCTCGCCGCTGGAAAGAGAGGGTCTGTATTCCAGAACTTCCGTAATCCTTCGCGCGGCCTCCGAAGCAATGGAGGTCATAACAAACACCATGGACAGCATCATCATGGAGATCAAAATCTGCACACCGTATCCGATAAGAGCGGAAAGCTCGCCTGTGGTAAACTCTGTTGCACCGGAGGTAATTATGAGTTTTGCGCCCAGATAGCAGATGCTAAGCATGGAAAGGCTGATGCAAAACATCATAATGGGGTTATTCAGCGCCAAAATCTTTTCAACGCGGGTAAAATCCATTCGCACGGAGTTGGAGGACTTGCCGAACTTCTCCTTTTCGTGTTCTTCACGAACAAAGGATTTTACCACCCGGATGCCTGCGATGTTTTCCTGCACAAGATTGTTCATCTTATCGTATTTCTTAAAAATCACTCTGAATGTCTTCATACAGGTTCGCATTATGATAAAAAGAGAAACACCCAGAATAGGTAAAATACATACAAAAATAAGCGACAATCTAGGGCTAATGGCTAAGCTCATGATGAAAGAGAAAATAACCATAAGCGGAGTTCGTACCGCTATGCGTATTATCATCTGATATGCGTTTTGCACGTTGGTGACGTCGGTAGTAAGCCTTGTTACCAGAGAAGCCGACGAAAACCTGTCGACATCCGCAAAGGAAAAGTCCTGTATGCGGAAATAAATATCCTGCCTAAGATTTTTTGCAAAGCCGCAACTGGCGGTGGCGGAGTATTTGCCGGACATAAAGCCGCAAAACAGCGAGCAAAAAGCCAGTACCACCAAAATTGAGCCATATTTTACAATGGGTGTAAAGCTATCCCCCGTCATATTGTCGATAAGTCTTGCCATTATAAAAGGAATAAAGCACTCCAAAATAACCTCAATGGCAACATAAAGCGGCGCAAGGATAGAAACCTTTTTATATTCTCTAACGCTGCCTAGTATGGTTTTAATATTCAAATTCAAGACTCCTTTATGTAGAATAAAAGTACCCCGTCCCCTAGCGGCAGGAGTTAATTTTCTTTAGTAGTAGAGTATAGAGCAGCGCATCCTCCTCACCCAGCCTATCAAAAAGTTGGACAAGGGATGAGACCGCCCACTCATACTCCTGAAGAAATTGTGCCCTTCCGGCCTCGGTCAGATAAACGCATATGCGCCTACTATCAGCCTTGTCTGCCTCCCGACGGATAAAACCTTTCTTTTCCAGTGTTTTTAGGGCAGTGGCCGTCCGTCCGCTGGTAACGTGCAAAAACTCAGTAAGCTCGCCGACGTTTGCCCCGTCCTTATGGTGAGTGAGATAAACAAGAATACCAAACTCGCCCCTGCGCATGACCGTGTGTCCATGCTCCCTTGGCGCATGATTGTCCTTAAGCATCTCAGCTAAAAACTCTCTGGCTAATTCTTCGGAAGGCATATCCTCCCTCCTTTATATCTTACAGTGAAAGGTATTATACGGCAGGCAATTTATATTGTCAACCTCTCAATTGTAAACGTTTTTAATACTTGCTAAAATATGATGTGGGAGCTTTCCATTTCATGACTGGGTATATAATCTGGTATACATTAAACCGGCAGTTTTAGAGCCACGAATTCCGGCATATGTTTTGCCAAAAAACCCAAGCAGATTTTCAGCTTAAAAAGGCCAAAGACGGTCTAAGCATCTTAAACCTCATGGCCGGCCCACAACAAACGCCCCCATAAGAGCAGGCAGTAAGCTCTTATGGGGGCAGTATTTTTATGCAAATATTTCCACTTTATTGCTCTATGGCATCGGTGATGGTTTTTACATTTACAAAGTCGTGGTTGTATCCTTCTATGGCGGAGGCTATGATTTTAAGTGCCTCATCTCTGCCTTTCACCTCGTCAACGGCGGTTTCCTTGTTCTCAAGCGTTTTGTAGACCTCGAAGAAGTGGCGAATTTCGTCAAATACGTGTGTTGGAAGCTCGCATACATCCCGATAGCCGTTATAGGTAGGGTCGGAAAAAGGGATGGCAATTATTTTTTCGTCCATGCGTCCGTTATCCACCATGGAAATGACGCCAATGGGAAAGCAGCGAACCATAACCAGAGGGTCAATTGCTTCGGTGCAAAAAACCAAAACATCCAGCGGGTCGCCGTCATCGGCATAGGTACGGGGGATAAAGCCGTAGTTTGATGGGTAATGGGTGGATGTATAGAGAATTCTGTCTAAAATGATAAGGCCGGTTTCTTTATCCAGCTCGTATTTGTTTTTGCTGCCCTTGCTTATCTCCACAACTGCCATAAAATCCCCAGGAGTAATCCTCTCAGGGGCTATATCGTGCCAAATGTTACTCATGCTTCTTCCTCCGTCGTAAAAATTGTTTCGCATCAGCTCTACTATAGTATCTAAAGTTCCTGGGTGTAAAGTTAATTATTCGTAAATTGTAATTACATGAACATTTACTTAGCGCAGCTTTAGCGAATTCTTAACAGCTTCTTAATGTTTCCTTTTTTGTTTTGCACAGTATCTTTATAGAGATTAATATAGAATAGAAGAAAGCGTATTATAATTGTGATACAATGCCCTCAAGCAAGCGATGCAAATATTAAATGTGGAGGACAATGTGTGAGATCTAAAAGAAAAATTCCCATCAGAAATTACTTCTCTGTCAGCCTTAAGGACTTTCTCCTTATGATACTTATACTGCTCTCGTCAACAGGGCTTTGCTTTATGCTGCTTGAGCTTGACGACAGTGTAGATAATGTCCCTATGATATTCATCCTTTCCGTGTTTCTCATTTCCTGTTACACAAACGGATACCTTTTCGGCCTCTCGTCCTCTATTATCAGCGTCCTTCTGGTAAACTACTTTTTTACATATCCATACTTTAATTTTAATTTCACTCTTACGGGTTATCCGCTGGCAATCGCCTGCATGATCTCTGTTGCGGTCATAACCAGCGCCATGACCAGCAAGATTAAGCTCCAAAGTGAGTTGTCCGTTGAGGCCGCTCGGGAAAAAACCAGAAGCAACCTTCTTCGTGCTATATCTCATGATCTAAGAACGCCGCTTACCTCCATTCTAGGTGCCAGCAGCGCCATTGAAGAAAACTACGACATTCTTTCAAAGGAGGAACGGATAGAGCTGCTGCAGGGGATAAGTGAGGAGGCTCAGTGGCTTATACGCATGGTTGAAAACCTTCTTTCTATCACCCGATTTGGCGGTGAAGACAGCATTACAAGGATTGGAACCGTTCCAGAGGCTGCGGAGGAAATTGTCTCTGAAGCGGTGGTAAAGCTTAGAAAGCGCTTCCCTGACCAGCAGGTCTCTGTAAAAGTCCCCGGTGAGCTGCTTATGGTTCCCATGGACGCCATGCTTATCGAGCAGGTGCTAATAAATTTAATGGAAAATTCCATACTTCACAGCCAAGGTGCAACACGCATTGAACTTGTGGCCTTGCGGTCGGGGAAAAATGCGATTTTTAAAGTAGTAGATAACGGCAAAGGCATTGACCCCCAGTTGCTGCCACGGATTTTTGATGGAAAACTGAAGCCCACAGCGGGCGAAAATGCTGATTCCCGCCGCAGTATGGGAATCGGCCTTTCCGTTTGTAACACAATTGTTTCCGCCCACGGCGGCACCCTAACCGCGGCAAATGCACCAGGCGGCGGCGCCGTTTTCCGCTTTACACTTCCTTTGGAGGGGGAGGAATATGGGCATTAAATATACAGTCCTTATTGCAGAAGATGAGAACAACATAGCAAGCTTTATCGCCACCGTGCTTACCGCCAATGGCTACAGTGTTATTAAGGCCAGTAACGGCTCTCAGGCCATGATGCTAATAAGCTCCCACACCCCGGATGTTATAATCCTCGACTTAGGTCTGCCGGATATGGATGGTCTTTCGATAATAAAATCCGTCAGGGAGTGGTCACAACTGCCTATAATCGTGGTCTCTGCCCGCTCAAACGAAAGGGATAAGGTGACCGCATTGGATTTGGGGGCCGATGACTACATTACAAAACCCTTTGGCACCAGCGAGTTGCTTGCCCGCCTGCGCACCACCATTCGCCACGCAAACCGGGGCGACCTCGGAGGTGACGCAATGCTTCAAGGCAAATTTACAACCGGCGAGCTTACAGTGGACTTTGATAAGCGCCGCACCTATATTGCAGGTGAGGATATTCACCTTACCCAAAATGAGTTTAAACTGGTTGCCCTTTTAGGCAGATATTCCGGAAGAGTGCTCACCTACGACTTTCTTATAAAGAACATTTGGGGCCCTAATGCCCCCAGAGACAATCAAATTTTGCGCGTTAACATGGCAAATATTCGCCGCAAAATGGAAGTTAACCCCGCTGAGCCTAAGTATATTTTCACGGAAATTGGGGTGGGCTACCGCATGGCAGAGGGCGAATAAGCCAAGCATTATATTACCAAGAAAAAATCGCGGCAAATGCGTTAACTTACGCTCTTGCCGCGTTTTTCCGAGAAAAATTTTGCTTTAATACTTAATATCATAGGCCTCCTCCATGCCGGAGGAAAAGTGAAGACGGTAATCGTCAGTTATTAAAAGAGCATATATGCCCTCAAGGCTGTCAATAAGCCTCATACCCTTATCAAGTCCCAGCGCAAAGCAGGCAGTGGAAAGTGCGTCCCCGTCCACAGATTCCGGGCTTACAATTGAAACGGAAAGAAGCCCGTTTTTTATGGGATAACCGCTTTTAGTGTTTAACAGATGGTGGTAAAGTACACCGTCTTTTTCAAAACATCGTTCATATACTCCCGAGGTTACTACCGACCTGTCATTTACTGTTATGGTGGCTATGCTGCTATTTCCAAAGGGTTTCAATATTCCCACGCTAACGCCGCGATTTGCCGTTTTTCCGCCGATACAAAGCACATTGCCGCCCAGATTAACAAGCCCTCTCTCCACACCGTGAGAAACAAGATATTCCTTCATTCGATCGGCAATATAGCCCTTGGCGATTGCCCCCAAATCTATGCGGGTGCCAGGATCTGAAAAGGTCACCTTATTCCCCTCAACGCTGATGCTCCCGTAATCCACCAGCACAGCAGCACTTGCAAGGGATTTCGCATCGGGCACCTTGTGTGTGCCTGAGCTAAAGTCCCAAAGGGTGCTTAGCGGCTCAACGCTTATATCAAAGGCCCCATTAGACAACTTGCTGTAATAAAGCCCCATTTCTATGAGTTCTGCCGTTTCCGCTGAAACGGTATCGATCCTTCGTTGGTTAAGAAGGGATATCTCCGAATTCTCATCTGTACGTGAAAACAGTGCCTCATATTCCCTGCAAAGATCAAAGCAGGAGTCAATTAAAGCTTCGTCGCCGGCTCCGCTGTATAGGGTAATCGTGGCAGTGGTATTGAGCACAAAGGTGCTTTTTGAAATTTCCCGTCCACCAAGCTTTAAACAGCCCACAAACGAAAAAGCAAAAAGTAGACCAAATGTTAGTAACATTGCACGTATTTTATTTTGGTTATTTGTCATATAGTACGGTCCTCTCATAATGATTACTATAATCATAATACCAAATTTCGTGTTATTCAACAAGAAATCAGTCATTTTCGCTTTACACTGCGGTTTTGTAAGAGATATAATAAATAAAGTATAGTAATTGTCAAAGATAAATATTGTTATTGTAATAATGTTACAAATAATTTAGCCAAAATTTGTTAAACGATTAACAAATAATTATATACATATTAGCATCCAAATTCTTCAAGGATGCCGGGTTTGATAGGAGGAAAGGCTGTGCCTAGAAAAAAGCTAAACGGAGTCTACGTACCTCATTTAAAAAATACGGCAGAAGATAAGCCGCAACGCATGCCTACGCCGCCGATAGTTACCATCCCAATGTCTATGCACGTCGGCGCACCTGCAAAGCCCGTTGTCAGCGTTGGCGACGTGGTAAAGGTGGGCCAGATGATTGCGGAAGCAGACGGTTTCGTCTCTGCGACCATAAATGCAAGTGTATCCGGCAGAATTAAAAAAATTGATGAGATGCTCATTTCAAACGGACAATATCTGCCTGCTATCACTATTGAAGCTGACGGAGAGCAAACTCCCTTTGAGGGGCTTTCCCCCCCTGTTGTTACAAACCTGGGCGAATTTATTGCCGCCATACGTAGTGGCGGTATTGTGGGCCTGGGGGGAGCAGGTTTCCCCACGGCAGTTAAACTCAGCGTGGAATATCTGAGCAAGATCGAGGCCATCATCGTTAATGGAGCAGAGTGCGAGCCTTACATAAGCTCCGACACCCGCACAATGCTTGACGACGCAAAATACCTCTGGAAGGGCGTTGAGCTTTTGCAGAAATACTTGCAGGCTAAGCGCGTAATCCTTGCCATTGAGGACAACAAGCCCCAGTGCATTAAGCTTTACAAACAAAAGTGCAAAAGTTCCAACGGTGTTGAGGTAAAAGCCTTACCCTCTATCTACCCCCAGGGCGGCGAAAAAGTGCTAATTTATAACACAATTGGCAAGGTCGTCCCAGAGGGAAAGCTTCCCATAAGTGTGGGCGCGGTGGTAATAAACTGCACAACACTAGCCTCCATTGCAAAATACATGGAAACGGGCATGCCGCTGGTGGAAAAATGCGTTACCGTGGATGGCTCCGCTGTCTGTCACCCCAAAAACGTCATTGCACCTGTGGGTACACCAATTAAGGACGTTTTTGACTTTTGCGGCGGTTTTATAAAGCCCCCGAAGAAGGTTCTTTACGGTGGGCCTATGATGGGCATCGCCGTCCCCGACCTTAACGTACCCGTCCTAAAAAACACCAACGCTCTTGTTGCCCTTGCCGAAGAGGACGCGCTGCTTCCTGAGCCCACCGCCTGCATCCGCTGCGGCCGGTGTATTGCTCACTGCCCCTTGAGGCTTATGCCCATTGAAATCGAAAGCGCCTATAAGTCGGGGGACGTGGATGGATTGGCAAAGCTCAAGGTTAAGCTCTGCATGGAATGCGGCTGCTGCGCCTATGTATGTCCCGCAAGCCGTCCTCTGGTGCAGGTAAATAAGCTTGCAAAGGTCATGCTCCGGGAGCACCAGCAGCTTGAAAAGGCAAGAGTCGAGGCCAAGAGGTTTAAAGACCACGCAAAGAAACAGAAGGAGAATGCGAACAATGGCTAACTTAACTGTCTCCGTTTCTCCTCATCTGAGAGATAAAACGGATACCCATTCTATTATGCGGGATGTGCTTGTCGCACTTTTTCCAGCGCTTATTGCCTCTGTGATCATATTCGGCGTGAGAGCGTTGCTGATTGAAGCGCTTTGCATTGCCTGCTGCGTATCCGGCGAATGGGCTTTTGAAAAGATTACAAAACGTCCCAATACCATTTATGACCTTTCAGCCTCCGTTACAGGCCTATTACTGGCCTTTAACCTGCCGGTGGATATTCCCCTTTGGCAGGTAGCCCTGGGCAGCCTTATCGCCATCGTGGTCGTTAAGCAACTTTTCGGCGGCTTAGGCCAGAATTTTGCAAACCCCGCAATTACGGCAAGAATTATTATGCTGCTGGCCTTTTCCCATACCATGACCACATGGAGCTTTCCCGACGCCCTTTCCTCGGCAACGCCTCTGGCAATACTATCCGGGCATGCCCAGGGAAATCTTCCCGGATTAACAAGCATGCTTCTTGGCATGCGTGGAGGCTGTCTGGGTGAAACCAGTGCAATCGCGCTGCTGATAGGCGGAGCGTATCTGCTAATTAAAAAAGTAATCAGTTGGCATACTCCTGTAGCTTTTATTGGCACTGTTTTTGTTCTCACCTTTCTGCTGGAGCAGCAGCCGGTTTATCAGCTTCTTTCCGGCGGACTGTTGCTGGGTGCCCTTTTCATGGCAACTGACTACGCCACTACACCCTCAACAAATTCCGGCAGACTAATTTTCGGCTTGGGCTGCGGCCTGATAACCGTACTTATTCGGGTTTGGGGCAGTTATCCGGAGGGCGTTTCTTTTTCCATCCTGCTTATGAACATATTAACTCCCCATATTTCAAAACTTACCCTCACCAAGCCCTTTGGAGGTGTTAAGGCATGAAAAAAGATTTTGTAATGCCCATCTTGGTGTTAACTGTGATTTGTCTTGTAGTATCTGCGGCGCTTGCCTTCACAAATGCAGAAACAGCCCCCATAATCGCCGAAACCGTGCGGGCATCCGCCGAGGCGGCAAGGGTGGAAATGTTGCCTGAGGCAGACTCCTTCACAGAGCTTCCTCTCACAGGCGCGCCCGTCAGTGTTACCGAGGCTTACAAGGCCGATAATGGCACAGGCTATGTGTTTATGGTAAGCACCAAGGGCTATGGTGGCATGATCTCCATTATCTGCGGTATAGACTCAGGCGGAGTAATCGCCCGCTGCAAGGTACTTACCCATTCAGAAACCAAAGGTCTTGGCTCCAAAATAACAAGCAACGACTTTCTCAGTCAGTTTTCCGGCAAGGATGCCCATCTTTCCGATGTTGACACCATTTCCGGCGCCAGTATTTCCGCCGGAGCATTCATCAGCGCCATAGAGGACGCTTTTGTTGCCTACGACATTGTTAAGGAGGCGCAGTAATGAAAAAAATTAGTATTCTCACCAATGGGATAATTAAGGAAAACCCCGTGCTGGTGCTGGTGCTCGGCACCTGCCCCACCCTTGCAATCACAACTCAAGCCTCCAACGCCATCGGTATGGGTTTGGCCGCAACTATAGTTTTGCTTTGCTCCAATATGGCAATTTCCGCCATGCGCAAGGTAATTCCCGATAACGTTCGTATCCCCTGCTACATTGTTTTGATTGCTGGCTTTGTAACCATAGTCCAGATGCTGGTAAAAGCCTTTTCCCCTGCGCTGGACGTAGCGTTGGGCATTTATTTGCCGCTTATCGTTGTTAACTGCATCATCCTGGGCAGAGCGGAAATGTTCGCAAATAAAAACACAGTTGTTGATTCTGCCTTGGACGGTATAGGCATGGGTTTGGGCTTTACGCTTACACTTCTTGTGATGAGTTCTATCCGTGAAATCTTTGGAAGCGGCACATGGTTCGGCATGGAGATTCCCTTTCTTATTGACAACAATGTGTCTATTCTAACACTGGCGCCGGGCGGCTTTTTCGTATTCGGCTGCCTGATAGCACTGGTTAATAGGCTCTTTAATGGCAAGGCCATAAGTAAGACGGACTTCGCTTGCTCTGGATGCCCGTCGGCAAAGGCCTGCGGCAAGCTTGACTGCCCAGCGGGAGAAAAGGAGGAAAATAGAGCATGAGTGAGCTTTTGAACTTTGATGTGAAAGGACTTGTAGTCATTCTCATGTCGGCGGTTTTCGTCAACAACTATGTTCTTGTAAAATTTCTCGGCATCTGCCCCTTTTTGGGCGTTTCCAAAAAGCTTGATCAGGCTAGCGGTATGAGCATCGCCGTTATAATCGTTATGGTGCTGGCCACGTCCGTCACATGGCCTATCCAGTATTTTCTGCTGATTCCCAACGAGTTGGGCTATATGCAGACCATCGTTTTTATTCTTGTCATAGCGGCTCTTGTGCAGCTTATTGAAATTGCCCTTAAGAAGTATATTCCTTCCCTCCACGGCTCTCTGGGCGTGTATCTTCCTCTGATCACCACAAACTGCGCCGTTCTGGGTGTAACAATCCTAAACATTGATGAGGGCTATGACTTTGTTGCTTCCGTAGTTAATGCCTTCGGCTCCGGTCTGGGCTTCTTCCTTGCTATGGTGCTATTTGCCGGCGTTCGCTCAAGAGTTGAAAACTGCGATGTGCCGGAAGCCTTTAAGGGTCTGCCCATAACGCTGGTTGCCGCATCTATCGTCTCGGTCTCCTTCTTCGGCTTCGCCGGAGTTATCGAGAACCTATTCTCATAAGGGGTGCAGCAATGAACGAAATAATTATTGCAGTTATAGCAATTACGGTAATTGGTGCGATTTGCGCTGTTATGCTGGCGGCGGCCTCCAAGGTGTTTGCCGTAAAGGAAGACGAGCGCTTTCCCGCTATCCGCCAGTGTCTGCCGGGAGCCAACTGCGGGGCCTGCGGTTATGCCGGCTGCGACGGCTATGCCCACGCACTGATTGAGGACGAGGTCGTTAAGACAAACCTCTGTGTTCCTGGAGGCGATTCGGTTTCCAGACAGCTCAGTGAAATTATGGGCGTCAGCTTTGAGGACGTTGTTGAGCAGGTCGCCGTCATCAAATGTCGGGGTGACTGCCACGCTACCTCCAACAAAATGGACTACCGAGGCATCAACACCTGCGCCGCCGCCCGCCTGTTTTACGGCGGCATGGGTAAGTGTACCCGCGGCTGTATCGGCCTTGCAGACTGCGCAAAGGCCTGCCCTGACGGGGCTATTTGTATTAAAAATGGCATTGCCCACGTGGATACCCGAAAATGCAGCGGCTGCGGCATATGCTCACGCACCTGTCCCAACCACCTTATCTTCCTTATGCCGGATGTTGAAAAAATGCTGGTAAGCTGCTCCAACACGGAAAAGGGCGCTTTGACCCGGCAAAAATGCTCCCGTGGCTGCATTGGCTGTAACAAGTGCGCCAAGGAATGCCCCGTTGGAGCAATCACCGTTGAAAATAACCTTGCCAAGATAGACTACGATAAATGCATAAAGTGCGGTCACTGCGCAGAAGTCTGCCCCACCGGTGCAATAATCCATGAGGACTTCAGCGGCATTCACCGGACTGCGGAGATGTCAGAATAGAAGCTTCGGCTGTGACCACTTTGTCAAGCCGGTCCGGATTTGGAGGAAGCAATGGGACTGCAAAAAAAAGATTTGTATCTCATAGGTGCTTTGCTTCTGGTAGCAGCAGCGCTCTGGCTGGGTCGGGGCCTCATCCAAAGTGAGGGCGCATACGTTATCGTAAGCGTTAACGGTAAAGAGCTTCAACGCTATTCGCTGTACGAAGATGCGGAAATTGAAATATTCAGTGGTGAGCACGGCAATTTGCTGATAATAAAGGACGGAGCGGCGCAAATTACCCAGGCCGACTGCCCCGACAAGCTCTGCGTTAAAACAGGAAGCATCTCATTTAGCGGTCAAAGCATAGTATGTCTGCCAAACAAGGTGATCGTTGAAATCATTGGCGGAAACGGCGGGGATGAAGACGTGGTGGCCAGATGAAAGCTAAAAAAATAGCAAGGATTTCACTGCTCATAGCCCTGGCTATGGTTTTTTCCTACGTGGAGTCGCTGGTTCCTTTTTCCTTCGGTGTGCCGGGAATTAAGCTGGGTCTGCCAAATTTGGTTGTAATGTTTGCCCTTTATAAGCTGGGCCCGCGGGATGCGGCAATTATATCATGCCTGCGGGTGGTGCTTATTAGCTTCATGTTCAGTAACGCTGCTGCCATGGCATACAGCCTTTCCGGTGCAGCCCTCAGTTTAGGGCTTATGATACTGCTGCTGCGCCAAGACATATTTTCCCCTGTCGGAGTAAGCGTGGCAGGGGGCGTTGCCCACAATTTGGGACAAATACTCTGTGCTATGGCCTTGCTGGGAACGACCCGGATAATCTACTATCTCCCGGTGCTGCTTATCTCCGGCGTAACCGCCGGTGTGCTTATAGGTTTGTTCTCCGGTCTTTTGATAAGAAGAGTAAACGTATTTTAATGAAAAGCAAAACCCCCGTCCTCCATTAATAGGAAGACGGGGGTTTTATATTTTCGTTTTTTAGTTTATAACGCTCATGCGTTGGAAGATAACCGCCACCTGGGCTCTGGTCGCCGTTGTGGAAGGAGAAAGTGTATTATCCCCGGTTCCGCCGATTAGGCCCTTTTCTGTACACCAGCACAGAGCATCAAAGGCCCACTGGGAAACATCAGCTGCGTCGGCAAAGGCCCCCAGTGAAGCAGAAGATGCCGGCAAGCCCTGATAGCGGTGCAGAATAGCCGCAAGCTGTTCTCGGGTAATAGAGGCCGTTGGATCAAACAAGCCGTTGTAGCCCTCCACAATGCCATTATCGGCGGCCCATGAAACTGCTGAAGAATACCACTCCTCCTGGGGTACATCCATAAAGGCCGGAGCTTCGGCAGATGCTGAAGGCTCTCCTGCAAGCCTGTGCAGCACTGTCACCACCATAGCCCTGGACATATGGCCATCGGGGGTGAAAACTCTATCCGCAACGCCTTTCATCAGTCCCTGCTCGGTAACGTAGTTTACCCCGTCATAGTACCATGCTCCCTGGGCCACATCGTCGTAGTAACCCGGCCGGGTAACCTTTACGGGTATAGTAAGTGACTTTTCACCGGCGGAAACGGTTATGCTGCCAGTGGCCGTGTCTTTCCCCGCTGTGAACAGGCCGTTTTCGCTGATGGTCCCTATATTGCCCTGGACGCTCCAATTATAGCAGTTATCCTGAGAAATAAGATAAACATAGTTATCCATGGCCTGGGCCATAAGATCCGTCTGAGTTTCGGTCTTTACGTCCAGCGCAGACACCGCTTTGTTGCTGCCTTGATGGTAAAGCCGCAAAATGCCCGGTGTTTCCACCACTCTCACCTCAACGGCAGCCCCCACAAGTCCATCGGCGGAGGCTGTAACCGTGCCTCGCCCGGCCGCTTTTGCGGTGAAGCTGCCATCGTCGGAAATGCTCCCTATGCCGCTGTCCGTGGATAGCTTAAACCCCTGGGGCACCGCCGTAGCATAGCCGTTTTCGTCAGCGGCTTTAACCTCAAAACCGGTTGTTGCACCTGAGAGCAGGTGCGCTGAAAGGGGATATATGCCAAGGCGTGAGGCAAGCCCCGTGGCCTTCTCCTTTGTAACCAGCATTATGTAATTGGAAACCGAGCGCTGGTATCCGTCGGAGGGGGAGTTTATCTGCGAAGCTGAGCTGTCTCCGATATATATTGCGTTAAGGCTTGTAGAGCCTCCACCATCCATGATGGTGGCCTCCGTGCAGCCTAGTTCTATCAAACGTTGAGCAAGATCAGCCATTCCTACGCCAACACTATGCCCCGACTGCCTCCCATCAATGGTGTATAGCACCACAGAGCCATCGGCCTTCATACCTACGGCTGTGCGGGGGGCCGCTGCGTTATCTAAGCCCGGTTCAGCTACACCATTTGTAACTAGCTTATAAAGAGAGCCTATTGCGTAGCTTACTCCCTGCCACAGTTCCGGCGAAAGGACGGTTACTTCAATGGTGTCCCCCTCTGCCAAGGCGTTAAACTTATCCAACGTTTCCGAATAAAGGGTTGCGGAAACACTGAGCACCGCCTTGCCCTCGGGAATTGTAACCGCTTCCCCCTCATGCAAAATCTGCTCCACAGTAAGCGTAACAGTCCCGTTTAATGTAACAGGTCCGCTTATTGCGCAGATAATGTCCGTTCCCTCTCCGGTATTTTTCGTTCTTGCCGAGTAATCGTCTGTGTATAGAACGATTTCCGCATGACTTCTGGTTTTGTTAACGGCGTTAATGGGAATGGTCTCCTCCCCCAGCTTAACTGAAAGCTGCAAGGCCGGCTTTCCAAAAACCGCCCCGCCGTCGGCCTTAAATCCCACAGCGTAATGCCCCGCATCCGAGCTTAAAAGCTCGCCGTTTTGCACAACGATGCCCAGAGGCTCATAGTTTGCCATATTAAAATAATCGCCGTTAATTCCGGCAATAACGAGCATGCCCTGATTCTCGAGAAGCTTTGCCATAGAGGAAAAGCTCCCATAGTTACAGACCTTGGAACCCGATACCACCATGGGGCTGACCTTAGAATTGAATGTATATTCTATGTAGTTCTCCGTGCGGTAGTCCGAGCCTGTCCAGTAAACGCCTTTCGAAAGCTCCATTCCGCCACCAAGAAAAACCTCGTGCCCATTAATAAGCTCGCCCAGCACCGCGGCGGCGGCAGCGCCAATGAGCAGAATTGAAACTACGGCAATTGATACCGCTCTTTTGTATTTGGTTTTCATAGTTTTTCCTTTCCTAATATCTGCCTGGGATATGTACCCTGCTATGACGAGATTGTTGAACTTATGTTCCGCTTTTCAATTATTGTATCGCCATTTTGCCGCAGCTTTTGTAATATGGAGAAAATAACTAAACCGGCGGAACGGTGCGACAATCCATTCCGCCGGTATGATATGGGATGAGGAGAAAACGAAAAAAGTTTACTGTCTCTTGCACTATTAGAATATCAAGAAGATGTTACAAAAAGAAGATAAAACTTATTTCAAAAGTATTAAGTATGAAATTTTCTTATGTTTTTTTCTAAATCGTCCCTCATACCAAACATATGTTTTACATTTTATAGGCTTTCATAGGTTTCCGGTGCAATCTCCCTGATGGCCTTTTTTAAGGTTTTCAGGTCAACAAAGGTCTCCGGCCGCTTTGATGGATCCCTTAGCAGTGCCGAGGGGTGATACATAGCCATTATTCTGACACCGGCTTTTTCAAACCAAATCCCATGCTCCTGGCTTATCTTAAAATCTTCCCTAATAATCTCCTCCGCTGCAATACGACCAAGGCAAACGATGATTTTCGGGGATACAAGCTTGGTCTGTTCCCGAAGCCAGTGTATGCAGGCGTGTTTTTCCAGTTCCAGGGGGTTGCGGTTTTGGGGCGGGCGGCATTTTACTATATTTGCAATATAGTATTTGCTTCGGTCAAGGTCGATAATGGACAGCATTTGATCCAAAAGGTTCCCAGCAGGTCCAACGAAAGGAGTGCCGGTTAAATCCTCCTGCTGGCCCGGCCCTTCGCCGATAAACATAATGAGAGCATTAGGGTTTCCGTCACCGAAAACAACGTTTGTTCGTGTTTCACAAAGGGCACATTCCCGGCAGCTCATACAAGCTTGCCTTAACTCCATTATGCCCACGGCCGTCCCCCCTTGAATTTAATGATAACAATATAACACCATACAGCTTTATGCGCAAGGGGCTTAGCCGGTCTTCCCGCTCACAGGAAGCTCTGCCGGCAGGCGGATGGTTATGCGGGTTCCTATATCCTCGCTGCTTAAAACCTCAAAATAGCCGTCATGCCGCTCGATTATCCATTTTGCAATAGATAGTCCAAGTCCTGTGCCGCCCTTTTCCCGCACCCTTGCCGGATCTGAGCGGTAGAAGCGGTCAAACACATGGCTCATATCGTTTTGGGATATACCGATGCCTGTGTCCTGCACCACTGCCGTGGGCACAGCATTATCGTATCGGGCGCGAAGCATTATAACGCCGCCCACGGGAGTATACTTCTTTGCGTTATCCGCTAGAATCCGTATAGCCTGCTTTAAAAGGGCCACATCTCCGTAAGCTATAACTTCGTTCTCGGCAGAAATAGCCCATTTGTGGCCGGAGTCTATCATTATGGACTCCTCGCAGACTTCCCTCATCATGTCGGAAAGGGAAAACTGTTCTATTTTAAGCTTTGTTCTACCGCTGTCGCCTCTGGCCAGAAACAGTAGCTGCTCCACCAAACGGTTCATGTGTCCGGTTTCTGTTTTTATGGCAGAGATGGACTCCTCAAGTATCTTTACGTCATCCTTACCCCAACGGTCAAGCATGTCAGTGTATCCCTTAATAACCGCAATAGGCGTTCTCAGCTCGTGAGAAGCGTCGGAAACGAAGCGTATTTGTTGCTCACTGCTCTCCCTTGCCCTCATTAGAAGGCTGTTAATCGCTCCCTCAAGGCCCTTAAGGTCAGCATCGTCTGTGTGTAACTGGGCGTCGGGCAAATCGGGCTTAATGCTGTCTATGGCGCTTTCCAGGTTGTGGATGCGGTTAGGGTCGTAGGCACTTTGTTGGGGGGGCTTAAGCTCCCGGTTTTTCTCCTCGTCTGAAAGACGCATTGCGGTTTTGGCAAGTTTATATACCGGCTGAAGCTGTTTTTGGATTTGACGCTTTGAGCCGGCTGCAACAATTTCCACAACCAGAGAATTCCACAGAGCTGCTATTATAAACAGCACTAAAACCGTGTAACACTGAAAGCTGATGTCCAGCGTCCTCCTTATGCCGTCTAAGGTAACAACCGTGTATTCAATTACCGGCAGCGCACCCTTATCGGGCCACGAAACGGCTATGCTACGGGAAACCTCCGTCCAGATATTGACTATATTTTTAATACCTGAAATACGGCTGTCGGTTATATAGCAAAAGCCAGCGCAAATAAGTACAATAGAAAAAAGACTTACAAAGAACAAGGCGCTATTAATTCTGCTTCGCTGAAGCTCCTGCAGGCGCTTAGTGGTAGAAGTGGACTGCTCGTTTTTTCTCATTTGTGCTCATCCTTTATTACATATCCCACGCCCCGAACGGTCTGCAAAATATTAACTCCGTAAACGTCGTCGATTTTGCTTCTCAGATAGCGGATGTAAACATCAACCACATTGGTTTCTCCCATATAGTCATAGCCCCATACCCGCTCGATAATCGTATCCCGGGATAGGACGATGTTCTTGTTTTTAAGCAGCAGCTCAAGCATGTCGAATTCTTTTTTTGTAAGTTCCACAACTTCCCCGGCGTATTCAACACTGTGGGCAGAGTTGTCAAGCTTCAGTTCTCCCCATTCAAGCACCTGATGTTCTGCGGCGGACTCCGCCCTTTCGTGCTTTCTTAGGGTCACCCTTATGCGAGCTAAAAGTTCCTCAATGGCAAAGGGTTTTGTAACATAGTCATCAGCCCCCATATCAAGGCCGGAGACCTTGTCCATAACCGCATCCCTGGCTGTCAGCATAATAACAGGCACCTGGGAGCTTCTGCGCAGCCTTCGCATGACTTCAAGACCGTTTAGACCGGGAAGCATGATGTCCAACAGTATTAAATCAAAAGCCCCTGTTAGCGCAAGTTCAAGCCCCTCACGCCCATCGGTGGATTTTTGCACCTCATAACTCTCATGTGTCAGCTCCAGCTCCAAAAAGCGGGCAATTTTTTCTTCGTCCTCAATTATAAGAATTTTTGTTGCCATTTTCGTAACTCCTTAGCTGACCCAATATGCAGGGTTAAAGTTCTTATTAGTTGCCGTGCTCTTCTCTTTCCCTTTTAATCTCGTTCCTAATTTCTTTTTTGATGTCTTCTGCAAAATCATTTGCCTTGCCTATAGCGCTATTTACGCTGTCTTTGCCCAGCTCGTTACCGGAAAAGGCGAAGCGGCAGCCGCAGAAAAGTCCTACTATCATAAGGGGAACGACGATCCAAAAGCCAATGATAAGCAGCAGAATGAACACCGTTACAGGCACTCCCAGCTTGCGCTCGTCATTGCGGTACATTTCAATGTAGTTGGTGTTGCCCTTATCAAAAATATCACGCAGAGTGTCGCCAAAGTTTTTACCGGTAGACTTGAAGTTTTCCCCTGTTTTGCAGTTTTTCTTTTCCCGGTGCTCTTTTTGCTGCCGGTGCTCGTTAAAACCACAGCTTTCCTTGTATTCTCCTTGCCTTCCCTTGGTGGAATAGTCCGCTGTGTTCGTGCTGCTGATTTTCCCCTCGGCCTCCAACTGGATAAGAGCCTCAAGAATGTCCCAATCTGTCTTTTCCAGAACAGCCTTTGCCTCGGTGTAGCTAACCCCGGTTTTGTCCACCAGTTTTTCAACCAGTTCCGTGTTTGCTTCCATAATTACTTATCCTCCTGTAATATTTTGTTATCTGCTTCCCTTATTTACAGGTGTTATTATGGAAGCGAATGCTTATAATACAATGTGGATTTATATTAAAAAACCATTAAAATCAAGTGGGAATACTTTAATTAATTCTATCACCGCCCCGCGTAGAAAACAAGCTTCTTAAGCATTGACACAAAAAAGCGCGAAAGCATTTGCGGTTTCACCGCTAACTTTTGCGCTCTAAAATATTCTATATACTTTTATCCCGGCAGGCTTCTCCCCCGCCGTAGACGGCAGAGCTACAAAATCTTTCCGTCGCCCTGCCGTCTTCCCAAAAGTGTTCTATTCCTTCTCGTCACCGGTAAGGTCATCAGCCACAAGCCCTGCCAGAAGAGAGCTTAGTGCCTCATTGTCCGTCCAGTCGCTGGTGAAGCGATAGGTGTGTTTGCCTGTTTTTATTACCATATGCTCGGGGAGTTTGCCTCCGGGTGCGGCGTCCGGCATGGTTTTATAGTCATCGTTGTTCATATTCTGCTCCTTCCGGTGGTCATGTGACCTTTATTCCATCAGTAGCTAATATAACCCCAAGACTTCAAAAAAATTCAGCCCAGCCCTCTCTGCTGCTGCATGGTAACTTGAGGGTTAAGAAATTCCGAGAAGGAGCATTCATCCGTGTGGTTTTGCAAATATTGCCTGTGGGGTAATATTTGATCGCTTTCGGCAAGGCCTTTGCCCATCTCATCTATGGACTCCTGATCCATTCCCATCAAGGCATAGTTACGGATTACTCCACCTGATGCTGATGCTCATTTATTCTATGCCCTCCCTGCTAAATTGATTTTCTAGCAATTCTCCTTGCCCAGACACGCAAAATCCAGAATACTCATTTTACCTCCCCGGGGCGCAAGCGCCTTTATGATTAACTATGGGCGGAGCCGCTTTTTATAAATTAGCGCATCCGCCCATAAACGCATCGCCTATTTAACGACTTTAACAAAAGCAGCTATATCGTCAATAACCTGCTTATCAACGCTTTCAATAATCTGATAATCGCTAATATCCCGCTTTCCGTGGGTCGGCATCATCAGGTGGTTTATCCCCTCGTAAAGACGGAAGCTAACATTATCACGTCCCTTAAGGCTTTCTTGCCAGAGGGTATAATCCTTTTCAGGATAGATTTGAAAATCCTCACTACCCTGCAAAATCAGCATGGGCATGGAAATCTCCTGAATGTACTTTTTGCCGTTAAATTCCTTGCAAGACCTCCAGTACCCCGCCGGAATGCCCATAAGCAGGGTGTCGTCCTCAAGGTCTGAAAAATCCCCGGACAGGGTTTTCATATCTGCATCAATCTGCTTAACCTGCCCTTCAAGGGCTGCTTTTTCCGGGTCGGAAAAAGCACTGGTATCCATGTTGGCCAAGGCCTCCTGGTTCTGGTCGTAGACCACCTCCCAGAGCTGTCGCAGGGTCCCGGCCATGGAGATAACGCCGGAAAGCTCCGGATGCTCCGCGGCAATAACAGGAGTGAGCATACCGCCCAGAGAGTGTCCTAGAACAAAAACTTTATCCCCGTCCACCCGGTCATCGTTTTTCAAAAGCTCAAGGGCGGCGTAAACATCGTTTAATGTCTCGTCTCTCAGCGTAATACTAGCGCCCAGCTCTCCTGCATTTTCGGGATAAATATAGTGTCTCTTGTCATAGCGCAAAGTTGCTATGCCCTGCTGGGCAAGACCGTGGGCAATATCTGCAAAGGGCTTATTCCCGAAAATATTTTCGTCCCTGTCTGAGGCTCCCGAGCCATGCACAAGGATAACTACCGGTGGCTTTTCTGTATCCTTGGGGAGCGTAAGTGTGCCGCCAAGGGGCATTTCGGGGTCGGCGGCAACAGTTATCTCAGCTTCGGTGTAAGTATCGCTATCTAAAGGCTCAGATGGGACTGTCACATCCGCATAAACACATTGCAGTCCCGAAATAAGACCTTCTTCATTGTAACTAACGCGAACAGCAAGCCCGTTATTCTCAAAGCGTTCTGTTACCACCACCACATAGTATCGGCCTTTTTCCGCACCTTCTACCTTTACTTGTTCAATGTATTCCCCAAGTCCGGCTACTGCGCTATCCCAGCCGGCCTTGAGGCTTTTCGCGTTAAGAGCAGTGGCCATGGTTTCATCAAACTTTGCCGTCACCGACTCAAAGTCTCCGGAAAGCATGCTGTTAGCCACAGCTTCCGCATCAGCTTCCAGGACTTCTTTATTGAATTCTGCGTTGTCTTCCTTCCTGCCTGACTTGCAGCCTGCAAGAGACAAAAGGACGCTTGCTGCAAAAATAAATATAATTAAATTTTTCATATATGTTCCTTTCGTTAAAAAATGCTAAATAAATTTTATCACCCTTTGTGGGCGCTTTCAATCAAAACTTCCTTTCTTTAGAAACAATTTAGCATATTTCACCGTGTAGCAATCAGTAGCTAAACTAAGTGGTTTTTTTAAATATAAAAACGGTCAAGCAAATGCTTGACCGTTTTCCTCTTAGGACTTTGAATCTGAAGTTGGGGACTGTGTGGGAGGCTTGTCCCCCGTGGTGCCATTACCGTTCCCTGTGCCGTCGATGTTACCGATGCCATGGCTTTTATCCACGTTATCACTGTTACCCATGCCGTCATCGACCATACCGTCGTCGGCGTTGTCATCGTCAATCACCCCATCGTCCACGTCAGGGGAAAGTGTCACCGCCGGGCTTGGATTTTCCGAGGGTGTGGGATTAAGACTGTTACATCCGGCTAAGCACACCAGTGCCATTATCAGCACCAGCAGATATATTGAGACTTTTTTCATAGCAATACCTCCGCAAAGAATTTCGTTTGTATTATTACCGGAATATTACGAAATTATAAACATCCCGTCAAATTTTTTCTTTTTCCATTTATTTCCTTCAAAAACATAAGTAAAAGTAAGGAACATATGGCAGAATATGTTTGTATATTGCAGAAAAATTTGTTATACTAATATATGGTGAAAAGAATAGTTGCCATACTGTGGGCATTTACAGCCCAAGCCTAAATTCAAGGAGGTATTATTATGCCGGAACTCAAAGGAAGTAAAACTTACGAAAACCTAATGACTGCCCTTGCCGGTGAGTCTGTGGCACGCAACAAGTACGAATGGTTCGCATCACAAGCAAAAAAAGATGGCTACGAACAAATTGCCGCCATTTTCGCTGAAACTGCCGGCAACGAAAAGGAGCATGCAAAGCTTTGGTACAAATACCTCAACGGTGGCAAGGTGGACAACACAGTTACAAACCTCAAATATGCCGCCGAAGGCGAGAATTATGAGTGGACCGTTATGTACAAGGAATTTGCCGCAATTGCCCGTCAGGAGGGCTTTGTCGAAATCGCCGAACGCTTTGAGGGTGTTATGGCCATTGAGGCCGAGCACGAAAAGCGTTACCTCAAGTTCCTTGAGAATATCGAAAAGGGTCTTGTTTTCACCCGTGAGGGCAAGAGGGTATGGTTCTGCCGCAACTGCGGACATTTGCACATTGGCGACGAGGCTCCTGAGCTTTGCCCGGTCTGCGCTCACTCTCAGGCCTATTTTGAGCTGAAGAAGGAAAACTATTAAGACAATTATTTAACCCCTTTTCGGAGGACCCATGCAAGAAAAAGCTGTTACCTGCACCTTTACGGGGCACAGAGAGAATAAGCTGCCATGGCGCTCAAATGAAACAGCCCCGGAGTGCATAGACCTAAAGGCTCGTATTGCCGATACCGTGGAAGCGGTTTATGCCTCAGGCATACGTCACTATATCTGCGGCATGGCAACCGGAGGCGATATGTATTTCTGTGAGGCAGTTCTGGCCCTTCGCACCTGCCATGAGGACATAACTCTGGAGGCCGCAATTCCTTGGGAGGGTCAGTCAGACGCTTGGAGTCAAAAGCTAAAGGATCGCTATCTCCGTTTGGTGGAAGACTGCGATTTTTATACGCTTGTCTCTAAAAGTTACACACCGGAATGCCTTATAAAGCGAAACCACTATATGGTTGATAATTCCTCGCTTCTTATTGCTGCCTACACAGGAAAGCCCGGGGGCACCATGAGCACTATGCTCTATGCCATACGTCAAGGACTGGAAGTAATTCAATTACCTATCGGGTAGTTAACAAGCTATAATTCTTAACGCAATAAAAAACCGTTTCTCTTCCCCACAGGAAAGAGAAACGGTTTTTTTGATCCTATCATTATAAAGCTTATTTCATCTGCCTCTTGCGGGCAAGGTTAATCATTCCCTCTTGCATTTCGCCTAGATTAGCAAGCATTTTTCCAGCCCCGTAGGCGGTACAGGTAAGGGCATCGTCAACAGCACTCACCCGAATGCCGGTTTTGTCGTTAATAATCCTATCCATACCGGCAACAAGGCTTCCGCCGCCGGTCAGGATAATTCCGTTTTGGTCAATGTCCGCCACTAACTCCGGCGGCGTGCGCTCAAGAACCATTTGGATGGCATCAAGTATTATATCCAGCGGTTCCTGTAAAGCCTCTGCAATGTCGTTTGTGTCCACGCTTTCGCTGCGGGGAAGACCTGTTAAAAGGCAGCGGCCCTTAACCTCCTCAAGCTTTACCTCGCTTACGGGGTAGCAGCAACCAATTGTGCTTTTTAGCTCCTCGGCGGTTTTAAGGCCGATAAGCAAATTATGCTTCCGGCGTATGTACTTGACGATGGCCTCGTCAAATGCGCCGCCGGCGACCTTTATTGATTCGCTTTCAACAACACCGTTTAAGGACACAACAGCAACCTCTGTGGTACCGCCGCCTATGTCCACAACAAGATGCCCGTCGGGCTTAGAAATGTCCGCCCCGCTGCCCAGAGCGGCTGCAACGGCGGATTCAAGAAGATAAACCTTGCGCGCTCCCGCCTCAATGCCTGCGTCGATGGTGGCTCGCTCCTCCACACCTGAGATACTCTCCGGCACACAGATAATTATACGGGGCTTAAAGAGACTAAAGGATGTAATTCTTGAAATAAGCTCCTTTAGCATGCGAACGGTCATGTCGTAATCGGAAACGACCCCGTTTGCCACGGGGTATATGGATACAACATTTGCCGGGGTACGCCCCAACATTTTCTGCGCATCCTCGCCCACTTTTAGAAGTCTTCCCGTGTGCTTGTCCACAGCCACAACAGTAGGCTCCCGTAAGGTGATGCCCTTTCCGCTAACGTATACAATTATGCTGGAAGTTCCAAGGTCTATGGCAATGTCTCTTTCAAAAAACAGCATTAAATTCACCTCATGTGTAGCCCGCGGGCGCCTTGCCCCGGGCGCTATTGGCGCTTATCTTGTTCTCGCCAGTGTGCAGCACAAAACATCCTCGGCTCCCGAGAGTTTAAGGGTTTTTGCACATTCCGATAATGTTGCGCCGGTGGTAAGAATATCGTCAATAAGTAATACTCGCTTGCCCCGGACCAAATCCTCGTCGACAGTCTTATAAACGCCGCAAATGTTGGCCCTGCGTTTTGATTCGTCCCCCACGCCCGACTGGGCTGGCACGTCCGTGTGTTTAATAAGTAGTTCCACCGCCACATCGTCCAGCTCCAGCGCCGCAGCCATCGCCAAAAGCATTGCCTGATCGTAGCCCCGTTTTTTTCTTCGCTCGGTGCTCAGAGGTACCCATGTGACAATATCATAGCGTCCCGCAAGATTTTCACGAATACAGTCGGCAATAAGCCGGCCATAAATTTGTGCATAGCTGGAATAGTCTTTGAATTTGAAGCGCAGGATGGATTCTCGCACTTTACCTTCGTAAAACAGAGGCGAGACGCAAAGCGAGAAAAACTCCCCGTTTTGTCCGCCGCCGTTTTTTGTTCTGTTGATGCTTCCTGCGCATTTAGCGCATATGCCCCGCTCGCCCGTTTTGAGAATTCTTCTGCAAAAGGCGCAGCGCGGCGGAAACAGTAAATCAAGAAACCCCGAAAATGCGCTCATACTCCTGCTTTCCTTCCTGCTGCCAACGGCAGCTGCTTTTGCTTTGCCTAAGCCTGCTTCGCAAGGCAAAGTCTGGCACGCAGTCCGCTGTATCTTCTGGTTATCTTATGATTGTCTATCATGTGAACGAGGGTGTCGTCACTGCCCACAACTATCAGCAGCTCCTTGGCCCTTGTAACCGCGGTGTAAAGTATACTGCGGTTTAAGAGCTGGGCCGGTCCGTCCATGGCCAGCAGCACAACTGCCCTGTATTCACTGCCCTGGGATTTGTGTACCGTCATAGCAAAGGCATGTTCAAGCTCTGACAGAATGTCAAAACCATAGGCAGTTGCCCTGTCGTCAAAAAGCACGGTAATAAACTCGTTTTCTGTATCAATAGCCGCTACAACGCCTATATCTCCGTTATATACGCCTGTTCCATGCAAAGGCTTTGCCCCAAGCGTAATGCGCGGTATGGTGGTGCTGTCCTTACGGGTCTCAAAGGTGACACTTTCAAGTTTTGACCATATTATATCATAGTTATTTCGAATTTGCATTACCCTGTCGCCCTCGCGGAAGACAATTTCACCGTATTTTTTCTCTTTTTTCCAGTCAGCAGGGGGATTTAGCTGCCTTTGCAGCACTGAGTTTAAATAGACTGTGCCGGTTTCTCCCCGTCTTGTGGGGCTTAAAACCTGAATATCTCCTGTGGGAATTCCGATTTTATTCGGCAGCCGCTGGGAGCAGAGCTGGCAGACCGTTTCAACCGCCTGTGTCGTATTAGTCCTCCGAAGGAAGAAAAAATCACTGTCGGCTGTGTTGGAGCGCAGCTCCGGGTATTCTCCCCTGTTAATCATATGCGCGTTTGCAACTATCTGGCTTGCCGCTGTCTGGCGAAAAATCTCCGTAAGCCTGACGGTGGGCACCACATTGCTGCGGATAATGTCGTTAAAAACATGCCCGGGCCCCACACTGGGAAGCTGGTCGGCATCGCCCACCATAATAAGACGGCAAGCTTCAGGCATTGCGCAAAGCAGCGCTCTGAACAAACAGATATCTATCATGGAACACTCGTCTAAAATAACCGCATCGCAGTCTAATGGCTCTTCCTCATCCCGCCTAAAAACCAGCTCATCTCCCTCCTCGGAAAAGCCTGCCTCCAAAAGCCTGTGCACCGTGGAGGCCTCCCTGCCGGAAAGCTCACTCATGCGTTTTGCAGCCCTTCCCGTTGGAGCGGTTAGTAAGGTCTTTAATCCCAGCTTGTCGAACATGGCAACGATAGCACGCACCGTGGTGGTCTTACCGGTGCCCGGGCCACCGGTTAAAACCATTAGCCTGTTATCCGCCGCAATGCGCAGAGAGTGAAGCTGAAGCTCCGCATATTTCACCTTCATCTCGTTCTCAACATCTGAAATAAGCTGTTCTGTGTCCTTTTTATTCTTAATTCTCTCTCCGCACATGGCCTTTAGCTTATCCGAAACATAACACTCGGCCTCGTAAAGCGAAGCCAGATAGCAGGCCTCACGGTTGGCAATGGAACACCGCACCAGTTCCCCACTGTCACAAAGCACCTCCAAGGCCTCCTCTACCGCCTCTGCGGGAACACCGATAAGCTCGGAGGTAGCGGCAATGAGCTTATCGGTTGGAATAAAGCTATGTCCGTTCCTTGAGTTGTGCCGAAGCTCAAAAAGCGTGGCGCCGGCAACCCGCTCGGCGCTATCGCCCTCAAAGCCCATGCTCAGAGCAAGGTTATCCGCCTCAGCAAAGGTGGCGCCTATACGCTCTCCGGCTATTATGTAGGGGTTTTCCTCCAAAAGCTCTATGGCCTCGTTCCCGTAAAGCCTGTAAAGCCTAATGGCAATAACCGGTCTTACAGAATGGTTGCTCATAAATTCCAGCAGGCGCCGCAAGGCCACTTGCTTTCTAAAGGATTCCGAGATCTCCAAAGCCTTCCTGCGACCTATGCCCTTGATCTGCGCAATACGCTCCGGCTCATTTTCTATAACTTGCAGAGTCTTGGAGCCAAACTCAGT
This sequence comes from uncultured Oscillospiraceae bacterium, assembly GCA_964576195.1. Lineage (GTDB taxonomy): Bacteria > Bacillota > Clostridia > Oscillospirales > Oscillospiraceae > UBA2658. Next base: position 2,670 of record CAZNUD010000014.1, on the reverse strand, counting down.
AACCAGCAGAGTTGCCGTTGCCGGCCCCACGCCCTTAATGGCTCGGGATGACAGAAAGTTGTAAATTGCATCCACTCCAATAGGCATGCTTCTCTGGGCAAATATTGCTTTAAATTGCTCACCGTGGACGCTGTGCTTTTCATAGCCTCCCCCAACTATAATCTGCTCACCGGGACAAGCAAAAGGCAGACAGCCCACCACGGTGATAGTCTCCCCGTCGGTGGTTTCCAGTTTAATGACAGTGTATCCGTTTTCTTCATTTTGAAACAAAACGGCTTTAACCGTGCCCGATATTTCTATGTATTCAGGGGTATTATCCATCGTTACAGCTCCGTAATATGAAGAATTCCAACTGGTCTGGAGTGCAAAGGTCAACCTCATTGTTGCCATCGGCAATTACCCGGGCGGCTCTGGCTGTTTCCATGTCCATGCCGTCGTCAACAATTAGAACTCCAGACCTTGGCAAATCTCCGTTTTTCTTTAGCCACAAAAGCCTCGACACGGTGTTTTCCAGACAGGGTGAACTGCCATTTACAGCAACGGTAATGGTCATTTTCTCGTTGCCGTTAAGTCCGGTACATGCTTGCAAAAGCCTTCCCTTGGCCTGCCACAAAAGTGTCAGCAGCGCAAGGCAGATTATTGCTGCCATGATAATTTGAACAATATCCATATACCTTCCACCTTTCAGCCCATTATACGAGGAGGAAAGCAAATTGTTACAGTCCTTCAGCAGACAATGGCAGAAAAGCCCCAGCTTATGCCATTAGAGGATATCCGTTTATCACCTAGGGTTTGTCTACCGTATTACTTCAGCAGCTTTTTAAGGAACTGCCCCGTGTAGCTCCTATCACATTTTGCACAGTCTTCGGGGGTGCCGGCAAAAACCAGTTCCCCTCCCATATCTCCGCCCTCGGGACCAAGGTCAATGATGTAGTCTGCTGTTTTAATTACGTCCAGATTGTGCTCTATTACAACAACGGTGTTTCCCGCCTCCACAAGCCTGTCCAGCATTTTTATGAGCATAGCCACATCTGCCGTGTGAAGCCCGGTAGTGGGTTCGTCGAGAATATAGATGGTTCTTCCTGTGGAGCGCTTGCAAAGCTCCGTTGCTAGCTTTATCCTCTGAGCCTCGCCGCCGGAAAGGGTAGTAGAAGACTGACCGAGTTTAATGTAACCTAAGCCCACGTCACAGAGGGTTTGCAGTTGACGGTGAATTTTTTCCAAATTTGTGAAAAAGCCCTCGGCCTCTTCGATGGTCATATCCAGCACCTCGGCAATGTTCTTGCCCTTGTACCGAACCTCAAGGGTTTCGCGGTTATAGCGCTTTCCCTTGCACACCTCGCAGGGTACAAAAATGTCCGGAAGAAAGTGCATTTCTATCTTGACCAAACCGTCGCCGGAGCAGGCCTCGCAACGTCCCCCTCGGACGTTAAAGGAGAAGCGGCCTGCGTCATAGCCGCGCAGCTTTGCGTCAGGGGTTTTGGAAAATAGACCTCTTATTTCGTTAAACACGCCCGTGTAGGTGGCAGGGTTTGAGCGGGGGGTGCGGCCAATGGGGCTTTGGTCAATATTTATGACCTTGTCGAGATACTTTAAGCCCTCCATGCTGTCGTGGGCACCTGGGTTGGTTTTCGCCCGGTTAAGGTCAGCCGCAAGTTTTTTATAAAGAATTTCGTTTATTAACGACGACTTTCCACTTCCGGAAACGCCGGTTACGCAGGTGAAGGCCCCAAGGGGAACGGTAACATCTATTCCCTTAAGGTTGTTCTCTCTGGCACCGCGTATTACAAGGCTGTGTCCGTTACCATCTCTGCGCTCTTCGGGAACGACGATATGCTTCTTACCGCTCAAATACTGTCCCGTAATAGATCCGGGACAGGCACAAAGGTCCGAAACACTGCCAACGCATATTATCTCTCCCCCGTGGACGCCGGCTCCGGGACCTACGTCCACAACGCAGTCGGCAGCGCGCATTGTGTCCTCGTCGTGCTCCACTACAATAAGGGTGTTGCCAAGGTCCCGCAGGTTCTTTAGTGTCTCCAACAACTTTTCGTTGTCCCTCTGGTGCAGACCGATGCTTGGCTCATCAAAAATATATAGAACGCCCACAAGTGAGGAGCCTATCTGAGTCGCAAGCCTGATTCTCTGGCTCTCACCTCCGGAAAGGGTTCCGGCAGCTCGGGAAAGGGTCAGGTATTGCAAGCCAACGCTGTTTAAAAAGCCCAGACGGGAATCTATCTCCTTAAGGACCCTGTCTGCAATCATCTTATCCCGGTCTGAAAGCTCAAGCTCGTCGACAAATTTCAGTGCGTCTGTAATGGACTTGTCACAAAACTGTGAAATGCTTATTTCTCCCACCGTAACGGCCAAGGCAGAATTCTTGAGTCTTCTGCCTTTACATTTAGGGCAGTTGAATTCGCCCATGCACTGCTCAATTTCGACTCTGACGGAGTTGCTTTGGGTTTCGCGGTAGCGGCGCTCCATATTTGTAATTATGCCCTCAAAAGGCTGGCTTAAAGTGCCTTTTCCTCTGGGCTGGTCGTAGTGCAAAGTCAGCTTTTCGCCCTTGTTGCCGTAAAGGATTATGTCTATGACCTCAGGAGGTAAATTTTTTATTGGCTCTGTCAGTGAAAACTTATATTTTTTTGACAGGGCTTCAAAATACATTCT
>CAZNUD010000013.1:38017-46825 GCA_964576195.1 uncultured Oscillospiraceae bacterium | reverse complement strand
AGTGGTGACCCGTACGGGACTCGAACCCATGTTACCGCCGTGAAAGGGCGGTGTCTTAACCACTTGACCAACGGGCCATATACTTGGGAGTGCCGTGACACTCCCTTTTTGGTAGCGGCGACTGGATTTGAACCGGTGACACCCCGGGTATGAACCGAGTGCTCTAGCCAGCTGAGCTACGCCGCCATGTCAATAAACCACACGTTCAAAATTGAACGGGCAATAGCTATTATACAAAAAACTATGCTACCTGTCAACACTTTTCTTCTAACTTTTTCTACAACTATTTTTGGGGGAATGAGCAGGAATTATGGGGATTATCATAATAAATTGTCCGGAGAAAAAACAATTTTCCTCCGGACACGAAAACTGATTTACTTTTTTCGAGCCAAAACCTTTTCAATATAGGCTACTACACCCTTAGCGTCGACGCCGTATTTTTCCAAAAGCTCTTTGTAGGGGCCGCTCTCGGTGAAGGTATCTTGAATGCCCACAAATTCAGTGGGAACTCCTGCGCCACCCCAGGCCAGAACCTCGGATACAGCACCGCCCAGACCGCCGTAGATATTGTGTTCCTCGGCAGTGACGATAGCGCCGGTTTCCTTGGCACATCTTAGGATAAGGCCTTTATCAATGGGCTTAATGGAATACATATCAACTACCCGGACGGAAATGCCCCTGGCAGCCATGATGTCAGCGGCCTCAATGGCCTTATGAACCAAGAGACCGCAGGCAATAACGGTAACATCGCTGCCCTCGCGAACAACGGCGCCCTTTCCGCATTCAAACTCGGTGTCGGTCTTATATAGGTCGGGGTAAACATCCCTGGAAAGGCGCAGATAAACCGGGCCTTGTTTCTCAACGGCAAAAGTGGTTGCCCAGCGGGTGCTTGTTTCGTCGGAGGGAACGAGAACAGTCATGTTTGGAAGCGAGCGCATAACTGCTATATCCTCGGTTGCGTGGTGGGTAGAGCCGTCAAAGGCGTCTGACATGCCGCAGTAGGCCCCGCCAAATTTTACGTTAAGATTACCGTAACAAATCTGAGCACGGGTAGAGATAAGTCCCAGAGTTGTTAAAAAAACCGTGAAGGTGTTTACAAAGGGGATTTTTCCGGTGGCAGCAAGCCCTGCGGCGGTTGCCACCATATTGCTCTCGGCAATACCCATATTAAAGAAACGCTGAGGGTAAGCCTTGCCGAAAATGCCGCTCTTGGTAGAACCTGAAAGGTCGGCATCCAAAACGACAATGTCATTATTATGCTCTGCCAGTTCCGCCAGAACATTGCCGTATACTTCTCTTATTGCCTTAGCCATTATTGTCACCTCCAAGCTCTGCTATGGCCTGCGCCAGATTTGCATCGGGAATTGCCTTGCCATGCCAGGCGGCCTTGCCCTCCATAAAGGAAACACCCTTGCCTTTTATGGTGTCAGCAATAATAACTGTGGGCTTTTCCGCTACTTTTTTTGCGGATTCTATAGCATCGTACAGGGCGGAAACATCGTGACCGTCGCAACGGATTACATTCCAGCCGAAGGCGCGCCACTTGCCCTCAAGGTCGCGAAGGGGCATGATCTCATCAGTGGTACCATCCAGTTGTACTTTGTTGAAATCAACTATAGCCGTCAGGTTATCAAGCCCGAACTTGGGGGCGGAGGCAGCAGCCTCCCAAACTGCGCCCTCGTTCAGCTCCCCGTCACCTAAAACAGCATATACCCTTGCCGGTGAGGCATTTAGCTTTAGTCCCAGCGCCATGCCCTGGGCCGCGGAAAGACCTATGCCAAGAGGACCTGAGGGCATTTCAACGCCGGGAGTATGATTGGATGGGTGACCTTGAAGCTGGCTGTTGATGCGGCGAAGAGTTGCCATACTGTCCGCGGGAAGAAAGCCCTTTTCGATAAGGTTGCGGTAGAGCATTGGGGCCGAATGGCCCTTGCATAGCACCAGCCGGTCACGGTTCGGGTCATCCGGCCTCTTTGCGTCAACATTCATTTCCTCCTGATAAAGCAGGGTTAGAATTTCGCATACGGACAGAGAGCCGCCCGGATGACCGGACTGAATGCTATGGATGGATTTCAATACGTCAATGCGAAAAACGCGGCAGAGCTCGTTTAGCTCGGCACAGCGTTCCGTTGATAGTGACATTTTTTATTCCTCCAATTATTAAATTGTCCAAGCGCATTTGCGCCTGCGCAGTGGACAGAACTATATAGAATCTTTCTATACATTAGAATAATACAATGAAAGGCCCTCGTCAAGAAGGGGGGCTTAATTAATATAATAATAAGTTTTCTAATTAAAAACAGGCTTTTTTAGTTTAGAAAGTCTAGGAAGTCCAACTAGTGTTATAATTGTGTCAAACTGTGCTACTCCAAACAGTTTTTCTTGATAGATGAAACAAAATGTGTTAGTATAACAAATAACAATTAAAGTGGGGAGTGAATGGGCAAAATTATGGACAAAAGACAAAGTATAGAAAAGTGGAAATCCTTGCACGAAAACGGCATACCAGAGAACTGCGAGGACAAGGTCTACAGCGCTTCATGGAAGCGCAGTCAGACCCTGAACATAGATTATACCCGCGCTCTGCCCAAGGAGCTTACCACCGGCGAAATGGAACGAACCAAGAAAAATAGCAAGCGCCTAACCATCTGCTCGGACTGGGTTGTTAATCACCTGATTGAAAACCGTGTGGATGAGTCCATGCGTGTGCTTCTGTTCACTCGCGACGGTGTTCTTCTTCGCATTTACGGTGCAGCCGCTGAAAAAGACTGGCTTGCGGAATGCGGCATAAAAAGCGGCACAAAATGGACGGAAGAGAGCATAGGTACAAACCCTCTGTCTTTGGGCATTAAGAAAAGGCAATATCTGGACGTGGAGGGAGCCACCTGCTATTCCCGATTTTTGGTGGAGGCATGTTACTACTATTCGCCCATTTTCCTTAACGAGGGCGACTTGTTCGGAAACCTCCTTATAGCCATGCCCGTGGAAAGGGCAGATCTCCATCTTCGTTCGGTTGTCATGACGGTTTCCAGAACTATAGAGCTTGATATGTTCCTGTTCCACAGTATAGACATATTCGTAAATGGTGATGAGGACTCCGGCTCCGTGTTCCTTCGTGAAAAAAACGGTCGTAACGAAATTGTTATTATTAACGATCAAGTTTTCAAGATTCTCGGCTCCAACAAAGCCGACTCATACCATCTGACCCTTGAGGAGCTTATTCTCCCCATGCCTGATAACCGCGAATTCTGGAACATTGTTAACACAAAAAAATGTGTGTCTGAAAAGCCCATGCAGCTTACAGTTAAAAACGGCAAAGTGTATGTTATAATAAGCACCTCCACCTACAAGGAAAACCAGTTCCACCCCGACGGCTTTACTATATCCTTCAGTATTAACACCAAGGCCGGAAAACAGGCTCCAAAATACACAGATAACAACGCCCGCTATACCTTTAACGATATTATCGGCGAGAACGACTTTATGCTTGAAACCGTCAAACGCAGCAAAATTGCATCTCTATCCGACAGCAATATTCTCATCCAAGGCGAAAGCGGCGTGGGAAAAGACGTTTTTGCACAAGCTATCCACAACGCCAGTAAGCGCAGTCACAAGCCCTTTGTTGCTATTAACTGCGCGGCCTTTTCGAAGGAGCTTATCGCCAGCGAGCTTTTCGGATATGAAAGCGGTGCCTTTACCGGTGCCAAGCGAGAAGGCTCCATCGGAAAATTTGAAATTGCCAACCACGGGACACTGTTCCTGGATGAAATCGGCGATATGCCCATGGAGGTCCAGTCGGTACTCCTGAGAGTGCTTGAGGAAAAAACCTTTCGCAAAGTCGGCGGCAACAGACTTATTGAGGTTGATGTGCGTATTATCGCCGCCACCAACAAAAACCTCAAGGAGCTAATTGAGCAAAGATTATTCCGGGAAGATTTGTTTTACAGACTAAGTATTATCCGCATTAATATTCCACCCCTTAAAAACAGGGGGAATGATGTGTTTCTTTTTGCTGATTATTTTATAAAAAACCTTTGTGCCCGAATGGGAAAGCCGGACATAAAGCTTTCTAAAAGCGCAATGGAGTTTTTAGGGCGCTACTCATGGCCCGGCAATATAAGAGAGCTGCAAAACCTACTTGAGGGCATAATTAGTACCCACGAAGAAACGCTTATTGGCGAAAAGGAAATCCATAACTATCTTGGTGACTATTTCATGGAAAATGCCGTGGACGAGAAGCCCTCGCCCAGTATTCCCTTTGATATTTATGGCATAGATGAGCAGGAAAAGTTCGAGCTTGCATTACGCAAATGCCGTAACAATAAAACCAAGGCAGCCGAGTATTTAGGGCTTTCACGCAGCACTTTTTACCGCAGAATGCAGGAATTCGGCATGAAATAGCGCCGGGCTTCTACTGATAAATACAAGTAACCGAAAGGAAATTACTATGGACAAGGTAAGAATTTTTGAGATCAAGCAGAGTGTTTACGAAAACAACGACCATGAGGCTGAAAAGCTTCGCAAAAGGCTAAGGAGCGAAAAGACCTGTCTTATGAACCTTATGTCCTCTCCCGGCTCGGGAAAAACCACAACTGTTCTCCGCCTTATAGAAAAGCTCCGCGACGAGTTTAAAATCGGTGTTATGGAAGCCGATATCGACTCTGCTGTGGATGCAGAGACCGTAGCTGCAACCGGTATCAAGGCCATCCAGCTTCACACAGGCGGTATGTGCCACCTTGATGCCCCCATGACTGAAAGCGGCATTAACGAGTTTGGAACTGAGGACTTGGATTTCGTTATATTAGAAAACGTAGGAAACCTTGTCTGCCCTGCAGAGTTTGACACCGGTGCTGCTTTTGACATGATGCTTCTGTCTGTTCCCGAAGGTGACGACAAGCCCCTCAAGTACCCCCTCATGTTCTCCAGAGTATCCATACTGGTCATCAACAAGATCGATGTAAAGCCCTACTTTAACTTTGACACCGATGCAGTGCGGGAGCGCGTAACAAAGCTCAACCCCGGTATTAAGGTGTTTGAAATCTCTGCTAAGACCGGCGAAGGTGTTGACGAATTGGCAGCTTGCATAGCTGATATAATTCGTGACTGGAATAAATAATTGTTTCAGCATCAAATTTTAGTTTGGTCTAAGCACAGATTAAGCAAAATTTGTGGTTGACGCAACAGTAAAAGCGTTTTATAATAATAGCCGTCCTGTTCAAAAAAATGGGCAGGACGGCAAAGTGCTACTGTGGCTCAATGGTAGAGCATCTCACTCGTAATGAGAAGGTCTGTGGCGGTTGATAAGGTAGACCACATAAAGTATAAGTTGACAAACAAAACGAGAACGGCAGACACCGCTCTCTCACATATGCTACCGTGGCTCAGGGGTAGAGCAGCGCACTCGTAATGCGCAGGTCGTCGGTTCAAATCCGACCGGTAGCTCCAAGCAAAAACCATACCTATTTGAGGTATGGTTTTATGTTTTTTGGAGGTGACATGACAGTGAAAAAAGACTATACTGTTTCTATGAAAAACGCAGAGGCGTCTGTGCGCATGGAGGGATATGCCGCAACTCCTAAGATGCGTCAGCAGTGTAAGCAGGTACTCAGCGGTAAAACTACAACCGCTGAATGCCTCAAGCTGTTTACCGCCGCGAAAGCGACAGGCTCATAAATAACAATTGTCAAAGCTGGGCGGCAACTGATAAGATGTTGCCGCCCGGCTAATGGTCCATGCTGTTTACTTAATATGTCGTATTCTATAAGCTACAGAATAAGTTTCACAAAATGCTCGAAAAGACAATCTGCCATTTTTATAATAAACGTATTTGCCTCAATTTTTTCCACCCAATCCTTGGGAATTGAGCTCATTCCGTGTAAAGCTCCAAGGAGATTTCCACAAATCGCACCGGTCGAGTCGGTATCGCCGCTGTGATTGACAGACATGAGAAGCGCCTTCTTGAAATCCGGTTCTTTCAGCACGCAGTAAAGGCCAATCGCCAGCGCCTCCTCGCCGACCCATCCCCCGCCCAGCTCCTCAATGGCCTGTTCGGGAGATGTGTCGCTTTCGCTCAGGGCTATCGCCTTTGAGATCGCCCTGTAAACCTCCTCGAAATCCCGCCCATAATACTCAGGCATCTGAAAGAAAGCGTCATAACCTATTTCGTCAAGCAGCTCTTTCTCCGCATCTTTAATACCGCACCAGACAAGCAGTTGGCGTTCGGCCACGCTCAATGCCTGAAGGATTGACTCTCCTCTGGCCAGCACAGACACGAAGACAGAAAGGACGGCGGCGGCGTGATAGCCGGAGGGGTGACCGTGGGTGATTGCCGCAATTTCCGTCCCCCTCTGATAGGCTGTTTGCGCACGCTTCGCAAAGGCCAGGCCGACTGGAGCAATACGCATAACCCCACCGCAGCCCTTACTGTTGTTCAGCGGTGCCTCCGTGGTGCCTATCTTGCCGCTTGCCAGTGCGAAAAGGCAGGTATTTCCCGGAGCGCGGGACGCAAACAGTTCCTTATAATCCAAGATGAACGGTATTTGCCCATCACGTTCATATGGCGTAGGTTTCAAATAGAACGGTCTGGGACTTTCGCCTGTCTGGGTGTAAAGCCAGCGGAGGTATGCCGGGTATACGCCGCTGGCTACGAAGGAGCCGATTCCTCTGCTTCGTATCCGCATTGAAGCGTTAAGAAGCCCGCTGGCTGTGAATAGCGTCATCTGAGTGTCGTCGGAAAACAGCGCCTTTCCCGAAAGGGGATCGATAAGTAGATCCGTTAAACCATCCTCACCATAATGGTGCCTGATCTCCGATAAATCCATAAACTCAATCGGATATCCCAGCGCATCGCCAATGGCGCCCCCCAGCAGGCAGCCTCGGAACCGATCACGCATATCCATACGGTATCAATTCCCCTCCATTTCTTGAAAGACAGAGAGGATTTGTTCAAGCATCGGTTGCGACGTTCTAAATTCCGGCCGACATGCAATCACTACATTGGCCGTTCCCCAGTCGGCCTGATATCTGGCAGTACCCTCGACAAATATATTATTTCCTCTGGCGTTTCGACCTATGGATCGGACTTCTTCGAGCAGCGGAGAAAAGTCCCGATCTTTTTTGGGAGAATCACAAAACCAATCCCATCCGGTCAAAAATAGGATATGAGTCGGCTTGTAAGTATCTATTTCTCTCTTGAGAATCTTTCTACAAATTGAGGCCTGCGGGTTTTGCATTTTTTTAGGTGGATTGTCTGTGTGCGGCGGTGCAATCTTATAGAGATTACTCCACGCAATATAGTCAGTCCACAGGGGGTTATCCTCGGGCCCATGAATCTGCTCCCACACTGACTTCGCCATATTCCAGAATGGATGTGAAAGGGAATAGCTTTCATCTGTATTTACCAATTGGCCTTCTTTAAGCTTTACCCAGTTAAATCCCACGGTATCGAACTGAGTCTGCGCCGCGTTGCCAAATTCCTCCGCACTTCCCGCAGGTAAGGAGTTCCATCCATTGACCGCCCGTCCCACAAGCAGAAACCTGCATTTTTGCTGTGCCTCGTAGTATTTGCCTTTCATAGCGACAAAGTGGGACAGGGCGGCGAAATCTGCTGTTATACCCTCCCATTCGCTGCCGGCCCATTCCTGCTTTGCCTTGGTTACTGTGTATGACTTACCTTCAAATGCCTGAAACAATGCTTCATATAGCTTTTTCATATAACTTACACTCCTTTCGTTAATATTCGTTATGAATTGTAAAATCCCTCTTTTTAAGATGTATTATTTTTTATTCACATTTAATAAGCAACTTGAGTATACCATTATTAATTAAGGGTCGCAAATGGATAAGTAGCTTTTCCATGACAGTTGTGCTATTGTGTCTTGCTGACAGGAGGCGAGACACATGGATGATATACTGAAAATACTGTACGCCAACTTCTATACGCCACCGAAGCTGGCAGAGCTGAAGCGAGAGATTGAGGATAACCACCAGCTTCTCATTGAGCGGCTGGAGAAGCCGGAGCGGAAGCTTATTTTGCGGATTATCGATGCGAAGGATAGTGTAGCGGGTGCTCTTTCTCTGGACAGCTTTATCTGCGGTCTCAAGTTAGCGTGGCGACTGGCAAACGAACTGAATAACTACAAGGACGAGCGTTCTGCGATGGCCAAAAGGCCGGAGTCAGATGCTCGTCTTTCATTGCATAAGGAAAACGAAAATTAAAAGACTGTTGTGAGAGTGGCGACGTAATTGCCTCCACTTGGGGCGCTGTGCGCCCCTGTGTGGCCGTCAAGCGCACTCGCACGTGGAGTTTACCCTTGACCCGATTTGCCCGGTGTGAGGGCAACAAATCCCCATCTTCCGGCAAGGGATATCTTCAGGCTCCGAGATGTGAAACCCACGCCGCTTTCTCTCTTTATACCCTCTCGACACAACAGTGGTTACCTGATACAATCATCTCAGGCGAAAGCCTAATATCTGCAGCTTTCCGGTGAGGTTCACACCATGTGTGACCTCAGGCATTCATGGGGCGCGTAAGGCATTTTTATGACCGTTTACGACGGATTTATCCATGAGCGTCCACAGCATTTGGCGCTGTGCCGGCAGTGCGGGTGTGCGCCTTTCTGCGTAAAGCGGAAAGGGCGTTTTATGAACGATGTAGTCGTTTCCTATGAGGGGAAGCAAGTATCAGTGCCAAAGGAGGTCGCAGACTTCCTGGAGCAGGATCGGAAGCAGGCGCAGGCCGAGGATCGGATGGCAGAGGCCAAGGAGACCGAGGAGGTTGAAGCTGAGGAGACCGAGGAGACCGACAAG
>CAZNUD010000013.1:0-38007 GCA_964576195.1 uncultured Oscillospiraceae bacterium | reverse complement strand
GCGGGACAGAAGGCATCTGAGTAAAAGTGATTTTGAAACGGTGCTGTCCTACCATGTTGCGGCTCGACGTGAGACTGAAGATTCCGCACTCAGGAACCTCCAGCTTGAAAATCTGCGGAAGGCCGTTGCGGCGCTTGACACTCAGGAACAGCGGCTTATTTCTCTCAGGTATAACAGCGAGCTGTCGATGGAGGAAATCGGCCAAATCCTCGGCGTCTCCAAAATGGCCATATCAAAGCGACTGAAAAAGCTTCACACAAGGCTGGGGAGCTCTGTCAAATGACAGGGCTGGCAGACGCTCAACCGCCTGGTGCTGGAGGATATTCGGCGCAACGCGGCGGCCTCAAAGCTGGCTACGCAAAAGTATATGGATATGCTCATCGCCGCTAAGACAGACAAGAAAAAACGGGAAACCGAACGCTGTAAGCGAGAACTCAAGGCAACGGACAAGCGTATTGGGGAGCTGTCTAAAATCCTCACCAAGCTCTATGAGGATACGGCACTGGAGCGCATCAGCGAGGAGCGGTATCAGGCGATGGCGCCCGGTTACGAGCGGGAGCAGGAGCTGCTAAAGGTTCAGCGTGAAAAGCTGACGGCAGAAATCGACCGTAGTGAGCAGGTGTACGAGAACATTGAAAGGTTCTTGCCGATCATTTGGAAATATACTGACATCACCGAGTTGAACGCCCATATCCTCAACGAGCTGATCGAAAGAATCGTGGTGTACGAGAAAACGGTCAATCCCGACGGCAGCAAGAGCCAGCGAGTGGACATTCACTACAAGTTCATCGGCTACATCGATACCAACGCATGGGCCAATGATCGCATCTGGATTCCGGTGGGGCCAGAGAGCGACCAAGAGCAGAAAGAAGCACAGACGGCGTAAAAAGCGGTCGCCGGGGAGCATATCCCCGGCGACATATTTCTTTTGGTCTACCCTAATATCCAGTTGAGCAGTGCCTTGTCATCCATACTACCGTCGGCCAAGGCAAGGCCGACACGAATGACTTCTTCATCCGTATACTCCCGGCCTGCGCCGTTGATCTCTAAAAATAGCAGCATCGCCATCATGCCGGTGCGCTTGTTGCCATCCACAAAAGGGTGATTATTGACCAGCGAGTAGCCAAGCCTTGCGGCCTTCGCCTCAATGGTTTTGTATAACGGCATATCGTCAAAAGTCTGGAACGGCGCGTTGACAGCCGACTCCAACAGCCCTTCGTCACGGATACCATCCAAGCCGCCGGTCTCCGCAATCAGCAGACTGTGGATTTGTTTGATGTGCTGGACAGACAGCCGCTTCACTTGGCAAGCTCCTCGAAGGCATGGCGGTTCTTGGCAAGGATACGCCTGGCGACAAGATCTACCTCCTCATCTCCGGCCAGCTCCTCTTTTTGAAACTGGCTGAATTCCATAAGGATATAGCGCGGTACGTTGTTTTTCATAATGACAGCTGCGCCATTTTCATCCACAAGCCGCGCGACCCGTGAAAAGTTCTGATTGGCCTCAGTGATGGATACGAGGTTATTCGTGTTGATCTGCATGACCGACACCTCCTTCTGCTTATAGTATACACAGCAATTAGGACAAATACAACCTATAAAATGAAATTGTACCCCGTGGCGCTATGAAATTTTTTGCGGAACGATGTCGTCATACCTGCATGTACATGGTATACTGTAAGCAGAGGTGGGGTGAACGTATGATTTTTCGAAGGAAACAAAAAAAGAATTATATAAAGATATATAAAAGCTCTGAGACTGGTGAGCGCTTTGCCCTTATGGCTATCAATGGGGCAATGAAAGAAAATCTTATTTCAAGATTCATGGAAACGTATATGATTCAGGGTGATCATATAAACCATGGTGGAAAAGCTTCGGATTTATACATTCCTACCTTGCTTGCGGGGGGAACCGGTGCACTTAGCATGACCGCAGCATCATCGGGTACACTTTTCATGGCAACTGCAAATCCTGCAACTTTAATGGCTCTGGGAAATGGAGTGGGTAGTGCTGTTATGGGCGCAACCGGAATTATAGGTCAAGCCCCATTTATCCCGGTAGCGGGCGCCTTGATGCCTGTTGCTGCTCCTTTGCTTGCCTTTCAGGCTTTGTCGACCGTTACGGTTATTCAGCAATTTAAGTCTGTAAATGAAAAGCTCGACAACCTGTCGAAAGCTATAAGTCGTGTTATTCAAAGGAATGAGGCCACGTTTATCGGAGAACTTTTTTCGGCTGAATCACGTTTGGAAATCCTTGAACACGAGTTAGCAGTTACCAATAGGTTCACGCAGGAGATGATGTTCCGACTTGGCCTAATCGAGAACAACATAAATCCAATTTTTGAAAGATACCGATATTTGCATAGTGCACAAATATGGGATAAAACTTTGCAGAGAGAAGATGTCGCATTCAATCAAACCGATGCGCTTATGGCAGCGATGCTGTCCATGCTTGATTTGCGAATTGATGTTTTGCGTCTGCGACTGACGATCCAAGAGAACCCCGGCTACTTGAAAGACTTGGCCAATAGAGTAGTTGAAAAAATTGACCAATATCAAACTCTTTGGGACGATATCGCAAACGGACCTTTAAAGGTTGAGGAAGTATGCACATCTATTGATACAGCCGTTGATACCATGAATTGGTGGCAAAGGAGTATGCCTGCATGGCTTCTTGGAAGTAGGGATTCAAGAATAAAAATGCAGCGTCAAATTGCGGAGTTGGGTAGCCAGAGTTTAATTTCAAAGAACAAAGATCTGCTTGATACCACAAGAGCCGCACAGGAGACCGGGGCCTTATTGTCTGAGGAAATAGAGCATTTACTTTCTAATGCATTGGATCCATTTTCTTTAATTTATTGGGAGGACGAGATGGGCAAGCACTCATATTACACGAGTGATGTCGTTATAAAATAATTAGCTAAAGGTCGCAACTATTTGAACGGCGACTATACCCACCCTTACCAGCAACCACCGGTTGTCAGTTCGATTCTGACCAGTAGCTCCAAAAAGCCCTGTAATTTAAATTACAGGGCTTTTTACCATACTAGGCGGCACCAATCTCGCACAGTTAATGTACAATACTCCTCAGACAATCACCGCAGAGAGCGCAGGCAACTCCTGCAGAGCGGTTTATACCACTGTGAATAAGTATTATCCCGGCGCAGATATCAAGTATTGGGCAAAAAAGGTAATAAAAATCCGCCCCTGTGTAGGGGCGGATTGAATGCAGTGCTTAGACAACGCGAACGTTGATGGCACGCACCTTATTGCGGTTCTTGGGGTCGGTTTCGGTGTCATAGGTCACCTTCTGGCCTTCATCCAATGACTTGTAGCCTTCGCCGATGATTGAGGAGAAATGCACAAATACATCCTCACCACCCATGTCGTTAGAAATAAAGCCGAAACCCTTCTCAACATTGAACCATTTTACAGTACCGTTATTCATAACTGTACCTCCTTTAAGATGTTATTTCGGCCATATAAAACAAAAATCACAGAAAATTGTCAAAACGAAACGACAAAAACCCGTGAGGAAAATAATCATACATTCGAAATACAAATATAGTATACACCAATATGAAGAGAATAGCAACTATTATTTTAGAAATGATGTTTTAGGCAACAAAAGAATGGCTCAAGAGAGCTTTGCGCATAGACTGCCTGACGCAGATTAAGGCAAAAAATAAATAGTATAACCGCCTCGGAAAATATCCGGGGCGGCTTTCGTAACAGCTTCGTAACAAATGAACCTGTTACAAACCCTCAAAAACGCATTTAAAAAGTTCGGAAAATCAGAAATAAGGAAAACAAAAAAGCCCTGAAACAATTAAAAAGACAAGAGTTTCAAGGTTTTTATGCTTTGGAGCGGGTGAAGGGAATCGAACCCTCGTATTCAGCTTGGGAAGCTGATGTTCTACCATTGAACTACACCCGCATACTGGACATTTTCAATTTTACCATCATATACGGACTTGTGCAAGTATTTTTCGCTGCGCCGCATTTTGCGGCGCGGCGAAAAAGCGCAGTTTTATTTTATGGATGCACTAAGACGATTTTGCATATAATCGTGGGCTTTGTTCTCCAAATTGTCATTTAGAGGCTCGAGCACGGCATTAGGATTGTGCCTAACTAATGCCGCTTGGAGAATGCAGTCTGCAAATTCTGGGTTTTTCGGCAGCAGGGGACCATGGCAATAGCTGCCGTATACGTTTTTGTAGCGTCCGCCCTCGGTACCATCCTCGCCGTTGTTGCCAAAACCGTAAATAACCTCACCCAGGGGCTTAACATCGTTACCAAGATAGGTTTTTCCCCCATGGCTCTCGTACCCTACAACGATGCTTCCACTAAAATCGTCAACGCGCTTATACATATAATTACCTACTGCGCGATCCGGTGAATAATCCGTGTGGAAATTCATTGCCCCGATAAAATCGTTCTGCTGTCCGTCGATACTCATGCTGTATTGACCCATGAGCTGGAAGCCGCCGCTTATGCATAAAAAGACCTTTTCGTCCTCAACCGCCGCGATAATCTCCTTGTCTTTGCCGCTTTTCAGGTCGGCCAAGGCCACTTGCTGCTCAAACTCCTGACCGCCGCCCATAAAGAACAAATCGAACTTCGTGAAATCAGCCTTCATACCCACCGGCACCCGTGTAAGCTCACATTCAATGCCGCGCCATTGTAAGCGCCGGACAAGGCAAATGACGTTTCCTATGTCGCCATTGAGATTTAGTACGTCGGGGTAGAGGTGACAAATATTAAACTTCATATTTCGCCTCTCATTCCCAGAAATCCTTACCGCCGAACTGGGCGCTCATATTGGCACGTAAATCCATCATTGCCGAATATGTTGGCATAATGACCACGGGAAGCTCCTGATTTTTCATAGCCTTGATTAGCTCGTCATAGTCGCTGAATACGTGGATGTGCTCCTCACTAATGCCGGCATATTTAAGCCGCACGGCCATGTCGTCCCGGCGGATACCCGCAACATAAATGTCGCCAAGGATATTCTCCATCTCTGCCAGCTTTTCAAAGCCCGAATCCCAGATCCATGAAACGTCAGTGCCGTCACCTGTGTTGTCGTTAATGCAGCAAACAAACAATGTCTTTTCACAAAGATCGGTAAGGTAGTTGAGCACCTGATTGCAACCGATGGCGTTTTTTATTAGTATCATCCGCGCAGTGGTGCTGCCCATATCAAACCGCTCCATGCGTCCAAAGCTGCATCTGAAGCTGCCCAAAGCCTCAATGGCCTTATCCGTATCAAGGAACATGGCCTGAGCAACTGTCATCGCACCGGCGGCATTATAAATATTAAATCCACCGGGGACGTTGATTCTAATGTCGTAATAATTGCCTAAAACTCGCATACGCACCTGGGAATAGTCCACGCCGCATTCGTCCACGCGAACCGCTGCAACAAGAGGGTATTTGCGCTCGCGCTCACATTCGGGGCAGCTCCACCCGCCCAAATGTCCAAAGGTGCGGTAGCTGTATTTATATTCCACCCTGCACTTGGGGCAGTGCAAAGGGCTGGCGCTCTCATCTACAGGGTTTTTGTATATGGGGACATCCACACCATAAAACAGGACCTGATTGTCCACTTCATAGGCAATTGAAGTGGTGAGGGGACAGTCTGCATTCAGACAAATAATGGCATCGGGGGAGTTTTTTATGCCCACAAGGATGTTTTCCAAAGTGTTTGTAATATCCCCAAAGCGGTCAAGCTGGTCACGGAAAACGTTGGTAACAAGTACTGCTTCGGGGTTGAGATAACGGCATACTTCTTTAGAGGCCGCCTCGTCCGCCTCAATTATTGCGTATTTCGCAGAGCACTTTCCCGATAGGGAGCAGTGCTCAACAAATTCAGCGGTTATGCCGTTAATAAGGTTGGCTCCGCTTCGGTTGGCAAAGTAGGACTCGCCGGATTGAGCAAAGATTTCCTCGATCATTCTCGCACTTGTTGTTTTGCCGTTGGTGCCGGTGATAACGACGCTGTACACACCTTGGGCAAGGTATCCCAAAAGATCGGGATATATTTTTAGAGCAAGTTTTCCGGGGATGGCTGTTCCGCCGTATCCTATAAGCCGCAGTACCTTTATTAATATTTTACAGCCTAGTATAGCAATAAAAACCAAAAATTTCATATGTTTGTAATTATACCACTTAGACATATATTTGCAACATTTTTACATAAAATAGGGCAAAAATTCTAGGCGCAGAAATTAAATTCTGCCCCGGTGCTTATTGTATCATTTTTTTAAACTCATCTTCCGTAAGCACAGTAATGCCCAAATCCTGCGCCTTTATCAGTTTGCTCCCGGCCTCGGCTCCTGCAACAACATAGGCAGTTTTTTTCGAAACTGAGCCAGAGACCTTACCGCCGTATTTTTCTATAAGTGCGCTTGCCTCGTCCCGAGTGAAGCTTTCTAAAGAGCCTGTGAGAACGAAGGTTTTTCCCCCAAATTTATCGTCCAGTTTTTCTTCGCGTCTTTCAAAGGACACGCCCGCTTCTCGCAGCAGCTTTATTTGATGCTTTGATTGGGGACTTGAAAACCAGTCTGTCAGATACTGCGCTGTTACAGGTCCGATGTCGGGGATAATTGTAAGTTCCTCCGGTGTGGCCTCACTCAAAGAATCAAGGTTTACATAATATGAAGCAAGTACCTTAGCCGCCTTCTGGCCTACATGACGTATACCAAAGGCATACAGAAGTCGCGCAAGGCCGTTATTCTTGCTCTTTTCAATGGCGGATATAAGGTTCCCAGCACTGTTTTTGCCCATACGGTCAGCAGTTGCAACACCTTGAGCATCCAGATAGTAAAGGTCTGCGGGAGTTTGAATCAGTCCCTTATTAATAAGTGCCTCGGAAACCGAGATCCCCAGCCCCTCAATGTCCATAGCTCCCCGAGAGGCAAAATGCGCAATATTTCGCAAAAGCTGTGCCGGGCACTCTACATCCGTGCACCGCAGGGCCACGCCGTCCTCGTCCCGCACAACCGGCGCACCGCACTCCGGACATAGCTCCGGAAGCTTAAAGGGAGCTGTTCCCTCAGGCCGCTTATCTTTGTTAACCTCTAAAATTTCGGGAATAATCTCTCCCGCCTTCTGAATAAGCACAGTGTCACCCACCCGCACATCCAGTTTGTCGATAATGTCCTGATTGTGCAAGGTGGCATTTGTAACTGTGGTACCTGCAAGTCTCACGGGCGCAACCACTGCCTTTGGTGTCAGTACGCCCGTGCGGCCCACCTGCACAACAATGTCCGTAACCACGGTTTCTTTCTTTTCCGGTGGGTACTTATAGGCCACCGCCCATCGGGGGGCTTTTGATGTGCTGCCAAGGGCAAGACGCTGGGACAGTTGGTCGATTTTTATAACTGCTCCGTCGATCTCGTAGGCAAACTCTTCCCGTCTTTCGCCAATAGCCTTTACCTGCTCCTGGCACTGGGCGGCGCTGGCATACAGCTTGTATGGCACTACGGGGAAGCCCAGTTCCCTCAGTGTGTCCAAAGTTTCCGCGTGGGAGGAAAACTCCCTGCCCTCGGCGTACTGCACATTAAATACAATAATGTCAAGCTGTCTTGCTTTGCATACTCTGCTGTCAAGTTGCCGCAGACTTCCCGCCGCCGCGTTTCTTGGGTTGGCGAAGAGTTTCTCTCCCTTGAGTTCTCTCTCCTCGTTAAGACGGATGAAGGTATTCTTGGACATGTAAACTTCACCCCGGACAATAAGCCGCCTTGGGGCGTCTTTAAGCTTCTTTGGCAGATTGCGGATGGTCTTAATATTTTCGGTGACATCCTCTCCAATAAGCCCGTCACCTCGGGTGGCCCCAAGGGAAAGAGCGCCGTCTATATATTCAATTGCTACCGAAAGCCCGTCAATCTTAGGCTCAATGGTGTACTGCGCGGCAATTCCCAAAGCCTCGTTTGTACGCAAAATAAAGCTCTCAAGCTCTGGAAAGGAGAAAACATCGTTAAGGCTTTCAAGCGGTACAATATGCCTCACCGGATTAAATTGTTCGGAAACGCTGCCTCCCACACGTTGGGTGGGGGAGTCGGGTGCAACCAGCTCCGGGTGTTCCGCCTCCAGCGCCTCAAGTCGGAGCATCAAATTGTCATAATCATAGTCCGATATGGTGGGCGCGTCATTGTCGTAATACTCTTTTGAGCGTGCTGCAATTTCCGCTCTAAGGGCCTTAATTTCTGCCTTAACGTCCATTTCAATTCTCCGTTTCTCTGAGGGTATCAAAATTTAGGTAAGTGTCCGGCACCTTGCCAACAATAATAGTCTCCGCAATAAGCACCTCGCTGAGTACCTCGGTTGACTGTACCTCCCAAGGGAGAAGCACGTCAATCTCAACGCGGATTTCCAGAATTATCTGATGCTTTATCTGGTTTATGCCCGATGCAACTATATCGTTTCTAAAGTCGGCATAGGAACTGGTGAGCATGATTATCTTCATGGGCACATCCGGTCCCCGCCCCAGCAAAATGTTGGAGCCCACAAGGTTTCCTAAGGGAATACTGACAGAAAGCTGCCCATTGTTGGTGGCCTTTATTACCTCCTGCAATATCTCCGAGGATAGAATGTTTATCCTCGGCATATTTGCGGAGATGGCAGTAATGCTCCCATCCTCTCCCTTTTCCAAGGTTACGAAGTAGTCGTAATCGTAAAGCCCCTCAATCATCTTCTCATTAATTTTATTGTTGACTATAGAAGTAATAATATCTGTTGCGTCTGAAAGCGCTATTTCACCCGAAACGGTTTTTAAAAACCGAGTTGAGGGATATATAAGCATAGCTAGCAAAAGAATGAGTAGTGTTCCCACCAGCGCAAGCTTTGTTTCTTTGGCGATAAGGATTGAAAAACGTCTTGGCGCTCTATAGCGTCTGCGTCGTCTAATAAATGGCATAAGGTTACCCCCCTATGCCATTTATATTTTACCCGCGCTTAAAGTAGAACAGACAGGTTTACATAACTATTCTGCCTTTAGGATTTCGTCACAGGCCAGCATAATTCCAAGTTTCCCGCTTTCATAGGTCAACCCCCCCTGCAAGTAACCAAAGAATGGCTCTCTCATCGGCCCGTCACAGGAAAGCTCAATGGACGAGCCCTGAATAAATGCTCCTGCGGCCATGACTACTTGATCATTGTAGCCAGGCATGGCCCAGGGAATCGGGGTAACGTAGCTGTCAACCGGTGCACCGTGCTGAATGCCCTCACAGAACTTGCAAAGTTTTTCGCCGCTGCCGAATTCAATCATCTGGATAATGTCATAACGCGGCTCAAGGGCCGAGGGGGAGGTCTTATAGCCCAGCGCTTCCATCATCCCCGCACAAAAACAAGCGGTCTTAAGTGCCTGTGCAACAATGTGGGGTGCCATGAAAAAGCCCTGAAACAGTGCGCGGTTTTGGCCCATGGTGCAGCCGCACTCGCCAGCGATTCCGGGAACAGTCATTCGTACGGCCGCCCTTTCCACAAGGTCTGACCGCCCGGCAATATAGCCGCCTGTGGGAGCCAGTCCGCCACCAGGGTTTTTAATAAGGCTGCCCGCCATAAGGTCAGCCCCAAGGGCTGTAGGCTCAAGTTCTTCTGTAAACTCCCCGTAGCAGTTGTCAACAAGAATGTTAGCCCGGTGGTTTACCTGCCGTACTGCCATTATTATGTCCCTAATGTCACTGACGCTGAAGGCCCGCCGATTTCCGTAGCCCCGTGAGCGCTGGATAAACACAGCGCCAATCTTATCTCCTGCGGCCGCCCGGAGTATGCCCTCCATATCCGGCTCACCGTTTTCCAGAAGGTCGACCTGCTCGTAGTCAATGCCGTAGTATTTAAGGGAGCCTGTCCCATCGCCCTCTGTGCCTATGGTGCAGCGCAGCGTGTCATAGGGGGCGCCGGTAACTGATAGCAGCGTTTCCCCGGGCTTGCATACAGCAAATAGCGCTGTTCCCAACGCATGGGTGCCGTTAACAAAACCGATGCGCACGATAGCCGCCTGCGCACCGAATACCCGGGCGTATATCTTGTCTAAAGTGTCACGGCCCAGATCGTCGTAGCCGTAACCGGTGGTGCCAGCAAAGCAGGCCTCTGAAACCCTGAATTCTTGAAAGGATTCCATTACCTTCATGGTGCAGCTTTCGGCAATAGCGTCAATTCGTCCAAAGGCTTCAGTAAGCTTAGCCTGAGTTATGGCGGCAAGCTCCTTTACCTTGGGTGATATATCTTTTATGCTCATAGTAAATTATCCTTATTCCTCAGAAATTGCTTCCAGCAAAAGCATGGCCAGCTTCGGCATGACTTCAAAATCAGAAATCTTAGCAATGCTTGCCGGTGAGTGGATGTTGCGTATAGGCGCGGAAATTGCGATGGTATCCACACCCAGACCGCTTCTTTGCAGAGCAGCCGCGTCAGTGCCGCCGGCAATCATTTGCTTTGTCTGCCACTTAATATCGTTTTTTTCCGCAAGCCCCGTAACAGTCTTGTAAAGCCCGCGGCTATAAACCGTGCCTTTATCCATAAATGGCACGACAATGCCATCACCTAGTTTGCAGATGGTCTTACCCTCCGGAACTTCCGGAAGATCTGCTGCTGTTGTACCCTCAAGAACGATGGCAAGCTCCGGGCAAACTTTAATTGCTGCAATTTTTGCGCCGCGGGTACCCAGCTCTTCCTGAACGGTGAATGCAAAGCTACAGTCGCAAGGAAGCGGGCTTTCAATAAGCTTCAGCATAGCAGCGCAGCCAACCCGGTCATCAATGGCCTTGGCCTTTAAAAAACCGTCCCCGAATTCGTAAACACTGTCTTCAAATACTCCGCAATCGCCCAGATTAACAAGCTCCAAAGCCTCATCATTTGAAGTGGCGCCTATGTCAACATACATGTCCTCACGCTTAGGAACGCTCTTTTCCTCCTCCTTGTCAACAAGGTGGTAGGCCTTTATGCCGATAACTCCGGGAATCCGGTCTTTTCCGATATAGACACGCTTTCCGATAACCACGCGCCTGTCAACCCCGCCAAGGAAGTCAAAGCGCAGGTAGCCGCCATCATCTGTGCCGGTTATTATAATGCCAACCTCGTCCATATGTGCGCAGATAAGCACCTTTCGCGCCGGAGTCTTTTTGCCTTTTTTTGTAACAATAAGGTTTCCCATAGAGTCTGTATAAATGTCCTGAACATAAGGCATAACCCGCTCTAGTATATAGTCGCGAACCTCGTCTTCGTAACCGGAGGGGCCGCTCAGATAGCAAAGTGTTTTTAAAGTCTCAAGCATCAACCTGCGACCTCCTTTCCAAGATTAACGACAAATTCGGTGACAAGCTCAATAATTGCCTCCGCGTCACGCACATCCATAGTTTCAACCGGACTGTGCATGTATTTAACGGGAAGGGACACCAGCGCTGTAGGCACGCCCTGGCGTGTGATCTGAATTACCCAGCCGTTGGTGCCGGTGCAGCCACCCATAACCTCAGTTTGATAATTAATATTCCGCTCCTTGGCAATGTCAAATAGTTTTGCTGTTAAAGGGCGGCTGAGGTTAGGCCCTACGCCTATGGCTGCGCCCTTACCCATGTCCATAGTCTCGCCTTTTTTGCTGTCCGGCGTTGCCGCATGAGTAACGTCCAGGGAAACTGCAAAGTCCGGGTTAATGGAGTAAGTGCCCGTAATGGCACCGCGCATGCCTAGCTCCTCCTGGGTGCTTATTAGGCAGTAAACGTCCAGCCCTAAGTTTTTCTGGGCGAGCGTCTCCATGACCTTAATGATAATTGCAACGCAGGCTCTGTCATCCAATGCCTTGCTGCAGATCTGGTGCTCTCCGAAGCACTCTGCCCCTCCCACAAAAACAACTGGGGTGCCCAGAGGAACCAGTTGTTTCGCACGCTCCGCGGAGAGCCCCACATCAATAAAGAGCTTTTTCGTATCAATGGACTTGTCCATATCCTCGGAGGTCATTGTGTGAGGTGGCATGGTGTCAATAATGCCCCTAAGCGGCGGTTCGGTCAACACCTTTACCTCCCTGGCAGGCAGCATGCGCGGGTCGATACCGCCCAAATTCCCAAAGCGCAGAAAGCCCGATTTGTCAATGTCGGTCACTACCATACCAATCTCGTCCATATGGGCATCCAGCATGAGCTTTTTGGCATTATCCATGCCGCAGCGCTTAACCGCAATTAGGTTTTCCATTGGGTCAGTTTTAACATGGTCAACATAAGGAGCAAGCAGCTCCTTTATGCGCTCAAAGGCGCGCTCTTCAAAGCCCGAAGGCGCAGATAGCTCACATAAATCAAGAATTAAATCCTTAAGTTGCATATATAATAGCCTTTCAAGTTTTTACTCAGTTAAGGGAGAGAACAATTTCGCGGAAAGTGTTGCCCCGTTCCACAAAGTTTTTAAATTTATCAAAGGAAGAGCAGGCTGGGGAAAGGATAACAGTGTCTCCCTGCTGTGCATTTTCTGATGCGGCAAGTACGGCTTCCTTAAAATCGTCGAAAACGTAGATGGGTAGGGTGAGGCGGTTATATCCGGGTGTTTCAAGAACAGCCTGCCTAATGCGTTCGGCGGTTTCACCGGTGAGGTAAAGGGCCTTCACCCGCTCAACAATTTCACTGCCCAGTCCGTCGAAGGGGATGTGCTTGTCGTGGCCACCGGCGATAAGAATGGGCTTAACTTTTGTAAAGCAACGCAGTCCCGCAATGGTTCTTGTGGGGCTTGATGCGATAGAGTCGTTATAGTATTTTACTCCGTTTCTATCACGGACAAGCTCTATTCTGTGGGGGACCCCCGGGAAGCTACGGGCCACCTGACGAAAGGCGCTGTCAGTAATAAAGTCCTTGCAGGCAGCATAGGCCGCCATGTAGTTTTCTACATTGTGCAGCCCAGGAATAAGTATTCCCGCTGAGGGCATGAGCTCCCGCACTTCGTAGTTGTTGGCGCTATAGATAAGCTCGTCAACGCAAAAGCTGCCGGTAACCACTGAGTGCTTGTGACTAAAATACCGCAGTTTGGCCTTGGCTTCCTTTTCAAATTCGGGTGTGTGAGGGTCCTCTGCGTTTAGTACAAGAATGGAGCTTTCCTCCTGATTTAAAAAGATGTTCTTTTTTGCCCTTACGTAGTCTTTAATGCTGGGGTGAACATCCAGATGGTTTGGAGAAATATTGGTAATCACCGCTATGTCCGGTTTGCAGCTTATACTGTGCAACTGGAAGGAGGAAAGTTCCAAAACAGCAAAATCTCCCGGCTTCATTTCGGACACTCTGGCAAGCAGGGGAGTGCCTATGTTGCCACCAAGGAAAACAGTATGACCCGAAGCTTCTAAAAGCTTTGCAATAAGCGTAGAGGTGGTGGTCTTGCCATCGCTTCCGGTTACGGCAATAGTGTGGCAGGAACATACCTTAAAAAAAGCCTCCATTTCGGAAGTAACAACGCTGCCTGCCTCGGCCGCTGCACGAAGCTGGGGCGTAAAGGGGTGCAATCCCGGAGTGCGGAAGATGATGTCTTCATGCAGATCTTCAAGGTAAGCTTCGCCCAGACGCAGCTTTGCGCCTTTTTCCTTAAGGGCTTGTGCTTCCTCAAATTTGTCTTCTCCCCGCTTGTCGCAGATGGTCACGTCATAGCCCCGTGCCAAAAGCAGTTGACAAAGGGGCCCGTTAGAAATGCCGTAGCCCACGATAGCAATGGTTTTTCCGGCTAAGGTATCAAGATAATTGTCTAAAGTCATTTTTAGCACACACCTTTCGAATAAGACATTATACATCGTACTAGGCAATTTTTCAATATAAAAGGTCCCGGATGTTTAGTCTAGTGGTTTAAAAAGTAGAAAGCAACTAATTGACTTGCACCTGCCTGTCCGCAGGGTTATAATTAGTATATAAAGCAAAGAGCAACCGGGGGCAGCAGTGTTCCGCTGCCCCCGTATATTAAAGCCGTTTCGCGCGATACGACTGCTTAATACTATGCTCGGCGGGAATTTTTTGTTCCGTCGGGTTTTGGAGGAAGAATAATGACCAAAATATCCCCGTCCATTTTAGCTGCAAACTTTGCAGACCTCATTTCCGACATAAACGATATTCATCGGGGCGGCGCAGACTATTTGCATTTCGATGTAATGGACGGCCAGTTCGTCCCCAATATTTCCATCGGCATTCCGGTACTCAAGTCTATACGCAAGGCAACGGACATGTTTCTGGATGTCCACCTTATGATCGACCGGCCCCACCGATATGTAAAGAAGTTTTGCGAGGCCGGTGCCGATTTACTTGTTTTTCATATTGAGGCTGATCAGCCGCAGAATATAATCGAAGCAATTAAAATCGTCAAGTCCTGTGGCAAAAAGGTGGGTCTATCAATAAAGCCCAAAACCCCTGCCGAAACTTTGATTCCATACCTTAAAGACCTTGATCTCATCCTTGTTATGACCGTGGAGCCGGGCTTTGGGGGACAGAGCTTTATGCACGACCAACTGCCTAAGATTATGACTTTGCGCCAAATGATAAATGAAAAGAACCCCTCCTGCGAATTAGAAGTAGATGGGGGAGTGGATGAAAGGACCGCCAGGCTCTGCAAGGACGCGGGAGCCAATGTACTTGTTGCCGGCAGTGCCGTTTTTGAAAAGACCGACCGCGCCGCAATAATCCAGGCCCTACGAAACGCATAACGACAAATTCCGCGCCGTATACCCCATTATAATATTTAAGGAGTACTAAAAATGTCATTTTTCCCCCCAAGTCTGGAAAATCTTATAGATAAATTTGCAGCCCTGCCGGGAATTGGTAAAAAAAGCGCCCAGCGACTTGCCTTTCATGTCCTCTCTTTGCCGGATGCAGATGCTAAAGCCTTTGCAGGGGCAATTATTGACGCCAAGGAAAGCGTCCACTGCTGTCCTGTATGCCAAAACCTGACCGATGGAGAAATATGTTCTATATGCGCTGACTCAAAACGTGACAATAGTTTAATCTGCGTGGTGGCAGAGCCTCGTGATGTTCTGAGCTTTGAGCGCTCAAGGGAATTTGGCGGGGTCTACCATGTGCTCCATGGTGTTATGTCCCCCATGAACCATATCGGCCCCGACGACCTAAAGATTAAAGAACTTGTCTCCAGAGTTGCAGGGGGCCAGGTGCGTGAAGTCATCATGGCTACAAACCCCGATACTGAGGGGGACACCACAGCAATGTATCTTTTTAGACTCCTTAAGCCTTTTGAGGTAAAGATAACCCGCCTTGCATACGGCATCCCCGTGGGCTCAAACCTGGAATATGCCGATGAGGCTACACTTCTTCGGGCGCTTGAGGGCAGAAGGGAAATGTAGGCAATTTGAACCTTGTATTTTTCACAAAACTATGATAAAATAATTGTGCAATGCACATAATTCCTGTAGGTACAGGGTTTTTTCGTAATTTAAACACATACTTTCTTTAGGGGATTACGCACTTTTTTAAGTGCTTTGGATAAGAAAACAAAATAGGGCGGTACACAGGCGCAAGTACATCACTTTTCGCGTTGGGGGCGAAAATTGTTATCCTTGATGCCTGAGGTTTTTGCGCCGTATTTTTACTTTTATCTTACATAATTTAACAAACAAAAAGGAGATATATACTTTTATGGCATCAAAACTAAAAATAATTCCTCTTGGCGGGCTTAACGAGATTGGCAAGAACATTACAGTACTTGAATATGGCAACGACATTATTGTTGTAGACTGCGGTCTGGGCTTTCCGGATGATGAAATGTACGGGGTTGATATTGTTATACCCGACATCACTTACCTTCGCCAAAATAAGGGACGAATCCGCGCAATTATTCTCACACACGGCCATGAGGACCATATTGGTGGTCTGCCCTTTATCATGGCGGAAATAGACGCTCCGCTGTATGCAACCCGCCTTACTGCAGGGCTTATTAAGATCAAATTGGAAGAACGCGATCTTTTGGAGAAAACCAAAATCGTTACTATGGAAGCGGGGGAGAGCTTCCGTGCCGGATGTTTTGAAATTGAGACTATCCACGTTAACCACAGTATAGCAGACGCCGTTGCCCTAGCAATTAAGACCCCCATTGGTACTGTAATCCATACCGGTGACTTTAAGATAGATGTAAGCCCCATTCAAGGGGGCATTATAGACTTGACCCGCTTTGGGGAGCTGGGCAAAAAGGGAGTTTTGATGCTCCTTAGTGATTCCACAAACGTGGAAAAGCCCGGATATTCTGAATCTGAGAGTAAGGTTGGCTTACGATTCGACCAGCTTTTTAAGAACAGCGACAAGCGCATAATCGTAACCACCTTTGCCTCCAATGTCCACCGCATCCAGCAAGTGCTTAATAGCGCTGCCCGGAATGGGCGCAAAGTTGCCATTACCGGCCGTAGCATGGAGAACATTATGCGTGTATCGGCAGACCTTGGATATATGGATGTTCCCAAGAATACCCTTGTAGATATAAATCAGATTAATTCCATTCCCAAAAACAAGTTGGTTGTAATAACCACCGGCAGTCAGGGAGAGAGCATGTCCGCCCTCTACCGTATGGCATTCTCCGGCCACCGGCAAGTAGAAATTGATGCGGGCGACAGGGTTATTATTTCTGCCTCGGCTATTCCCGGCAACGAGAAAACCGTCAGTAAGGTAATAGACGAGCTGTTTGCAAAGGGAGCCGAAGTTATATACGAGCGCTTCGAGGAGCTTCACGTTTCCGGACACGCCTGCAAGGAAGAGCTAAAAATGATAATTGCTCTAACTCAGCCCCGCTACTTTATGCCTGTTCATGGTGAACAGAGAATGCTTTGCACTCACGCCGCCCTTGCAAAGGAAATGGGTGTTGCCCCCAATAATGTGGTAATTAGCGACATCGGCCGTATTATTGAAGTGACAAAGAAGGAAATAAAACTTGGCGGCACCGTCCCTGCCGGCAAGGTGTTGGTGGACGGAACAGGCGTTGGTGACGTGGGGAGCATAGTCCTTCGTGACCGCCGCCACCTTGCCCAAGACGGTATGCTGGTGGTAGTAATGACCCTTTCCTCCGAGGATGCAGGCCTTATTTCCGGTCCTGATATTGTTTCAAGAGGCTTTGTTTATGTCAAGGAGTCCGATGCCCTCATGGAAGAGCTTCGCCGTGTTACCATCGAAACTCTTGCGGGCTGTGAGCACCAGAAAATCACCGACTGGGCCACCATCAAGGCAAAGGTCAAGGCCAACCTTTCCGGATACCTTTATAAGCAGACCAAGCGTAGCCCCATGATACTTCCCGTTATTATGGAGGTTTGATTAAAATTAATAAAACGCCCGTAAGAAGTATACTCTTGCGGGCGTTTAAATTTAAAAGTCAGATTATAAAAATCAAAACAAAGAGTGTTTACATCTATTGCCAAAATGTCCAATTTGCAGTAAAATATATATAACTGCAAAGGGGGATAGATTAGGGAGGATAAGAATGAATATTCCTTTGTTTGACGCGCACTGTGACACCATAGCTAAGATATGGCGAAATGGGGGTAACCTTAGACAAAATAGCTACCAGCTTGATTTGGAGCGGGGTAGCATATACACTCCTTATGCCCAAGTATTTGCCGTATTCACAAGGCCCTTTAGCGGGAAGCCTGAAGACTATAGCCAGGACTGGCCGCCGGAGTTGCTGGCCTCTTGCGGAACGGAGCTTTTAACACTTCTTTGCCTTCAGATTAAGCATAACGCAGACTTATTAAAGCTTTGCAACAGCGCCGAGGACGCGCGTATGGCAGCTTCTGAGGGGAAAATTGCCGCCTTTATTGCCGTTGAGGGCGCTGAGCTTTTAGGTTGTGATATAGATGTCCTTGCCCGGGCATACACTCAGGGCGTGCGTTTAGTTAACCTATGCTGGAACTACGATAATCTTCTTTGCGGCGCCGCAAATGGCCCCACTAAAGGCGGCCTTACTTGGCGCGGCAGGGATTACGTTAAATATATGCAGAAAATTGGAGTTGCTGTTGATTTGTCCCATGCCTCAGAAAGAACCTTTTGGGATACCGCCGAAATCGCGTACTGCCCAACGATGGCTGGGCATTCCAACTCTAAAAAAATATGCGACAATCCCCGCAACATAACGGATGCCCAATTCCGTGAGCTTATCCGTCAGGGCGGTGTCGCAGGCATTAATCTCTGCCCGGAGTTTCTTAATGCGAAGGGCAGCGCCTCAATTGACGACATTCTCCGCCACATCGAGCACTTTTTGGAGCTGGGTGGTGAAAAAGCCATATGCCTGGGCGGGGATCTTGATGGAATTGATAGTCTGCCCAAGGGCATAAGAGGCATCGAAAGCTACGGGGAAATTTATGAAGCCATGCTCCGCCAAAACTGGAGTGAGGATTTAATTCGGGATATTTTTTATAATAACCTTATGGAACTACTGGAGAAAGTACTATGAACATCCAAATCTTCGGCAAATCCAAATGTTTTAATACTAAGAAGGCCGAGCGTTACTTTAAAGAGCGGAAAATCAAATTTCAGATGATAGACTTGCCCCGTTACGGGATGAGTCCGAGGGAGCTTGAAAGTGTCAAGCAATGCGTTGGCTTTGAAGCGTTGGTTGACGACAAATCCGCCGATACCGAGCTTATAAAACACCTTGCCTACGACGCTGACAAGCTGGCAAAGCTTCTTGAAAAACCGTCACTTATCAAAACGCCCATAGTCCGAAACGGAAAAAAGGCTACCGTTGGCTACTGTCCGGATATTTGGAAAGATTGGGAATAATTAAGCACTTAGATCGAAAAAATGTTAACATAAATATATACACATTTTGAAGGGAGCACCTAAAATGAGCATCGTATGGACAGACGACCTAAAAACCGGAGACAGCATCATTGACGGCGAGCATAAAAAACTCATCAAGGCGGCAAGCGACTTGGTGGAATCATGCTCCAAGGGTAGGGGACGGGATGAAATTGGCAAAGCCATGGATTTTCTCTCCAGTTATACCAAAGAGCACTTCTCCCATGAGGAGGAGCTAATGAAAAAGCATGGTTACCCCCAGGAAGATATTAGGAACCATCAAGACTGGCATCGGGCTTACGTGCAGCAAATTGTGGACCTTTCAAAAAAGCTCCAGAGCGAAGGCCCCACTATCAGCATTATGGCAGAATTAAATGCCAAGATAGGTGTACTTATTAGCCACATTCGCACTGTGGATTCAAAGCTAGCAATGTTTATTCAAAGCAAAAACGCCTAAGCTGATAGCAAGGGCGAAAACTATTTAATAAAATAGTAAAAGAGCTGTGAAAGCATTGCTTTCGCAGCTCTTTATTTCTAAAGAATGAGAGTTAGTCCATTACGTAGGGCAGTAAAGCAACCTGACGTGCTCTCTTGATTGCCTCTGTAAGTTCGCGCTGGTGAGCAGCGCAGTTTCCTGTTGTGCGTCGGGGCAAAATTTTACCACGCTCGGAAAGGAAACGACGAAGCTTAACGGTGTCCTTATAATCAATATGCTCGCTTTTATCAGCGCAAAATTGGCATACCTTTTTGCGCTTGCGATTTCTATTCTTATCCCTATCAAATGCCACGGTATTTTCCTCCTATCTTGGAATAATATTAAATTTAATCAAACTCAGAACGGCAATTCTCCGTCACCCTCATCAAGCTCAGAAAAACCGGAGCTCTTTTTTGTGTTCTCGTAAGAGTCACCACGAGGGGCGGGGGAACTGTCGCGATAGCTGCCGCTGTCGTCACGACGCTTACTTTCACCAAAGTAAATGTTGTCTGTAACGACCTCAGCGCTGCGGCGCTTGTTGCCTTCCTTATCCTGCCAGTCACGGATTTGAAGCCGGCCGCATACAACAGCCATGCTGCCCTTCTGGAAGTACTTGGAGACAAACTCTCCTGTCTGACGCCACGCAACACAGTCAATAAAGTCGGTTGCTCTCTCGCCGCTGTCCTTAGAGGCAAAGTCACGGTCGACTGCCAGCGTAAAGGAAGCCACGGGGGTTCCCGATTGGGTGTAGCGCAGCTCGGGATCACGGGTCAAGCGACCCATCAGTGTGATGTGGTTAAGCATCGTGAGCCTCCTTATTGGTAACGAACGGTGATGAGGCTTCGGATAACGCCGTCGGTTATACCAAGGATACGATCAAATTCCGCGGGGAAATCGGGTTTGGAGCTAAACTTGACGAGCACATAGTAACCCTCTGTGATGTAGTTGATTTCATATGCAAGCCTGCGCTTACCCATCAACTCCATCTCATCGAGAGTTCCGTGCTGCTCGACAAGTGCCTTGAACTTTTCTACGAGGGCTGCAGTCTCATCCTCTGTAAGGTTGGGGTTGAGAATGTACATGCACTCATATTTTTCAATTGCCTTTGCCATAGTTGCACCTCCTTCTGGACATATGGCCCACTAAATGTGAGCAAGGATAACTTGCCAATTCTAGCAAGCTATCCTATTATACACGAATTTTCCGGTTTGTCAACGTTCTTAGCCGGGGGGGCTTTTCCAATTTTGCAGGTTTTAAAAATAATAGTCGATTTTTTCAGATGGTTTTGTTATAATGGAACATACTGTAATTATGATCTGCTTTTAGTATCAAACACCCACAAAATCATAACACGGAGGTATAAACATGAACACACCCTCAATAAGCGAAGCTCTATCGTATATTTCCTTCTCCTCCATAAACCTTTATTCTGTCATTTGCGTTGTTCTGCTGTCTTTGTTATGCTTTATTGTTATTAAAATTGTTTTGGCCGTTATCTCAAAAATACTTGGCAATAGCCGATTGGAGCCCAGTGCAAAGGGATTTATCCGCGGTTTTGCAAAATGGCTTTTATGGATAATCGCCATAATCATCATTGCCGGCAGACTGGGCATTGAGACTGCCTCCCTTGTGGCACTGCTGGGTGTTGTAGGCCTTGCTCTTTCCCTGTCTGTCCAGGGTCTTATGACAAACCTTTTTAGTGGATTAACTATTCTCTCGGTTAAACCCTTTTCCTCCGGAGACTATGTGGATCTGGAGGGAGCCTCCGGGACCGTTAAGGAGGTAGGTATGTTTTACACAACGGTTGCAACCATTGATAACAAGACAGTCTATATTCCAAATGGTCAGGTGGTTTCATCAAAAATTGTCAACTATACCCGTCAGGAAAAAAGGAGAATTGACCTGACCTTCTCTGCGTCCTACGATAATGCCACCGAGGATGTAAAGGCAGCCCTGCTCTCTGCCGTGGATGGCGATAATCGTATTCTGGATGATCCTGCGCCCATTTTCGTCGGTCTTCTCAGCTATCAGGACAGATACATTCAATACGTGCTGCGTGCATGGGTAAAGGGTACGGATTATTGGGATGTGTATTTTTCATTAAACGAAAAAGTCCGCGAGGTATTTAATCAGCGTGATATTAAGATGAACTACAACAACATAAATATCAACATTGCCAAGGACTAAGTTTTAAAATGATAAACCCCCGGTCATTGACCGGGGGTTTATCGTTTGAGAGAGGATTAATTATTAGAGGAGAGGGAGAAATCTGTTTTCTGCTGACCCGAGGAGTCGCTTATCTCCTTGAGCTTGTCTTAATAATAAAACACACTTTTGACCTTGTTATGAATACATTATGAAAAGTTTGTGAACACCAAAGTTTGCTATTTTAGCTTAGCCGAAAATATGAATTCGGTCACGCCCTCGCGGCTTATAACGGAAATATCTTCATTGTGGTTATTGAGAATGGTCTTAACAATGGCTAGCCCCAGCCCCACACCTTCCCGGTCCCTGCTGCGAGATCTATCTGTCTTTCGAAAGCGATCAAATATAAAGGGCAGCTCCTGTGCCGCTATAGTCTCACCGCAATTTTTTACGGAAACATAAGCACGCCCCTCTTTCTTCCATAGGGAGATACCTAGCGTTGAGCCTGGAGAGGAGAACTTTATGGCATTATCCAGCAAATTGTAAACAACTTGGGTATAGGAACCTTCGTTGCCTCGAACGCATATTTCCTCCTCGGGGAGCTGCACGTCCACTTCAAGTCCGCTGCCTGTGATCTTTGTTTCAAAGCTCAGCAGCGTTTGCATAATAACCTCGGAGAGATTAAAGCTAGAAGCCAAAAGTGTTGCTGTTTCCGTGGACTCAATACAGCTCATTTCCAGCATCTCCCGAACAAGTCGGGAAAGCCGCTTGGTTTCGCTGGAAATAGTTTGAAGGTATTTATCCTGCTGCTTCGTTGGAATGGTGCCGTCCAAAATCCCGTCGGCAAAGCCAGCGATGGTGGTCATGGGCGTTTTAAGCTCATGGGACACATTGGCGATAAAGTCACTTCGCAACTGCTCCGATTTCTCCAGAGACTCTGCCATGGCATTAAAGGAGGCAGTAAGCGCACCAATTTCGTCCACCCGTCCCGTATCGGCAACCCTGACCGAAAAATCCCCGTGGGCAAAGCGCCGCGCTGCAATAGCCATTTCGTTTAACGGCTCTGCCTGACGCTTGGAGGTGTAGAAGGACATAGTCAGCGCCAGCATAAGGATAACCATAGCCGTTGCTGCAAAAAGCACCGACGAAGAGCCCCAAACCTGAATAATCTCCGAGCAATCAGAGCCAACAAAAACGTAGCCCACCAGCTTTTGACCGTAAGGGGTGATAATGGGCAGCCCCACCACATAGTAGGGATTCTCATTATAAATTTCGTCCAGGGAGGTAATCTGCTGAAAGCGTCCGTTTTTGTTAATATCCGCAATAACCGAACTGTTAATCCGCTGCCCTATATATGGCGAAACGATTTCCTTGTCGGAGGCTGAAACTATAATGCCGTTTGTGTCAGCAATCAAAATGTGGTTTCCTGTGCTCCGGGAAACGGAGCTGATAACAAGCCTCAAATACCAGCCGGTAAGGTTTCCGTCACTGCTCAAGGCTCCGGCGGCAATTGCAGTTTCCTCGGCGTTTTGCGCAATGCCCTCCCGCTTTTCGTTAAGGGCCAGGGCCCTGCCCAGCACCATAAAGGAAATTGCCAATACGATGAAGCTGAAAAACACTAAAACAGCGGTCATCATAAAGCTTTTAAAGTAAATGCTTTTCATTTTATTTCGTTCAGCTCAAATTTGTAGCCTACTCCCCAAACAGTTTTAAGGGTCCACTGCTGGGAAACGCCCTCAAGTTTTTCCCTCAGCCTTTTAATGTGCACATCCACTGTGCGAGAATCACCAAAATAGTCAAAGCCCCAAACCTCGTCCAAAAGCTGATTGCGGGTGTAAACTCTATTGGGTGAAGCTGCCAAATGATATATAAGTTCCATTTCTTTAGGCGGCGTTTCCACTCTGCTTCCGTCCACAATAAGCTCATAAGAGTCCAGGTTAATCGTCAGCTTATCAAAGGAAAGCTTTTTCTCCTTATTTCCCTCATCAGGCTCAGTGCGCCTTTGCACCGCGTGGACCCGTGCAAGAAGTTCCTTAACCTCAAATGGCTTAACAACGTAATCATCCGCGCCCATTTCAAGGCCGTTTACCTTGTCGTAGGTTTCGCCCTTAGCCGTCAACATGATAATGGGCACCTTGGACTTTTCACGTATCTTAGCGCAGACCTGCCAACCGTCCAAAACCGGAAGCATAATATCCAGCAAAATTATGGAAGGGGACAGCTCGTTTGCAAGCTGAACACCCGTTCCTCCGTCTGCCGCAATATGAACCTCAAAACCGTCCTTTTCTAAATAAAGACGCAGAAGCTCGGCAATATTTCCGTCGTCCTCAATCACAAGCGCAGTTTTAGCCAAAAAAACACGCCCTTCCCATATAATTGCGGTATAGAACCGCCTAAGTACACTCTAACTTTAACTTATTATAACAACATAATGAACAAAAGAGTTAACAAAATGTAAAAAACTTTTCTACAAATACAATACTATAGCTAGCGTCTGTGCAAAAAACGCACGGTAAAAGCATAAATAGGCCTTGCTTTATTTCGCTAATGTGGTACAATAGCACGGCAACGAAAATTTAGCAATTGGAGGAAACGAAAATGACGAATAAAAAATCTATAATCGCCCTGCTTCTTGCTCTGGTAATGTATCTTGGCCTTATGACCGCCTGCTCAAAGAAGCCTTCCGGTTCCGATACAGTTAATGACAATCCTACACCAAGTCAGGAAGAAGTGGACGACCTTGCTTACATACAGAAAAAGGGAACACTGGTTGTGGGCATCACCGAGTTTGAGCCCATGGACTATCAGAACGCTGACGGCGAATGGATCGGCTTTGACGCTGACATGGCTATAGCCTTTGCAGAGTCTCTGGGTGTTAACGTTGAATTCCAAGTCATCGACTGGGACAGCAAGACCATGGAGCTTGACGGCAAGACCATCGACTGCGTATGGAACGGCATGACCCTCACCGACGAAGTAAAATCCGCTATGGAATGCACCGGCGGCTACTTTAACAACGCTCAAGTCGTTATAGTTCCTGCTGATAAGGCTGACAGCATCAAGACTGCTGAGGATGTAAAGGACTTCTCCTTTGCAGTAGAAGCCGGTTCTGCCGGAAAGAGCGAGGTTGAGGCTCTGGGTTACAGCTTCACAGAGGTGACTGACCAAGCAACTGCACTTCTGGAGGTTAGCTCCGGAACCGCAGATGCTGCTGTCATTGACTATCTTATGGCTTCCGCTATGATTGGCGAAGGCACCAGCTATGCTGACCTGAGCTACACCGTTTCTCTCAACAGCGAGGAGTACGGCGTTGGCTTCCGCAAGGGTTCTAACCTTGCAGCTGCGCTCACCGAGTTCTTCAAGACAGCTTATGCTGACGGAACCATGCAGCAGATCGCTGAGACTTACAAAATTGCTGATATGCTTATTGCTCAGTAAAAAGCTTACACTTATCCATATAAAAGCAGAGGGCCACAGCCCTCTGCTTTTGGCGGTTTACTAAGCAGAAAAACAAGGTGGTAAATACATATGTTTGCAACAGTTTTAGGTGCGCTGAATGCTGGGTTTATAAAAACGCTGAGCTTATTCGCCGTTACACTTATTGGCGCAATTCCGCTTGGTCTTATAATTTCCTTTGGCTCCATGAACAGATTTGCGCCCCTTCGATATCTGACGAAAGCAGTAGTTTGGGTCATTCGAGGAACCCCGCTGATGCTTCAGCTTATAATCATATACTATATGCCGGGGCAGCTTATGGAACACAGCCCTTGGGGCAGTGGGGAGTACGGCAGATTTATTGCCTCCTGCATAGCCTTTGTTATAAATTACGCATGCTACTTTTCTGAGATTTATCGCGGCGGAATTCAAGGCGTGCCCGTAGGGCAAAACGAGGCAGCACAAGTGCTGGGGCTTACAAAAAGTCAAACCTTTTTTAAAATAACACTATTGCAGATGATTAAGCGCATCGTTCCGCCCATGTCCAATGAAATCATAACACTTGTTAAAGACACATCTCTTGCGCGTATCATTTCCATGCAGGAGGTAATTTGGGCGGGCTATGCGTTTTTAAAGGGCTCCCATGGCTATTCGGGACTTATCTGGCCGCTGTTTTTCACCGGAGTTTACTATCTCGTTTTTAACGGTGCGCTTACACTTTTGTTCGGTTACCTAGAAAAGAAGCTCAACTACTTCAGATAAAAGGAGGACTTTAATATGTCGGTTCTGCAAGTAAAAAACCTTCAAAAAAGCTTTGACGACTTAGAGGTCCTCAAGGACATCAGCTTTTCTCTGGACAAGGGCGAAACCATAGCCATAATCGGCTCCTCAGGAAGCGGCAAAACAACCCTTCTACGTTGTTTGAATTTTCTTGAAAGGCCAAACGGCGGCACCATTTCGGTGAACGGTGCAACAATCTTTAATGCCGCTGATCCCTCCACCCAGAGAGAGAGGGAGATACGACGCAAACGTCTGCACTTTGGTCTTGTATTTCAAAGCTTTAATCTATTTCCTCAGTACACCGTTTTGGAAAACGTGTGTCTCGCTTCCCAGCATCTTGCCAGAGAACGCAAGGATTTTAAGCGCAATAAAAAGAAAATTAACAATGAGATAAAAGCCGCAGCCATAGAAAACCTTGATCAAATGGGACTTTCTGATAAGCTGGACTATTACCCCCACAAGCTCTCGGGCGGCCAGCAGCAGCGCGTTGCCATTGCCCGTGCGCTTGCTCTTTCTCCGGACATTCTCTGCTTTGACGAGCCCACCAGTGCCCTTGACCCTGAACTTACAGGTGAGGTGCTCCGCGTTATCCGTGGCCTTGCAGAGAAGAAGACCACTATGATAATAGTAACACATGAGATGGCCTTTGCCCGCGACGTAGCTGATAGGGTGATCTTCATGGATGGGGGCGTAATAGTTGAACAGGGTACTCCCAGCCTGGTTTTGGAAAACCCCAGGGAGGAGCGCACCAAACAGTTCCTCTCCCGTTTCTCCGAAAATTAAATACTCAAAGCACTTCCCTAGTTTTAATATGCTCCCTTTACAAAGCTTTAATGCCTGTAAAGGGAGCATATTAAAGGCCAAAAAAAGGGCAGGGGAGTGTTCTTATTATTAAAAGCCATCAACAAAGGCATTATAAGTGAATTATCAGCGGCTTTTTCGTAATATTTACAATTTGTTGTTGAAATATGGGCAAGGCTATAATATTATGTAAATCGGATAATATAGGAAAAAAATAAATTTTGCAGTTTTTCGTTTTTTTCTTAAATCCATAATTATTATCGTATATTCACGGTGGTGCTTATGAATAGATATAAACGCATAATTGCCATTACTGCGGCAATATTGCTTCTTGGGGCCCTCTGGGGCTGTTCCAAAAATCAGGTGGGCAAATATCGGGTGGCGGCTAAGCTTCTTAACCAAAGCTTTTGTATTGGTTTTCGGCAGGGTGACAAAGTCAGAGTCCCGGTGCTGGCGGCCATTTCTGAGCTTCAAGCCGGCGGAAAAGTTAAGTCACTGTCCGTCCAATGGTTTGGTGAGGATATAAATGAATTTATGGGCGATGACAAGGCCCTGGATATTCTCCTCCAGACCCTGGAGCCCCGCACTCTTATCGTCGGCTGTGACGGAGGCAGGCTGCCCTTCTCCGGCGAGGATGAAAACGGTGTTATGACCGGCTTCGATGTGGAACTTGCCAAGGAGGTATGCGCACTCCTTAACTGGAAGGTCAAGTTTATTCCCATTGATGTCTCGGACGCCCAGGTGGAGCTTAACTCTGGCAATGTGGACTGCGTCTGGGGCGGCTTTGCCTATGATGAGGGCCTTAAGACAATAGACCTTTCGCCCCCATACATGGAAAACACCATTGTTCTCACGTCCCTTGACGGCTCAAAGGTTCGCAGCATCCGTAACCTTTCCGGCAAAACCCTTACCCTAAGCGAAAACAGTTATTTTAACAATGTGCTGGAGTCTAGCTCCGCGCTAAAAAACAAACCTTCTATCATTAACCGCATTCCAGGAGGCACCGGGAAAAGCATTGAAGCTTTGACGACCGGCGGCTGTGATGCCATAATAACAGATAGCTACGCCCTATATTATTACCGATAAATATGTAATATAAGAAACGCCCCAGACCTTAGTCTGAGGGCGTTTCTTATATTATTGTCATGCAGGGACCGTAGCTATTTCAACCTTATCCTCCGTTGCCGTTACGGCAATGGAAGCAACTTTACCCTTATGCTTATCCACAATTTCGGTTGCAATTGCATCCTCAACTTCCTTTTGAATCAGACGGCGCAGATTTCGTGCACCGTAGGTAAGGGAAAAGCTCTTCTTTGACAGATAGTCAAGCAGGGCATCGTCAAAGGTGAAGTCCATATTCTTTTCCTTCAAGACATCCTGCAGCTCTGAAAGCATCAGCTTGGCAATCTTGCGGAAGTCTCCCTCGCTGAGCTTGTTAAAGTATACTATCTCGTCTACACGGTTTAAAAATTCCGGCCGCAGGAAGTCCTTGAGCGCCTTCATGCTTCGCTCCTTGCCCTGGTCAGAAAGGGTTCCGCCAAAGCCGACTGTTCCGTCTTTTTTGTCGCTGCCTGCGTTGGTAGTCATAATTATGATGGTGTTTTCAAAGTTTACCGTCCGCCCCTGGGCATCGGTAATGCGCCCATCATCAAGGATTTGCAGCAGTACATTCATAACATCCGGGTGGGCCTTTTCAATCTCGTCAAACAGCACCACACTGTAAGGTTTTCGGCGGATTTTCTCCGTTAGCTGCCCAGCCTCGTCATAGCCCACATAACCCGGGGGGGAACCGATAATTCGGGAAACGGAGTGCTTTTCCATAAACTCTGACATGTCGAAGCGAACTAGAGACTCCGGAGAGGAGAACATATCCTCGCTTAGCCTCTTAACCAGTTCCGTTTTGCCCACACCTGTGCTGCCAACGAAAATAAAGCTAACGGGCTTGCGCTTTGCCGACAGGCCAACGCGATTTCGCTTGATTGCGGAGCAGACCACATCAACAGCCTCGTCTTGGCCGATAATGTGCTCTTTTAAGCGTCTGTGCAGTTGAGAAAGCCTGTCAAATTCGTCCTCACGGATGGTGCTGGCGGGAATTTTTGTCCAAAGTTCAATAATTCGTGCCAAGTTTTCTGCTGTCAGTTCCGGTCGGCCCTTTGCCTGAAGCAATGTCTTCTCGTCAGTCAGTTTCAAGCTATGGCTTCGGATAATGGCAAGACGTTCGAAGTTATCGCCATCGGTGTCTGATAAAAGCAGTTCCCGCTCACGGTCAAGGTCTGCCAGTTCCTTTTTGATTTCGAGCATGCGTTTAATTTCGGGGCTTTTAAGGTTAACATCCGAGCAGGCCTCGTCAATAAGGTCAATAGCCTTGTCAGGCAGATATCGGTCGGTTATATAGCGCTCGGATATGGTAACCGCCTTGTAGCACATGTCCTCTGGAATGGAAACCCCATGGAATTCCTCGTAGTAATGGGCAATGCCTTTTAGAATCTTGAAGCTGTCCTCAATGGACGGTTCAGCTACCGTAACCGGCTGAAAGCGCCGCTCAAGAGCCGCGTCTTTCTCAATATGCTTGCGATATTCCGTAAAGGTAGTGGCGCCTATAACCTGAATTTCTCCTCTGGAAAGGGCGGGCTTTAAAATGTTAGCGGCATTCATGCTGCCTTCGGCGTCGCCTGCACCTACTATGTTGTGAACCTCATCAATCACAAGGATGATGTTGCCTTCTTTGCGAATTTCGTCAATAAGCCCCTTCATGCGGCTTTCAAACTGCCCCCGAAACTGGGTGCCGGCCACCAGAGCGGTAAGGTCAAGGAGCATAACTTCCTTATCCTGAAGTTTGTAGGGCACCTTACCCTTGGCGATGCGCTGCGCAAGCCCCTCCGCAATGGCGGTTTTGCCAACGCCCGGCTCGCCTATAAGGCAGGGGTTATTCTTTTGACGGCGGTTAAGGATTTGGATAACTCTCTCCAACTCCTCTTCGCGCCCAATCATGGAGTCAAGCTTGCCCTCAAATGCCCGTGCTGTCATATCAATGCAGTAGCTGTCCAAAAATTTGCGCTTGGGACCCCGGGAGGATTGCTCCTTGCCACCGCTCTTCTGTTGGCTCTTTTCACTTCCAGGGTCTTGCTGGGGCTGAAGATAAGAGCTGTTTAGAGGATTTAAGCTGCTGTCAGCACCGAAAAGGCGGCTAAGGTAGGGAAAGGTTGCGGTCTTTCCGCTTTCCTCGTCACTGTCGGGGGC
The DNA here is from genome assembly GCA_964576195.1 of uncultured Oscillospiraceae bacterium. Taxonomy (GTDB): domain Bacteria; phylum Bacillota; class Clostridia; order Oscillospirales; family Oscillospiraceae; genus UBA2658. The sequence goes on along the minus strand of CAZNUD010000013.1, from coordinate 8,390 downwards.
GTCAATATCCTCTTTGAGGTTTTCGGGACCTATGGCCTCGGTCATCTCCGTGGCAATAGTATCCAGATCCTCGTCTGATATACCCATGCGGGATATGATTTCCTCCACGGGCTTAACGTGAAGCTCTCTTGCGCATTTAAGGCAAAGCCCTTCATTTTTGGTAATACCATTTTCGACTTTGGAAATGAATATCATAGCCATATTTTTTTTACAGCGAGAGCAAAGTGAAGGCTGCATATTGTATTCTCCTTCATAGTAGGATTTGTTAATTAAAAGGGAAGTACTTTAGAAAGAACATCTAGCTTTAGGAAAAGTCCGGTAATAATGCTTTTACTCAACTTTTCCTCAGGTAAAAGGATACCCGAAAACTTAAGTGCCCAAGCAATTACGAAGCAGAATAAAATTCCGATAACTGCTCCGGCTATCAAACCGCCCATATCGTTGAGAGTGTCTCTTTCGGGAATTTTAAAGCTTAGGTTGAATATGTTGCCCATTACCGTGATGATAATAAGTATGAGAATAAAAAACAGAATAAAACCTAAGTAGTAAGTGATGTGGCTGCACATAATCTGAACAATGGAAGCGGGAAGGGAGGACTGAGTGCGCTGGGAGTATTCCACAACATCTTCTGCCATTGCTTGGGCAGTGTCATCGTAAATACCCATGTCCAGGTAACTTTCCTTGGCAAGTTCAAGAGCGATTTCCGGATGACGCTTAAGCGCATCGTCAATGGAAAGCTGAGCGTCCTCCGCAGGGACAAGCTCATCAAGATTCTTGCCGATAACGCTGTCTGTGCCGTCCATGTAACCGCTTACAAAGGGGTGGACCACCGGCGATACCAGAGGTGAAAAGGTCTCAGACAGCAGATTTCCCATAAAAATTGAGATAATAATTGCAATTATTGTTCCGACCTCCATAACAAGGCCTTTCTTATAGCCGCTCCAAGTGCAAAGCAGTATGGTGGCTAAAAGAATTAAATCAACAGCAAGTCTCATATCCAATAAACCTCCCGGAGAGGGATAGAATCCCACATTTTATTAAAGCCTCAAGGCTCTAAAAATTTGCTCCCAAAGAACCTCTATTTCATGTGATATTTTTCAACATAATGCGATGTCAGTAAAACAACGTCGTTTTTGGGGGTAAGCACCGCGCCCATATAGCCTGCAACAACTCGTCCCTGTTGAAGAGTCCTTAGATCGCGGGCAAATACTGTTACCCTGTCTGAACAAAGCACCAATAGCTGCTGTTTTTGTGCAAACATGGAAACCGGCTCACCTGAAAGGGAGGTGGAACCGTAAACGTCTCCGTCTGAGCTAAGACTCAAGAGCGTTACCTCACTGCCGGAAACATATTTGCTTAGAACCACAGCGCAAAGCTCGTCACTTAGCTCAAAGCCTGCCAGATATTTGTCCTCAAATTGATACTCCCCAAGGGGCTTGCCCCTGTCGCCGGAGAAAAAGCGCAGCGCGTATTCTGAAATCGTGCAAAAATCGCCGTTTTTAAAAAAATTAAGTCTAAAAGCCAGCTCTCCGGGTAGTGAAACGGAATAATACTCAGTCTCGCTGTTTAGCTTAAAAACATGAACAATGCTGCCCGAGCTTTCAATACACAAAACAGCCAAGCAGGAGCAATCCGGTGAAACCGCAGCATCAACCACGTAGCCGGAGCCTGAGAACCACTCATAAACCGCAGCTCCCTCAGGGCTTAAAACAGCAACAGCACCCTTATAGCCCACCTCCTGCTCCGCAACCGCCAAGTAATTGGAGGAATTAAGCTGGGCAGAGGTAATGGGATAATCCCGGTCAAGCTCACGGTATTCGCCGTTTTTTAAATACCTTAGAGTTTGTCCACCCACATCGTAAATGACGCAGCTATCGGCGGATCTGCTGATAGCGGGATTAACCATGGAATAAACCTGGCGCTCGAGAGTTTCGCCCTTGCTGTTGAGAATTTGCAGACCCGTAGAGGAGGCTATCGCAAGCTTGTCCCCCACCATGGAAAAAAACTGCCTGGAACCGGTTTCGAAGGTGTAGGCCTCGGATTCTATGTTTTCACTGTTTTCAAAGCCACCAGAAAAGAGCTCGGATAAACTGTCTCTATACAAGAAAACCAGCATGGCAAACACCGCTATGGCAATAGTTGCCCCATAGGTAAGCACTTGTTTTTTTCCAATGCTTTTCCTTTTTGTATGTTTTACGTTCATAGAAAACACTCCGGTCTTATAAAACCATATTTATTGCCGAGCAATAAATATGGTCAGTATAACATAAAAAGCAAAAAATAAATAGACAAAATGTAAATAGAGAAGAAAAGCGGCCACAAATATTAATCAATCACGGGCCATCATTTCACCCACAGCGCCCTCGTACCATATACGGGACATATAAAGTCCCTGGGGAGGCATATTGGGACCTGTCAAGCGCCTGTCTCCTGTTTCAAGCAGCGCCGGAATGGTTTCCGGCTCCAGTTTCCCCAGCCCCGCATATACAACGGTACCCATAATGGTCCTAACCATATTGTAAAGAAAACCGTTTGCGCAAACCTTCATAACAATGAGTCCGTTTTCTTCAAAGACCTCGCACCAGTAAATTGTTCGCACCGTGGTTTTTGTGTCTGTGCCCACGCTACGCACGGCCTTAAAATCGTGGGTACCTTCAAAGGCTTTTGCCGCCCGTTTAATTCGTTCCAAGTCTAGCTGCAAGGGATAAAAACAGGCCCGATTTGTAAGAAAGGGGTCTGGTATCCGTGAGTTGTGAATTTTATAGACGTATTCCTTTTTAACACAGGAGAGTATGGAATTAAAGTCCTCCGGTGCCTCAACTGCGTCCACCGCCGCAATATCCTTTGGAAGCCGAGTATTCACAGCCAGGGGAAAGCGCTCGGTGGGAATGCGGCAGTTTGTTTTAAAGTTGCAGCAGTAGCGCAGGGCGTGAACTCCCGCATCTGTTCTCCCGCAGCCCACAACCTTTATAGGTTCCTTGCATATAACAGACAGCGCCTTTTCAAGGGCTTCCGCAACTGTTATTTCGGTTTTTTGAATTTGCCAGCCGTGGTAGTTGGAGCCGTCATAGCGAAGGCGCAGCGCAATATTTCTCATAGCCCAACCCTCGAAAGCAAGGCAATCACCGCTAGAAGTACTACTGTAAAAAATAGAAAGCACCAGTCGCAGGCGGCCAGCTTCAGTCTGGTCATACGCGTGCGGCCTTCTCCGCCGTGGTAGCAGCGTGATTCCATGGCAACGGCCAGTTCGTCCGCCCGTCGAAAGGAGCTTACAAAAAGCGGCACAAGCAGCGGCAAAAGCGCCTTGGCGCGCTGACTAAGGTTTCCACTTTCAAAGTCTGCTCCTCGGGCCTTCTGGGCGTTCATAATTTTGTCGGCCTCCTCCACCAAAATGGGGATAAATCGCATTGCTATGCTCATCATCATGGCAAAGTCATGCACCGGCACATGAAATAGCTTAAGAGGGGAGAGCAGCATCTCCGTTCCGTCGGTCATAGCCATGGGAGCGGTGGTATAGGTAAGAAGGAAGGTTGAGCTTACAAGCAGCAATATCCTCAAAACCATAAATGCCGCTTTTGCAAGTCCGTCTGAGGTGACTGTAAGTCCCCAGAAGCTGTATAGGACCGTGCCACTATTGAGATAGAAGATATTTAATATTGACGTAAAGATAACAATAAACAGCAGAGGCTTAAGCCCCTTTAAAAGTGCCAAGGGAGATACCTTAGATATAGCAACACAAATGCCCAGCAGGAAAAATAAAATACCATAGCTTAAAGCACCCTTGGCAAAGAACAGGGAAACAATATAAACCAGCACCCCTATGATCTTCGCTCTGGGGTCAAGCCTGTGAATAAAGCTGTTTCCGGGAAAATACTGGCCAAGCGTAATGTCCTTTAGCATACTCCGCCGCCCTTCTTTAAGGAAATAAGTGCAGCATAAAGCTGCTCCACTGTGTAACAGGAGAGGGGAACGGAAACACCCAACTCATTAAGCCGCAGGGCAAGCTCCGTCGCCAGGGGCACACCGAGGCCGATTTTTTTTAGCTTCTCCGGCTGTGAAAACACCTCTGCCGGCGACATATCCATGCAAACGACGCCCTTATCAAAAACAATTAAACGCTTAGCTATTCGGGAGACCTGCTCCATGCTGTGGGAAACCAGAATAATCGTCGCACCCGTGGCCTTGCGGTAGTCGGTGATATTCTGTAAAATGCTTGCGCAACCAACAGGGTCCAGCCCCGCAGTGGGCTCGTCCAGAACCAAGACCTTCGGCCTCATGGCGATGACCCCTGCTATTGCAACCCGACGCTTTTGTCCGCCGGACAGTTCCAGAGGCGAGCGCTGAAAAACTTCCTCGTCCAAACCTACGAAGCCCGCAGCTTCCCGTACTCTCTCGTCAATTTCGTCCTTAGAAAGTCTCATGTTTCCTGGACCGAAGGCAATGTCCTTGTAAACCGTTTCCTCAAAAAGTTGGTATTCTGGATATTGAAAAACCAGGCCCACTGAAAACCTTGCCTCAGCGCGAAGCTTTTTGGAGGAATTAATGTCAACCCCGTCTAGCAGTACCCGCCCGGAGCTTGGCTCAAGAAGACCGTTTAAATGCTGAATGAAAGTGGACTTGCCGCTTCCTGTATGACCAATAAGACCAATAAATTCGCCCTGTTCTATTTCAATATTTACGTCACTTATAGCGACACGCCTGAAGGGAGTGCCGCTACTATAAACATGGGTCAAAGCCTCTGTTTTAATACTTGGCATGTCGTATTCCTTTTATTTCTTGAATGTATTGACGATAGCCCTTGCGCACTCGTCAACGGTTAATAAACCCCTTGGCAGGGAAACCCCCGCCCCGTTGAGTCTATATATAAGCTCTGTGGTGTCCGGCAGAGAAAGTCCTTGATTCTTTAAAGCTTCCGCCTGAGAAAAAACTTCCTTTGGCGTGCCGTCCATAGCTATTTCCCCCTTGGACATAACGCATAACCTGTCTGCCCTTGCCGCTTCAAACATATGGTGGGTAATGAGCACTACGGTCATGCCCTTTTCCCGTTTAAGCTTGCCTAGAGTATCCATGACCTCAAGCCGCCCTTGAGGGTCAAGCATGGCGGTCGGTTCGTCGAGAACGATGCAGCGGGGCTGCATGGCAATAACCCCCGCAATGGCCACTCTCTGCTTCTGGCCGCCGGATAAAAGGTGGGTGGAGTGAAGCCTGTAATCGTACATATCCACAGCCTTCAGCGCCTCATCAACGCGCACCCTGATCTCCTCACTGGGTACTCCCAGATTCTCCGGTGCGAAAGCCACGTCCTCCTCCACAACGGAGGAAACGATTTGGTTGTCCGGATTCTGAAATACCAGCCCAACCGTCCGCCGAATGTCCAAAAGCCTGTCGTCCTCTCTGGTGTCCATTCCGTCTACCAAAACGCGGCCCTCACTTGGACGCAATATGCCGTTTAAATGGCGGCCCAGCGTAGATTTTCCCGAGCCGTTATGCCCCATAATGCAGACAAAGCTGCCCTCCTCTATATCCAGAGAGAGTCCGTTTAAAACCGTCTCCTCATCTCCGGGAAAGGTATATGAGACCTCCTGTAGGCTAATAATCGGATTCATGTTTGCGCCTCCCAACGACAGCTTGCTCCGCAGGGAAGATACAGCCCGCTGTCCGTCACGGGAAGTCCTAGCTCCTCACTTTCGCTGTGACCGCCATATTTCACGCCTAAGATGGAGTCTGCAATATAGCTGAGTACCGAGGGGGAGAGCCCTGTGGTATAGGAGTTTATAAGAACAAAAAGCGGGTTTTCCGACAAAACACCCGCGCACAATGAAACAAAGTCCCAAAGGTTTTCTTCAAGCTTCCAAACCTCGCCGCCCGGACCGCGTCCGTAGGAGGGAGGGTCCATAATAATCGCATCATAGCGCTTGCCCCGTCGGATCTCCCGCTCTGTAAACTTCCCGCAGTCGTCCACTATCCAGCGAATTGGTGCGTCTTCAAGCTTTGTGGCCCTGGCATTTTCCTTTGCCCAGTTTACCATACCCTTTGCCGCGTCCACATGGCAAACAGAGGCGCCGGCCTTTGCACAGGCTATAGTTGCGCCGCCAGTGTAGGCAAAGAGGTTTAAAACACTAATGGGTCTGTTAGCGCCTCTGATTTTCTCCATTGCAAAATCCCAATTACAGGCCTGCTCCGGAAAGATACCCGTATGCTTAAAGTTCATCGGCTTAACGTTAAAGGTAAGCTCTCGATAGCGTATCTGCCAACTCTCCGGAACATCGCATTTTTCCCAGTGTCCGCCGCCTGTATGACTGCGACTGTACTTAGCTGAGGGTTTGTTCCAAAGAGTATTTTTCATAGGTGTGTGCCAAATGGCCTGAGGTTCGGGACGTGATATAATATGCTCACCCCAGCGCTCAAGCTTCTGCCCGTGGGAGCAATCCAGCAGTTCATAATCTTCCCATTTATCGGAAATCCACATATATACCTCCGTGGAAAACATTGAGCAATACATTTTGCCCAAAAGAAGTCCTTAATTTAAGTAATTATAACATATTACCGCTCTATGGTCAAATACATAAGCATACAATAAACATATAATTATAACCCCAGAGATTGCAAGCCTGTGTTTATATAAATAGTCTTTGAAGCAGAAACAAAACATATGTCGAAGGGGGGCGGATGTTGTAAAAATAATGTGAAAAATGTACTTGCATAATGTGGTCCCATTAACTATAATGAACTAAGCCAGTTCAAAAACAGATTAGTCTGGATGCACTGAATATAATAAAAAGGAGCATAGCTCGACTGTGACCTTCTCAAATAAAAACTCAATTATCATGAGGCTTAGTTTTTTTGCCCTTATCCTCATAGTTCTTATTGTTTTAATTATAACCACAAACAAAAACCCCGACACTTCGCAGACGGACCCCACCCAAGCCGAGCAGTCAAATGAGCCGAACCTTGACCCCGGAATTGCGGTCGTCCCTCCCGAGGTTACAACAAAGCCTACTGTCAGCTCCAAGCCCGACCCCAATAATACCAACGGCGAGAACCCCACCCCGTCGACCGGGGCAAGCGCCAAAGTTTACTCCGGCCCTGACATTTCCGAGCAGCCTGCTGCGGGGGATGAATTTTTTTCCGACGCGGCGTTTATGGGCAACTCCCTTATGGACGGCTTTCGTCTTTTTTCCGGCCTTACAACCTGCGATTATTACGCAGCCACCAGCATGACTGTGCTGGGTACTGACAGCAACGTATGTATAACGCTTGATAACGGAAATCAAGGCACCTTGGTTGACGGCCTTCTTCAAAAGCCCTACGGCAAGATTTACATTTTACTTGGCATAAATGAAATCGGCTATGATGTTGATACTTTTATCAGTTATTACAGCACCATGCTTGATAAAATAATTGCCGGTCAACCTGATTGCGACGTTTATATAATGAGTTTAACCCCTGTCAGCGCCGCCAAGTCTGCCGGTAGTGACACCTTTAACATGACCCGCATAAACTCCTACAATGAAGCGCTATACAAGCTTTCCGCAGACAAGGGATGCTACTACCTCGACCTTGTTGCTGCCCTTGCAGGAACAGATGGCTACCTGCCATCTGATGTCACTACCGACGGTGTCCATTTCTCAGCATCAGTTTACCAGCAATGGCTTGATTATGTAAAAACACATTATGTAGTAGAATAGGAGCAAAAATGAAAAGAACGCTTTCAATCCTTCTTGCGGTATGTCTATTTATGATGTGCGCAGTAGGATGCGGTGCCAAAGCAAAAGAATATGACTTACAGATTCTTTCAGAGGCTCTTCAGGAAAGCGGGGCTTTTTCCGATATTCTTAGTGAGGTAGATGTTAATGTTGCCTCATTTCTATATGGTTTTGATAATGCTGATGTTTCCCAGTGCAAGCTATTATGCTCCACCGGCGCCACCACCGAGGAGATTGGCCTTTTCAAGTGTGTTGATGCCGAGGCCGCCGAAAGAGTTATAGCTTTTGCCAAAAATCGCGTAATATCTCAGCGCACAGCATATGAATCCTATGCCCCCGCTGAAATGCTTAAGCTCGATGACTCCATTGTGAAACTAGACGGCGTTTATGTTTTCTACATCGTTTCAGCCGACAGCGAAAAGGCCTCGCGGGCTCTTCAATAAATGTAATACTTAAAGTTTTCCATGTTTATTCGGGTCAATCTCATCAGTTAAATGTTCTTCGATGTAGTTTATAGCCACATTTAGGTTCTTAAGCCATTCCATTTTTTCACCTGAAATAACTATAAGCTTATTGCTTAAATATTACCTCTAAATAGGTGGGTAGTAACAGCTTTTGGGATTTTCGAGAGGGCCAAGGGTTTTTACTGTTTTTCCTTGACATTGGGCTTATATATGTTAAACT
>CAZNUD010000012.1:24389-47083 GCA_964576195.1 uncultured Oscillospiraceae bacterium | reverse complement strand
AACGCAGTTCTAATTGGTGTTCTTGCAGGAGTGTTTTTGATGATATTATCTGACGATTATATTAATACAGATGTTCGATATGACAAAAATAAAAGCAGTATCAAAAGCACAGGAATGGTAATCGCACTGGGTATTGCAATTCACAATTTTTTAGAGGGGATGGCCGTGGGTTCGGGCTTTGAGGCGGAGCAAACGCTCGGAGTATCTCTTACCATCGCAATCATGCTTCACAATGTCCCGGAAGGCATGTCAATAGCTATCCCTCTTCGAGCCGGAGGTATGAGTCGGATGAAAGCACTTGCTCTTGCTTCGGCTTCGGGATTAACTATGGGCTTTGGTTCAATATTTGGCGTATGGGCAGGTCAAATAGCCGTTACATATATTGCGGTAAGTTTATCTGTTGCCGGAGGTGCAATGTTATATATCGTGTTTGAAAATATGTTGCCGGAATCCATGCGAATGTATGGAGGCCGATTTAATTCGATAGGTATCATTATAGGTATGATCTCCGGCATTGTTGTATCCGTTAAGCTTGATTAACTACTTTCCAGCAATTTCATAGATGCCATCAAGGCCACAAGTGTCATATTGCCCAGATGATGCTGGGCTATTTATGGACAAAGTAAAGAACATGATAACAAAATCATAACCGAAAAATTACCAGAAAGAATTTCATATACCGCAGTTACATTTATACGAGAATACCCTCCAGCATCAGCCGGATATGTGCCGAGGCCTCCTGCTTAAAATCAAATTCGGGATACCGTATACACCATTCGTAGGTAAGCCCACGGATGGACATGACAAAATGACGTGTCAAAACCTCCGGCGGCAAATTGCTCATAAATTCGTGGCGCCGTATGCCCCGTTCCAGCATTTTTTGGAAAAGCCCATACAACTTTCTGCCATAGCCTTTAACTGCATCCATATTGACTGTGCTGGAAAGCTAAAGCCGATAAACCGCCTTCATGTTTTCACAACCCAACTGATCCGTCATCAGAGCGACAATTTTATCCACAAGAGCGAGCATCATATCGGTAGAAGCCATTTCATCCGGCAAGCCCTCAAGAAAGATGTCATACTGCGTGTCCATCCGCTCGACATAAGCCAATATTAGTTCCAGTAACAGCGCGTCCTTGGATTCAAAATGAACATAAAATGTTGCCTTTCTGACTCCTGCCATACTCGTTATTGCCTCAATGCTGACATTCTGATAATCATATTTACGAAACAGTTCTTCTGTGCAAGCATAGATCTGTTTTTTGTCTCTGTCCCTGTTCTTTTGCCCGGTTATTTTCCGAACTTTCATGTCGAATTTCACTCCCGATTATTGCGTTTGCAGTCATTATAATAAATAATATTGCAGCCAGTAGTACACTGGACCGCGGATGGTATCTGTCACCTGCAATGTTACCTTCGGGTGCGGGACTGCTTGTTGTCGCACTGATAGCAGGTCCATCGGTGCTCCAGACATCGTATGTGTTGCCCGCCTGTACCTGAAAGCTGTAAGTGGTGGATGGAACAAGACCGATCACTGTATAGGAAAGATCTGTGCCATTTGTAGATCCGATCAGAACTCCGTCCTGATAGATTTTATACCCCACAACCGTCTTGGGGTCGCTTGCCGCTGTCCAGGTTAAGGTTGCTGCTGATTGTGCCACATGGGAAACGGTCAGTTTGCTCCCTGACGGCCAGGAAGGCGCTTTGGTATTCACGGTTACATTGTCGGTGGATGTGAGTAATGCGGGGGTCACGGAAAGCTTATTGCCGTCGCTCGCCGTAATCGTCGCCTGCGTGGCTCGGGCAGAACCCTGACCGAGGGCAACGGAGAAGCTTGCCGTGCCGCCAAGACCGATTGTCAGATTTTTCGGAGAAGCTGTGGAAATCAGCGGCTCCGCCTCCGTGGTAAAGCTCCTCTTGCTTTCCACTGCAGAGTTGCCTGCAATATCTTTAAACACATCGGAGGGTATTGTAAGGCTGTAACTTTGTTTATAGGACAATGTGTTGTAAGGAACGGTGTAGGTTTTGTATCCGTTTGACCATGTACCGTTTAATCTTGTTGGGAACAAAATGTCTGAACTACTCAATTCAATCATCGGTGCATTTTCTTTATTCATCGCTTCGCTGAAGCTTATTATAAAGGAACCGGAAACTGGCACATCCTCAGCACCATTGGCAGGCGTTATAGCGGTAATCTTAGGCCTTGTTTTATCATAAATGAGGGAGAACTGCTTAGCCGCGGCATTCCCATTTCCGCCCGAATCTGTTGCGCCGTTACCAGATACTCCGCCCCCTATGCCCGCCCCGCGGAAATCAGAATAAGGGCTTCCGGTGCTGCGAGCTGTCACCGTACCGCCGGCGATGAGCACGATTCCGCCGTCGCCGCCGTTGCCTCCGCCGATACCTGCGCCAGATCCGTCCGTTGTTGCCTCCAGCTTACCCGTGTCGTTAGATTGTGCATAGATGTTCAGTTGGACGGTGCTCCCTCCTAATGTTTGGTTTGAGTTTTATATACAGACAGAATATAGTATAAAAATATACAGCTTCTAATGAACTCGGTTAGTAGATTAAAAGTGTTATACATTGCCTTGACTCCCAACGCAATAACAGGAGAGGGATTAAATGTTAAACGACAAAAAATAACAGGATAAAAGAACAGGGAGCGGAAACAAAGAAATGCTCACTTCCCTCATTTAGAGGCAAGTGAGCATTTCTTTTTTTGGCGATTAGGCCCTAAATCTATTAATAGTCTTGGCAAACTGCTCCCCGTTCCAAATAACCGGCACGGGATAAATGGGGTTTGCCTCTGCCATGGCCCATAGGATCATTTGGTTTATGTCCTTATCCTGAATGCTATCAAATTTATCGGGAATGTTCATGTCGCGGTTCATGCGTCGAATTTCAAGTATAAAATTACGGGCCTTTTCTCCATTGTTCGCACCTGTGATGCCGACAATTTCGGCAAGCCTTGCAAGTTTATCGTAAACGACCTCACCAAAGTCCTCCAGGACATATGGAAGAATAACCGCGTTTGCAAGGCCGTGGGGAATGCCGTAAATTCCGCCCAGAGTATGGGCGATTGCATGAACGTTGCCAACACAGGCCCTGCTGAAGGCGGCTCCCCCGTAAAAGGAGGCCAGCAACATATTGCTTCTAGCTTCAAGATTTGAGCCGTCCTTATAAACGGTTTCCAAGTTTTCAAAAATAAGCTTAACAGCCTTTTCAGCCAGTCGGGCAGTGTATTTGGGGGCGAAGCGGTTTGTGTATGCCTCAACAGCGTGGGTAAGTGCATCCATACCGGTTGTGGAGGTTACATGAGAGGGCAGTCCGACTGTAAGCTCCGGGTCAAGCACTGCATATTGGGGAACAAGGCAGGGGTCCTGAACAGCATACTTGTGATGTGTTTCAGTGTCTGTAACAACGGCTGCAACGGTGGTTTCCGAGCCGGTGCCCGCAGTTGTGGGAACTGCGAAGAAAGGAACGATTTTTTTATGTACCTTCAGGGTGCCGCCCAGTTGGGCAATGGTTTTGTTGGGGCGGGCAACCCTTGCTGCCGCCGCCTTTGCACAATCAATGGAGGAGCCGCCGCCAAAGGCGATAAAGCCCTGACAGTCGTTGTCACAAAAGGCTTTGTAGGCGGCCTCAATGCATTCTATGGAGGGGTTAACTATTGCTCCGTCATAAAGGGTGTATTTTAGTCCCGCCTCATCGCAGGCTGCAAACAGGCTGTCCAAAAGGCCTAGCTTGTGCAGAATACTGTCGGTAACGATGAGAACGTTTGTAAGGCCCTTTTTCCTAATAAACTCCGGCAGCTTTTTAATGGCTCCTGCCCCCTCCAAAAGCTCCGGACTCTTCTGGGTGATTACGTACTGAGCAAGGCTAAAGAAAAACTGAAAAACCCTGTACCATACCTTTTTTAGTTTCCACATAACGCATTCTCCTCATAAAAAACTCTGATTTATTTGTGTTTTGCCGAGATAAAATACCAAGCCCGTGGGAAGGAAAGCCAATCCGAAGAACAACAGTGTCATTAAAATATGTGCAACAAGCAACAAAATGAATAAAGGATATGTTATTATTAATGCTATTTAACGATACATTTGTATTGTACATTATTACACGAATAGGTTATAATGTCAATATAAAGACTAAATTTTGGAATTAAAACTTGCTCGGAACAGAGTTAGGCAGTTCTGGCAGCATGGAGATTATTATGGAAAAAAACAGTGCCAAGCAAATCCTTTTTGACACAGCCCTGCGTCTATTTCAAAAATACGGCTACGACAAGGTCACCATTATGCAGATTTGCAAGGAGGCCGATGTTACCCGAAATGCCTTTTATTATTATTTTAATTCAAAGGAAGATCTTCTCAGTTCCTATTTTGAAAACATTCCCAGCTTCACAGAAAAACTTGTTGCGGAACTTTTGGCCCTTCCAAATGACTGGGAAAAGGTCTGGCATATTTTTGAGGCTCACCTGCGCCTTATCGAAACTGAGGGCATCAGTATCGTTAGGGCCTTTCTGCGCATTAACATGAACGGGTGCGGTGACCTGCTGATGAAGTATAGCCTCAGCGAAAGAATATGCATCCCACTTATTAAAAAATGTCAGGATGAGGGGTTTATCGGCAACATGACGGAGCCTGCGGAGCTAAACTATATTGCCACCCGCATGCTTTCAGGAATTCTGCTTGCATGGTGCTGCAAGAAAGGCAGCTTTGACCTGGTGCAAGATTGCAGAGCAGCCTTTGATAGCCTCATGGTGCCTAAAGTATAGAGGCCTTATTAAGTTCTGATAAATAACCCGCGTAGAGGCGAGTTGTATTTTGAAAGGAGAAAACCATGAAAAACACGAGAAGTCTTATTGCACTGCTTTTGACTCTGGTTCTTGCCCTTGGCATAACCGCATGCTCAAAGGCTCCCGCCGAACCACCCGAAGCAAGCCCCTCAGACCCGGCAGCACCGGCTGTTGCCACTCCGGAAAACCCGGTCATTCGCCTGTCTACAACAACCTCAGTTAACGATTCCGGATTGCTGCCCTATCTTCAGCCGGCGTTTGAGGGCGACACAGGCTACAGCCTTGAGGTAACCTCCGCCGGTACCGGCGCTGCCATCGAAAAGGGCCGCACCGGAGATGCGGACGCTCTTCTGGTTCACGCCAAGGCCTCCGAAGAAGAGTTTATTGAAGAAGGCTTTTCTGCCGAGCGTATTCCATTTATGTATAACTATTTTGTTATAGTAGGACACGAAGCAGACCCTGCGGGCGTTGCAGATTGTGCCACCGCCACAGAGGCGTTTAAGAAGATAGCCCAGGGGGGCTACACATTTATTTCCCGCGGTGATGATTCCGGCACACATAAGGCAGAGCTTAAGATCTGGAAGGCTGCCGAGCTTGAGCCCAGCGGAGACACAGACTCTTGGTACATAAGCGCAGGCGAGGGCATGGGAGCATGTCTGAACATGGCCGACGAGCAGCAGGCATACATCCTCACCGACAAGGCAACCTTCCTTGCCCACGACGATAGCCTAAAGCTTCTCCTTGAGAAGTCTGACGAGATGAAGAACACCTATTCTATGCTGATAATCAGCGCCGATAAATGGCCTGATACCAACGTTGCCGGTGCCGAGGCTTTTGTTGCATGGATGCAGAGCGATAAGGCCAAGGAGCTTATAAATGCCTACGGAGTTGAGGAATACGGCGAGCAGTTGTTCTTTACCATTGACCAATGATTACATAAGCAAAGGCTTTTAGCCTTTGGAAGTATAGGCTGCAAGGCCCCTAACTTCCAAATAAAAGGGAGGCTCTCTTTTCCTCGGGAAAGAGAGACCCCTTAAAGCGGCTATGACGTCGCGCGGCGAATACACGAAGCTTTCTCTCAGCCTTTAGGGTAACACTCATTAGGAGAAAAGATTATGCAAAGCTTATCGGAAATACTGTCGTCATTTTTCTCCCCTAACAGTGAACTGCTGAAAATAATAGGTGTAACACTATATATGGCCTTCTTCTCCACTACGATTTCCTCCGCCATCGGTCTGCCCCTGGGCGTTTTTATCGGCAGTAGGAGTTTTCGCGGCAAGGGTGCGCTTTTGCGCATATTAAGCACCCTAATGGGCCTGCCCCCGGTGGTGGCGGGTCTTTTGGTGTTTTTCCTGTTGTCCCGCTCCGGCCCACTGGGCCAGTTTAGACTTCTTTATACTGTTACCGCTATGGTGGTTGCTCAGGTGCTGCTTATAAGCCCAATAATAACCGGGCTTTCCGCCTCCATGGTTTCCTCGGTAAGCCCCCAGATTAGGGAAACGGCCCATGGCATGGGTCTAAGCCCTGCCCGGGAGCTGTATTGCCTTATATTTGAGTGCAGGGCGCAGTTTTTGTCCATAATGCTCACTGGCTTTGGCCGCTCCATAGCCGAGGTGGGTGCTGTTGCCATCGTCGGTGGTAACGTACAATACAAAACCCGAGTTATGACCACCGCAATCATGCTTGAAACCAATAAGGGGAACTTTGAGTTTGCAGTCTGCCTTGGGTCTATGCTGCTTATTATCTCCTTTTTTATAAACTCAGCCGCCATATCCTTACAGGAGCGGCAAAAGCATAAAACCGCCGGGAGGGAGAGCCTTGAATAATATGCTAGAGCTTTGCAAGCTTAAAAAAAGCTTCGGAGGAAAAACTGTTCTTGATATTTCCGAGCTTTCGCTTGAGCGGGGTCTGCGCTATGCTATAATCGGACCCAACGGCAGCGGCAAAAGTACTCTTTTGCGCATTCTTGCCGGAGTGCTGAAACCCGACGGGGGCCAAATAAAGATAAACACCGACACAGTGTCATATATGCCCCAAAAACCCTATAGCTTTGGCTTTTCTGTGGAAAAAAATGTTTCTTTGGCGGTTAAGAACAGGGAAAACAGAAAAGAGCGCACTGCCGCCGCCCTCAATAGCGTCGGCCTTTTAGAGCTTTCCGCCCGCAGCGGGGGAGGACTATCCGGGGGAGAAGCCCAGCGCATGGCCTTTGCCCGGATTTTGGCGGATGATGGAGAGCTTATATTAATGGACGAGCCCACCTCCGCAGCCGATCTTGAAGGTGTAAAGCGCATGGAGCGCGCCCTGCTGGAACATATTAAGAAAACGGGGGCCACACTCATTTTCACCACCCATACCCCCACCCAAGCGGCAGAGCTTGCAGATTTTATAATAGTTCTAGACAAAGGAAAGATCGTGGAGCGGGGCAAGGCATCTCAAGTGCTTTATGCCCCCACCAGTACCGCCGCAACGGCCTTCCTTTCCCATTGGAGGTTATAATGCTAACTGTAATAACCCATGCCCAGGCCCAAGAGCTTCTTTCGGCGCATTTTCAAAACTTAACCGGCGAGGAGCGGGTTTCGCTTAAATCCTGCGTTTCCCGTGTGCTGTCACAAAACGTTATAAGCGGTGATTATGTTCCGGATTTCAGCCGCTCAACCGTTGATGGCTATGCGGTGCGGGCAGAGGACACCTTCGGCTGCTCCGAAAGCATCCCCGCCCTCTTAAAGCTAAAGGGCGAGGTACTAATGGGAAAAGCTGCCGATATTAAAATATCAGCAGGGGAGTGCGCATATGTTCCCACCGGCGGAGCCCTGCCTGAAGGGGCTAATGCCATGGTTATGCTGGAATATACCGAGGACTTCGGCGGCACCATGGGCATTTTAAAGGCCTCCGCCCCCGGCGCTCACATAATATTCCGCGGCGACGATGTTAGCCCCGGCATAACCGTATTCCGGCAGGGCCATAGGCTTTTTTCCAAGGATGTCGGCGCTTTAGCCGCCATGGGCCTAACAGATGTGCCTGTTTTCAAAAAGGTTCGCGTTGCAATCCTTTCCACCGGGGACGAAATCGTTTCCCCGGACACAAAGGAGCTTAATATGGGGCAGATGCGTGATGTTAATTCCCCTATGCTGGCCGCTGCCGTTGCCGAAATGGGGGGCGAGGCCATAGAGCTGGGTATAATCCCCGATGACCCCGATGCGCTTAAAGCAGGTCTTGATAAAGCTATTCAGAGCGCGGACTTAGTGCTTCTTTCCGGCGGAAGCAGCGTTGGGGTAAAGGATCAGTCCGCCGTAATTCTAAACCAAATGGGCGAGCTGCTGTTTCATGGGCTTGCCCTAAAGCCCGGCAAGCCCACCATGGCCGCAAAGGTTCAGGGAAAGCCCGTTTTCGGTCTTCCTGGTCACCCTGCCGCCGCCTATTTTATTTTCCATTTGCTGGTGCGCCCTCTTCTTTGTGACATGATGGGGAGAAGAAGCAAAAACCCGGAGGTGGAAGCTTTTTGTGCCGTGGCAATTCCATCAAATAACGGTCGGGAGGAATGCGTTCTTGTGAGCCTTGAGGGGGAAAAGGCCCTGCCGATTATGAGCAAATCCGGCCTAATTACGGCACTTTCCGGGGCTGACGGCTTTATAAGGATTCCCAGGGATGCCGAGGGCGTTTCAGGGGGCGAAAAAGTGAAGGTCTATCTCTTTTCGGAGGAACTATGAAATACGAATATTTAACAAACGTACCTCTTGAGCAAGCTAAAAGCGACTATCTGAGCTTCCTAAAAAATGCGGGTATGTCAGGCCGTGAGGAGATAATCCCCGTTACAAAGTCTTTGGGGCGTGTCACTGCAAAAGCGGTTTATGCATCAATTTGCGCGCCTCACTATAACGCCTCCGCCATGGACGGTATTGCACTGAAGGCCTCAGTGACCTTCGGGGCAACGGAGACAAGGTCGGTAACATTAACAGAAAAAGATTTTGTTAGGATCGACACCGGTGACCCGCTTCCGGAGGGCTGCGATGCGGTAGTGATGATAGAGGATGTAGTTAAATGTCCCCAGGGTATAAAACTATTTTCCGCCGCCTCCCCCTGGCAGCATATCCGGCAAATTGGTGAGGATATATCCGCCGGAGATATGATTTTGCCCTCCTTCGTACAAATAAGCCCTGCCGCCATGGGTGCATTACTGGCAGGCGGTGTGCTTGAAGTCCCTGTTATGGCAAAGCCAGTCATCGGTATTTTGCCAACAGGAGATGAAATCGTTCCGGCTACGACAAATCCAAAGGCCGGGGAGGTTATGGAATTTAACTCCGCCATTTTTAGCGGTATGCTTACTCAATGGGGGGCAGAAGCCCTTGTGTTTCCGATAATTGGGGATGACCCGGAGCTTTTGGAAAAGGGAATTTGTGAGGCCCTCGAGAAGTGTGACGGTCTTTTGATAGGCGCTGGAACCAGCGCTGGAAGGGACGATTACACCACTGCAACTCTCAAAAAGTTGGGGGAGCTATTGTACCACGGAATAGCAATAAAGCCCGGAAAGCCGGCGGTTTTGGCACGAATTGGCTCAAAGCCGGTTTTGGGAGTGCCTGGCTATCCCGTGTCTGGTATTATTGTGTTGGAGGAGCTTTTCAAACCGCTTGTTGAAAGCTTGCTTCATACCTCTGGAATGCAGCAGCCCCAAGCCCTTGCCACAATTAGTAAGCGGCTCAATTCCTCGCTGAAATACAGGGAATTTACCCGGGTGCGCTTGAGCAAGGGGGAAAAGGGGTTTACCGCCGTGCCATTAAACCGGGGAGCGGGAGTGGTGACAAGCTTTGTAAAGGCTGATGGCATATTGGAAATCCCCCAGAATTCCGAGGGATTTGAGGCCGGGGAACAGGTTTCCGTTCGGCTTCTTAGACCCATTGAAAGCATAAAAAACACGCTGTCCATTGTTGGCAGCCATGACCCGCTTTTAGACGAAGCCGCAGATATATTAAGACGAGAAAACCCTGCATTTTCAGTGGCTTCCTCCCATGTAGGCAGCATGGGAGGCATTATGGCAATTCTCCGCGGGGAGACTGTCCTTGCAGGGGTACATCTGCTTGACCCGCAAACAGGTGAGTATAACAAAACTTACGTACGTCGGTATTTTCCCAAGGGCGATGCTGTGCTTATCCGCTGTGTCGGCCGTGTGCAGGGTATTATTACGGAGGCCGGAAATCCTTGCAATATAAGGGAGTTTAAAGACTTACAAGACTTGCGATATGTTAACCGCCAGGGTGGTTCGGGTACGAGGATTTTATGCGACTATCTTATGAAGAAAAACGCTATGTCTGAAGCTATGAACGGCTATACCAGGGAGGAATTTACCCATACTGCCGTGGCTGCCAATATTGCGGCGGGAACGGCTGACGGAGGACTTGGTATTTATTCCGCCGCCAAGCTTTACGGGCTGGACTTCATCCCCGTATGCAATGAGGAATACAACCTGCTTGCCAAGCAGGAAAACCTTAAAAACCCGATGCTTTTGAGTTTTCTTGAGGTTTTGCGCAGCGAGGAGTTTGCAAAGCGCCTTGAAGCTTTGGGCGGTTATGTTTTGGAAAGACCCGGAGAAATAATCAGGCTTTCCTGAGTATAATTGGGGCGAGGGTGATGGCGCAAAGGGTAATAGGCCGTTAAAAAGCAGTGTTAATTCTATCTTTTAGAATTAACACTGCTTTTTTTACACTCAAAATACCTAATGTGTTTTTTGCACCCAACGAAGGGCGTAATCGGCGAAGGCCTTTGTGGCAGGGGAACCGGAGCCGGCCTCGCTCATGGCAAGACTTATCATGCGCTCATGGGGAGGGTCCAGGGGAAGAGTAGCAACACGATCGGTGTGCCCCTTTAAAAGGAGTTCCGGCATTATGGAAATGCCTAAGCCGTTTTCTACCATGGCAATAATAGCGTAGTCATCCTTGGTGTAATATTTAACATTGGGGGTGACGCCGGCGGCCTGAAGAGCGCGGCGGGCATCATGGTCACTGGTTTCCAGAAGACTGATAAACGGCCCGGCAGAAATGTCAGACAAAGGGAAATTGTTGCTTTTTGCAAGAGGGTGGTCAAGGGGCAGCACTGCCATGAGCCTGTCCGCATGCAGCGGGATACACTTGCATTCAAGCTTCTCCGGATATGCCACAAAGCCCAAATCTGCCTCACCCCTTTGCAGCCATTGGGCCACATCGTGATAATCGCCGTTTAATAGCTTTATCTCGATGTTGGGGTGGTCGGCGGAAAATTCTTTGATTATTCCCGGCAGCCAGTGGACAGCCACACTTGTGAAAGCGCCCAGGCGCACAGTGCCGCTGCTAAGACCGTTTATTGAGGCGACCATCTGGTTTAGCTGTTCCGAGCCGTTGAGAATATTGCGAATGGCGGGCATTATGGCCTCGCCGTCTGGGGTGAGGCTGACGCCGGATTTACTGCGGCTCAGAATGGGGAAGGCGAAATCAGCTTCAAGAGAGCTGATTATGTGGCTTACACCGGACTGGGTGAGGCCCAGAGTCTGAGCGGCCTTTGTAAGACTTCCCAGTTCCACCACTTTTGCCAAAACCTCATATTTTTTTATTGACATAGTACCACCTTAATGAAAAACTTTAATGATTCGCTTACATAACATTAGTACTCCTTATAATAATACAACAAACGCGATATATTTCAAACTTTTTGTTAAATTTGCTATTGATTTATTTTTTTAGATAAAGTACAATCTCCCTATGTCATTCATTATATTAATGACAAGCATTAAACATTTTCATGTAAGAGGAGAAATTATGGACAGTAACACATTGCAGATTCTTATCGCTATGGCGAGTTACATGGCGGTGGTAATCATTATTGGCTTTGCGTTTGCAAAGCGCGCGAACCAAAATTCAGAGAACTATTTTCTTGGAGGACGCAGTCTTGGCCCCTGGGTGGCATCCATGAGCGCCGAGGCCTCCGATATGTCCGGCTGGCTATTGATGGGTCTGCCCGGCGTCGCCTACTGGTGCGGCATTGCAGACGCAGCTTGGACCGCTATAGGTCTTGCCTTGGGTACTTACATTAACTGGCTTATTGTTTCAAAGCGCCTTCGCCGTTACAGTGAAAAGGTTGATGCCATCACCATTCCCGAATACTTCTCCAACCGCTTTAAGGAGAACAAAAAAGTTATACTGGCTATAGCGGCTGTGTTTATACTTATATTTTTCACGGTTTACGCTTCAAGCTGTCTTGTTACCTGCGGAAAGCTGTTTTCTACCCTGTTCGGCCTGCCCTATGTCTGGATGATGGTAGTTGGAGCGGTGTTTGTGCTTCTTTACACCATTATCGGCGGTTTTCTGGCCGAAAGCGCCTCGGATTTTATGCAGGCTATCGTAATGGTGATTGCGCTTACGGTGGTTGTGGTTTTCGGAACCAGCGCTGCCGGCGGGTTTGACAAGGTTATTGAAAACGCGCGAAGCATTCCCGGCTTTCTTGATTTCTTTGGAATTGCAAAGCCCCAGCTTTCAGACGGGGTTCAGGCTGTTACAAATGGAGTTCCCCAGTTTGGAGAACCGGGAAAGTACGGTTTGCTTACAATTGTATCCACTTTGGCATGGGGCCTCGGCTATTTCGGCATGCCCCAGGTGCTGCTTCGGTTTATGGCTATTCGTAAGGAGGACGAGCTTAAACGTTCCCGTAGAATTGCCGTTGTTTGGGTGGTTATTTCCCTTATCGTTGCTGTTTTTATCGGCATTGTGGGCAGAACGCTGTTCCCCGCCGCTTTCGGCACCGCATCCGCCTCTGAAAACGTCTTTATTCTACTTTCAACCAAGCTTCTGCCCCCCCTCATCGCGGGCTTTGTCATGGCGGGCATTTTGGCTGCAACCATCAGTTCATCGGACTCCTATCTGCTTATAGCGGCCTCAGCTCTGGCAAAGAACCTTTATCAGGGGATTTTCAAGAAGGACGCGGCTGATAAGCAGGTTATGAATCTATCCCGCATTACGCTGCTTGTTACAACCGCTATTGCAATTGTAATTGCATTGGATGAGAACAGTGTAATATTCACTATAGTAAGCTTTGCATGGGCAGGTTTTGGAGCAACTTTCGGACCTATCATGCTCTTTAGCCTGTTCTGGAAGCTCACTAACCGCGCTGGAGCCATTGCCGGCATGCTTAGCGGCGGCATTACGGTGTTCGTTTGGAAGCTTGCAGTAAGACCTCTCGGCGGCATATGGGATATTTATGAGCTTCTGCCGGCGTTCATCGTTTCCTGCATTTTCATTGTTGTTGTTTCCTTACTGGCGGGTGCCCCCTCCCAGGAAATTCAGAAGGACTACGACGAGGTCAAGGCGGGAATATAAGCCCACATATGGAAATATACTTTAGCCCTGCTGCGGAAAAGGACGATTAACAACCCCCCAAAACCTGTTGATAGTCCAGCCTATTATACGGCAATGGAGCTATAGAATAAAAGGGACGGCATAGCCTTAGCTATGCCGTCCTTTTGTGTTTCCGAGTTATGCCTTTTCGGGTAGGGTGTCGTCATTTTCTATCCAGTCGGAAACAAAAATTGTTTCGTAGTCATTTTCTCCTGAGCCAATGCGACAGACCAGCTTTTCAATGCCGGCGTTAAGTATGAAGCGGCGGCAAAGGGAGCAGGAGGAGGCCGGAATAATTTCGTTTGTCTTTCCATCTCTGCCCACAAGGTACATGGTGGAGCCAAGCATATCACGGCGAGAGCAGGAGATTATTGCGTTTTGCTCGGCGTGGACGCTGCGACAAAGCTCATAGCGCTGACCAGAGGGGATGTTAAGAACCTCACGGGTGCAGCGGCCTATGTCGGAACAGTTTTTGCGGCCCCGGGGAGCGCCGTTGTAGCCGGTGGAAAGAATTTCATCGGCTTTGACGATGATGGCGCCATATTTACGGCGCAGGCAGGTGGAGCGGGTCAATACAGAGTCCGCTATTCCAAGATAGTAAGCGATTTTGCTTATTCTTTTGTCCATATGGGCCTCCTATGGGTTTTTAGTACACCACCAGGGTGGTGCCGATGGGAATGTTGTTGTATATGTACCAAATATCTTCATCGTACATGCGTACGCAGCCGTGGCTGATGGGAAAACCGATTTGCGCGTCTGTAAGGACGCGGCTGCGGGGATAGTAGAGTCTGGAATGGAGGGCATAGCCGGTTCCCTTGTTAAAGCCAACAACCGGGCGGCAGGTGTAGGTGGAGGTGGTCCAGCCGGCTTCCAGCTTGTAGGTGATGTCGTATACGCCGACGGGGGTGAGAGAACGGGTGGCACCGGTAGCTACAATGCTGCTATGAGTAAGTTGCCAGTTTTCCGAGCTGCCCTTAAATATGTTTACCCTCTGCATGGCACGATTAACCCAGATAAGGTATTCGCTTTTGCTGCCATAGCCCTTGGCGTTTACAAAAACCTCTTTATCGTAGGGCTCATAGTCATGCTGCTGCGCCCATTTAAGGGTGAAATTCCCTCGGTAATTACTACTTATAAGTGCGAGAACGCGCTCGGCGTCCATTTCGAAGCTGTTATTTGTAAGGGAACTTACAGCCACGCTTACGTCACAGCCATTTACGTTCAGAGTAACGTTTTCAGCAAGACCGGAGCCGGAAAGAGTGTTTTTGCGGCCGTCGATTATGACGTTTTGGGCAATTGTGTTTAGGTTGACGGTGTTTTCTATACCCGGGATGGCAAGGGAGCTTACGCTGCCTTCTGACAGAGAAACGGAGCAGCCGGTGCCGGTTAGTCTAAGTGAGCTTATTATGCCGCCTCCATCTTTATTTAAAACAGAGTAGCTGCCACCTACGGTAGCGGAGCTAATGGCCCCGCCTGTGAGATTTAGCCAGTTGCCGTAATCAGATACGGATAGGGTGTTAAGGCCGGAGGAGATTTGGAGGCTTGCCACGTTGCTGATACCTGATAGGCTAACAGAGTCCGTAACGGAGCCGGAGAAGCTAAGCTGGCAGCCTTTACCGGTGACGTCTAAGTTTTCGGCACAGGCGGAGCCTTCGGTAATAAGCTTGTTATTTTCACCGGCTATGATAATGTTGTTAACTGAGCAACCGTCAGAAAGGACGACGGAGTTGTTGGATCCGGCGAGGACAAGGCTGCTGTGCTCTCCTGAGAGGCTTATGCTTGCGCCGGAGCCAGTAAGGGAGACATTATCAATATTTGAATGAAGTGAGGCAGAAATAGCCCCCTCAAGTCGAAGGCTCTCGGCGGTGACTGTGGTGGGAAACTTAAGCTCCCTTGCGCAGCCTGAAAGAACCAGACAACCAAGAGAGGACATCTCGGCCGTGAAGCTCTCAAGGTCCTTATTTAAGATGGCTATGTACTCTGATGTTACACCGGAGAGGGAGACAGATTTAACAGAGCAGTCAAACCAGAGCTTATCCACAAGTGAAAGGGATATAATTGAGCCGCTGTCCTTAATTACCGAAGCGCCTGAGGTATTTGAGCTTAGGGAGGAAGCGGGGATATAGTTTTCGGCAATTCGATAAAGAACAGTTAAAAATTCGCCTCTGGTAATGCCTGTATCAATGTTAAGGTAGCCGCCATATCCCTGAATGTAACCCTCCGAAAAAAGCACAGCCATGGCCGGGCGGTTTTCTTCATGAATGTCACCGTAATCGGGCAATGAGGCTATGGCAGAGAGGGGGGGCAGGGCAGGGATAATGCGAAAAGCCTTAGATAGCATGGCAAGGGCATCCTGACGTGTCATGGGAGCGTCAAGGTCTGCGGCGTTAGCAGTAATAAGACCTAAAGAGTATGCTTTTGCCGCATCTTCGGCGTACCATGCGTCTGCAGGAATGGAGGGAGCGGGTTCTTCGCTGTCGGGAACGCTGAGAACGCGGCAGAGAATGGTTATCATTTGAGCGGCTGTAATTGGCTGGTCAGGGCGGAGGGTGCCGTTTCCAAAGCCTTGAATAAGGCCGTCGGAAAAGCCACGTTTTAAAGTTTTCTCAGCCCAGTGGCCGGAAACATCCGAAAAATCCTCAAAAGTAACAGCCAGGGCGGGGGATAAGAGGATAAGGATCATTATCAGGAAAACAAGCGTAAAAATCGTTCTTTTCTTTTTCATATAGCGCTCCCGAGACTTTTTGCTTTGCAAACATAGGGATATAGTATTATAATAAACAAATCAAGTCAACAAAAATTCGGAACCATTTGCCATATGAAAGCGAGGTGCTTGGGCCTTGTTAGTCAACTATCAGAGCCAGACAGAGGAGATTACGAAAAAGCTTGCAGGCGAGAGAAAAAGCCTTCTGCTTCAGTGCTGTTGCGGGCCCTGCAGCTCCTATGTGCTGGAATACCTTACAAAACACTTTGATGTAACAGTGCTGTTTTATAACCCCAACATTCAGCCCAGGGAGGAATATGACAAAAGACTTTTCTGGCTGGAGAAGGTTTTGAAGCATTATGAGGGCGGCGTAAGGCTGCGGGAATGTGCCTATGAGGGCGATAAATTTTATGAGGCGGCGGCGGGCTTGGAGCAGGAGCCGGAGGGGGGAGCAAGATGCACAGAGTGCTTTAAGCTCCGACTGCGTGAAACGGCGCAAGAAGCCAAGAACGGAGGCTTTGACTATTTTTGCACCACCCTTACGGTAAGTCCGCATAAGGATCAGGATAGAATAAACGAACTGGGCTTTGAACTGGAAAAGGAGTTTGGCGTGGGGTGGCTGCCCTCGGATTTTAAGAAGAAAGACGGTTACAAGCGGTCTATCGAATTATCTAAGGAATATGGATTGTACAGGCAGGAATACTGCGGCTGCCTATATAGCCGCTATCAGCAGAAGTAACTCTCTGCTCTGCCGCTAATACATTTGTGTCGCCATATGCGGAAAGGCTGATTATTATGAACATTAACATCAGAAAGCTTGTTTACTCAGCAGTTATAGGGGCAGTTTATGCGGCCCTTACCATGGTGCTGGCACCCATAAGCTATGGCCCCCTACAGCTTCGCATTTCGGAGTTGCTTTGCATTCTGCCTTTCTTTTTTCCCGCAGCAACAGGCGGGCTTTTCGTGGGCTGCATAATTGCAAACACCATGAGCACAGCGGGAGCGCTGGACATTGTGTTCGGCTCCATTGCAACGCTTCTGGCGGCTTTTTGCACCGCTGCGATGGGAAAGAGAGCACGAAAGACTTTGTTAATTGCTGGGCAGCGAGAGAGCATAAAAAACGGGCAGGAAAAGAAAACACCGGGTCTTTGGGGTGCGTGCATTACGGCCTGTGCCATGCCGGTGGTATTTAACGCACTGATAGTCGGCGCGGTGCTGGCCTTTACGCTCACGCGGGATGAATTTTGGAAAGGCTATTTGGTTTTTGCCCTGCAGGTGGGAGCAGGAGAGGCGCTGGTCATGTTCGTTATGGGTCTGCCGATTGTTCGCTATATGCTAAAAAACAATGCCGTAAGGGATTTTTTGCAGCACTGGAGTAATGACAGCGGGAAAAATCTGTTGACATAGACTTATTCCATGCTGTATAATAGCATAGTTTTCCGACGATATCCTTCTGGCTCGGAAAGAGATTAATTTATCAACTGCTGCGGCATATTTTGCCAGCTTAAGTAAGACCGGTTCGGGAATAGGACAGAAGCGCAAAACTGCCGTTGTTGAGTATTATTACACGAAAGGAAGGTGTACGAAAATGTCTACTTTTCGCACCTATCAGCCCAAGAAGCGTCATCGTGCCAAGGAGCACGGCTTCCGCAAGAGAATGGCAACCAAAAGCGGTCGTAAGGTTCTTGCCCGCCGCAGAGCAAAGGGCAGAGCCAAACTCTCCGCATAAGCTCGAAGCACATCCGGCAGTGGGCTTTTGTAAACCAACTAATAATACGCGGCTTTTCCCGCAAAATACCGGTTTTTTAGGGCGGAGTCTATCCGCCCTTTAGGTGTTTGTCCGCTTTTCACTTTAGGAGAGCAAGGGACCGAAAGGATGACTGATTTTGAAATACTCCGTATCTATGAAAAAAAATCACGAATTCCGAAGACTTTACGCCAAGGGGAAAAGCGTTGCGGCATCTTCGCTGGTGGTTTATTTTAGACACACGGGCAGGCCCTATAACCAGCTTGGCGTTGCTGTGAGCACCAAGGTGGGAAATGCTGTTTGCCGCAACAAGATTCGCAGGCGTATCAGAGCCATATATCGTTTAAATGAAGAAAAGATTAAACCGGGCATTGACATGGTCGTGGTGGCGAGAAACAAGGCCGCCTTTTCGGACTATAACAGGCTGGAGAAGGATTTTCTTTATTGCTGCGGACGATTGGAGATAACGGACGGGAACAAAAGGCGAGACTAGATGAAAAAGGAACTATTAATCAAGCTTATTCAGTTTTATCAAGAACGCATTTCGCCCCTTTCAAAGCCCTGTTGCCGCTTTGTGCCTACCTGCTCCCAATATACCTTGGAGGCTATTGAAAAATACGGCGCCGCGAAGGGAACGTGGCTGGCCGTCAAGCGCATAATTAAATGCCATCCCTTTCATAGGGCGGGCTATGACTTTTACGACCCGGTCCCCTGACCGGATGTGAAGCTAAGGAGTAACAAATGTCCTTTTCAGAAATCATTACCTACCCCTTTTCGTGGTTGCTACTGACTCTTTATGACTGGACCCTAAACTACGGTCTTTCCGTTTTGTTTTTTGCACTGGTCGTCAAGCTTATTATGTTGCCCTTCCAAATGAAGTCAAAGCGCAGCATGATGCGAATGTCCAGGCTTACTCCACTTATGAAGGAGCTGGAGAAAAAGCATGAGGGCAACCAACAAAAGTACCAGCAGGAGGTGGCGAAGCTCTATAAGGAGGAAAAGGTCAACCCCATGTCGGGCTGCCTTTGGAGCCTTATTCCTTTCCCCATCCTTATCGCACTTTACAGCGTTATCCGCCAGCCCTTTACCCGCCTTATGCGCCTTAGTGCGGAGACAATTGCGGAAATTACCGACAAGCTGGTGAGCCTTGGTCTATACACAGTTCCCGAAAAGGCTGACGCATACTACGAAATCACACTTTCTAACCTGGTTCACAACCACTTTCCCGAATTTCAAGGCATTTCGGACAAGCTTGTGGATCTGGACTTTAACTTTTTGGGTATCAATCTGGGAGTAAGACCGGAATGGAACTTCTTTTTGAAGGCCGACTGGAATGACCCCTCCGTTTGGGGTCCGGCTTTGGGACTATTCCTTATTCCGGTTATTTCTGCCCTGCTAAGCTACTTCTCTATGAAAATCAGCAACGCATCAAACCCCAGCGCAGGGCAGCAGCAGGGTTCCATGAAGGGCATGATGATGACAATGCCTCTGGTATCGCTGTACATCTGCTTTATAATGCCGGCAGCATTGGGCATTTACTGGATTGCAAACAGCGCTTTTGCAATTATCCAAGACTCAATTTTGAACAAGTACTACACAAAACAGCTTGATGCGGAGGATGCTGAGCGAAGAGAGCGCATTTCCGCAAGAGATACGGAACTGGAGAAAAAACGTTTGGAAACTGAGAAGCTTCGCGCAGGAGGCGCAACCGAGCGCAACAAGAATACCAGTAAGAAGAAAATTCAATCTATTGAAAAGGCGCAAAATGACGAGCGTCTTGCAGCGGAACGTGCCCAGGAAAAGGCAAGGCGCCGAGCGGCAGCCGGCTTGCCGGAAAAAGATATCCCCGCATCCCAGGTGGGTAACCGCCGCTATGCGTGCGGAAGAGCCTATGTTGAGGATCGCTTCTCCAACCCAGAGGGAGCGGAGGAGGCAACAAGGGAAGCTGCAGCGGCCTCTGAAATCGACGCTCAGGTGGATGCGGAATACGATAGGGAAATTTCGGACGAAGCCGAAGCAAAGACCGAGGAATAATTCCCTATAACCTTTGACAATATGATCTATCAGTTTGGGAGATAAACTATGCTTAATTCTATTGAAGTCACAGGAAGGACCGAGGACGAAGCCGTTGCCACGGCGCTTTGTCAACTGAACCTTCAAAGAGAAGATGTTTCGATTGAAATCCTCGAACGTGCCAAGTCCGGATTTCTAAGGATCGGCGCTTCGCCTGCGGTAATTCGCGTGAGTTACGAGGTTCCCGATGCTCCTGCCCCCGAGACACAGGCAAAGGCTGCCGCTCCCCGGGCGAAAGGTGAGGTTGAGGAACAAGCCCGGGATTTCCTTGAGGGGCTGCTTAAACGTATGGGAACGGCCGCCGTTATCGATATAAGCACTAAGGAGGGCGGCTCCGTTTCTCTTAATCTCAGCGGCGAAGGCATGGGTGCTATTATCGGCCGCCGGGGCGAGACTCTTGACGCCATACAGCACCTGACAAACTATGCCGTTAACCGCGGACGAGAGGACAGAACCCATATCAGCATTGATGCTGAGAACTACAGGGCAAAACGTGAGGAGTCTCTTGAGCATCTAGCTGAAAAAATGGCGGCAAAGGCTCTTAAATACCGCCGCAGCATGGCTCTTGAGCCCATGAACTCCTACGAGCGCCACGTTATACACACGGCGCTGCAGAATTATGAGGGCGTGACAACCTGCTCCACCGGCACCGAGCCTAACCGCAGAGTGGTCATTTCCTGCGAAAAGCCGAAAACCCAGGACTAAAGGCAAGGCATCATATAAATCTGCGGAACACCGCGGCAAGGTGGGTGAAGAAATGACAACCTTTGAAACAGTAAGAAGCGTGCTGGCAAAACAGCTCGAGATCAGTCCCGATGCTATCAGGGAGGACACCAGGATTCTTGAGGATCTGGGTGCTGACTCTCTGGATTTGGTGGAGATGGTCATGACCCTTGAAGAGGGCTACAACATCATCATCACTAATGAAATCGCCGGAGGAATGGCTACGGTGGGCGATGTGGTCGCCTTCATTGATAAGCAGCTCATGTCCGGAGGCCTTAAATAAGGAAGGCAAGCCAGAAGCTAGCCTTAAATCAAACACCAATTCTCTTTTTTCGTAAAAGGGAATTGGTGTTTGGAATTTAAAAAGAGGGGGCGCTCTTTCTTGCAAGAAAGGATGCCTCCTCTTTTGTTATAAGTAAGTTCTTATACCCCAAACGTGAAGTCTATTGTTTCTCCCCGTCGCTTTGGCAAAACCTTAGCCCTAAGATTTTGCCCCAAAATTGTCACAAAGTCCTTTAACAGGGCATGGATATGCTCTTTCATTTCCGGGTCTGCGTCCTTCATGGCAGTGAAAATTGCTGCGGAGTTTTTTCGCCATTGACGGGTTATTTCGCTGAAGGTCTCGGCTCTGCCCGCGTCGAGAATAGAAAAAAGGGCCTCCACAAAGCGCTCCCGGTCGTGATCGGTGAGCCCATCCAGCCAGAGGCGGACGGCTGAATTAATGTACTTGGCGCTGTCGGTTACCTCCTCAACTGCGCGGAAGTTACCCTGATGTACCTCCCATGAAAATGGGTCGTGCTGCATTATTCCCATTCGCCGGCTTGCAACCACGCTGTATTGGTCATGACCGTCCAATAGCATGCCAATAAGTGAGGATTGCGGGATGGTTTTTTGAATCCTATGTTTTATGCGGCGGTAGCCGTCGTTATCCAGCACACCGGCCTTGAAGCCGGGGCCGTCATGGTCATAAATGCGTATTATGCGGGATTGTAGGTCTTCTTTAGCAGTCATGGCCGCGTAAAGGGCCAGGTTTCCGCCCTTGGAGTGGCCACCCAGGATTAAACTGCCGCTTTCTTCGAGGGCCACGGAGGAAAGATACTCAGCCGCCCTTCTTTGGGAGGGGACAGGGGTTTTAAAGGCAATGGAAAAGTCCTCCTTCCAGCCCACCAAAGTATCGTCGGTACCGCGAAAGGCTATGTAGACCAAATCCGGCAACAAGCGCAGGCACATAGCGGAGAACTGCTTTTCTTCCACAGTGTCATGCTCACTGACATAGTGGCTAACGGTAACATCTCTATAGCGGGGGCTGGCAGCCATTGCCGAGAGAAGCAGGCGGCTCTTATCCTCCTCGTATATTGGGGCAAACATGGAGGAAAAATGTTCTGCTAAAAATATCTCCTTAACAGACAGGGCTTCGGGGGAGCCTGATTGGGGAAAAACACAGCTAAGCTCGTTGTAGGAAAACTGGGAGAAGACCAGGCTGTCAACGGCTGAAAGGGGCTTCTGGGCGAAGGTCCTAAGCTCCGTTTCGGTGTAGCCGATTATACCTGTATATTTCATGGAGCACCTCCTTTAACTAAATTGTAGTTTACTTATCGGCGGATTGTCAACAGGGATATTATAAAGCAAGTCAGACAATAGTAATTTTTCATTGACGAACGCAAATATTAAAGGTAAAATAAAAATGTAGTAGTGTACCCTTTACTATGAGACTATTCTGGGAGGCTCCGATATGAAGCTTGTTATGGCAATTTTATCAAAGTCGGATGCGCCCGTTGTTGCAGGCGTTCTTGCTAAGCAGGGTTATCCCTCCACCATTACAAACAGCATTGGTGGCTTCATGCACAAGGAAAATGCCATTCTCTTTTCCGGTGTGGACGATACAAAAGTCAGGTACGTTACAAGTATTATCAGTGAAGCCACTTCGGGGTATGATGAGCAGGGGCCGGAAATGGGCGCGGGCGGATACATTATGCCGGATAAAATCAAGGTTGGGGGAGCAACTGTGTTTGTGCTGGACGTTGAGCAGTTTATTCGCCTATGAGCAGTGATAGCATAACACCGCGCAGGGCGTCCCATGCCTGCATTATAGAAAGTCCTGATGAGGCGCTGCGCGAGAGCGCGGCCCTTTCCCTTGCCAGTGCCTTTGTATGCCGGAAGGGTGGGGAATATGCCTGTGGGACCTGTCCCCAGTGCAGACGAGTCAAAGAAACAATTAACCCCGACGTTATAGAAATCACCCGCAAAACTGATGATAAGGGTAAACAAAAGCGAGAGCTCTCGGTGGAGCAGATA
>CAZNUD010000012.1:0-24379 GCA_964576195.1 uncultured Oscillospiraceae bacterium | reverse complement strand
ATACGGTCTATGGCCTCCGATGCATGGGTTAGACCCCAGCAGGCAGAGCGGAAGGTTTATATTATCAAAGATGCGGGGCTTATGAATGAAGCGGCACAAAATGCCGCACTGAAACTTCTTGAAGAGCCGCCCAGCTATGCCTGTTTTATTTTATGCACCCACAGTGCTGAAAGGCTACTGGCTACAATTCGCTCCCGCTGCGTTATTTTTCGCCCCGGCGGGGAGAGCAGACGGATAGAAAGCGAGCTTGCTAAGGAATATTTGAGCCTTGCCGCAAATGGTGACAGGGCTGGGATCTGTTCGTTTTTCGGGCGCAATGATGCCTTGGACACTGATGGACTTTTGGAGCTTATCGCCGGGATCAAGGTAGTGCTTTGCGAGCTTCTGGCCATGAAGGGCGGAGAAAGGCCACTTTTATCCCGCCAAGATGCGGTTAGGCTTCTTCACCTTTGCGAAAGGGTGGAGGAGTACGCGCGGATGAACGTCGGCGTTAAGCATATTATGGGGATGCTATGTGTGCTTACAGTATGAAATGAGGATAGCAATTTGATTGACGTAATTAGTGTTAAATTTAGCAGCCGGGGAAAATCATATTTTTTTGACCCCAACTGCATTGTAGCAAAGCCGGGGGACAAGCTTATTGTTGAAACCTCCAAAGGCTTGGATTTGGGCGAATGTTCCATAGGCAACCATCCGGTGCCGGAGGAAAGCCTGCTGCCACCGCTGCGCCCAATTATTCGTCTTGCAACAGAGGCTGATCTTAAAACGGCAGAGAAAAACAAGGCGCTGGAGAAGGAGGCCTTTAGGATCTGCAAGGAAAAGATTATCCAACACGGCCTTGAAATGAAGCTGGTGGGCGTGGAGTGCGGCTTTGACGGAAACAAGATTTTGTTCTTCTTTACGGCCGACGGACGGGTGGACTTCCGTGAGCTTGTAAAGGACTTGGCGGCGGTTTTTCGAACACGTATTGAGCTAAGACAAATCGGTGTTCGGGATGAAACAAAAATGCTGGGAGGCCTGGGTATCTGCGGAAAGCCCTATTGCTGCAGCCAGTTTTTAAACGACTTTCAGCCGGTCTCCACCAAGATGGCAAAAACCCAGTCCATGTCACTGAACCCCACAAAGATCTCCGGTAGCTGCGGAAGGCTTATGTGCTGCCTGCGCTATGAGCAGGAAGCATACGAGGACCTGATTAAGACAATTCCCAAAACCGGTGCTTTTGTGCAGACTATAGGTGGCTACGGCAATGTGGTGCAGACCAATGTGCTTAGGCAGAAGGTTAAGGTGCGCCTTGACGGGAATGGAGAACAGGAAATAAAGACCTTTGAGGCGGATGAGGTGGCTACTATCCCCGGGGGCAGACCCAAGCCCGGCGAGCCAATGCCTAAGGTTCTAAACTACGTGGAAAAACCCAAAGAGGTTGTCGAACCTGAGGACGACCCATGGCAGGCGCCTAACCTATTTGCCGATCAGGGCAACAATAAAAAAAGCACGGGCGAGCCAAAACCGGAGTTTGGAGAAATGGAGACTGCCCAAAGGCCGGAACAGCAAAAGCGGCCTCAGCAGCGCCCCAGAAGTTCCGGCGGCGGACAGCGCAAAGGCTCCGGGCCTAATCAGGGCGCAAGCAAGCGTTCAAAAAAACCTACGGACAGAAGGTCCCCCTCCCAAGGCGCGGCACAGCCAAAGAGTCAGGCGGCTCAGCCCAAGGATGGGGCTACCCAGAAGCCCAATAACGACAGACCCCGCCGCAGGCACTATCAGAACAACAATCCGAAGGGCGGCGGACCAAAGACATAATAAAAAAACACCCTTCGAAGGCTAATTCGGAGGGTGTTTTGTGAAATTATTTATTCTGCGGAAATCATGTAGTAGTAAACCGGCTGACCGCCATTTACGGTGCTGACCTCAGCATAGGGCATTTTTTCCGCAACCGTGGCACAAACAGCTTCGGCCTGCTCCTCGCTTACATCCTCGCCATAGTAGATGGTGATAAACTCCGGGTCAAGTGCCATGAGCTTTTCGGAAAGAGTGGAAAGAAGCACGCTGATATCGCTGTTGCTTCCCAGCAGGGCACCATCCAAAAGCCCTAAATATTCACCGGATTTTATTACATAGCCGTCAAAGTCAGAGTCCCTGGCGGCATAGGTAATTAGAGCGGTGTGAACGCTTTCAATGGATTCCTTGGCTATGTCTACAAGCTCCTCTTCGCTCTGGGAGTATGTATCCATGTTAACAAGGGCAGACACTCCCTGAGGTATGGTTTTAGTGGGGATAACCACAATATTTTTTTCTGTGAGGCCAACGCACTGCTCGGCAGCCATGATGATGTTCTTGTTGTTGGGGAAAACTAAAACTGTACTTGCGGGGGTAGTATTAACAGCATTTAAAATGTCCTCGGTGGAAGGGTTCATGGTCTGCCCACCGGTGACTATCTTGTCGGCTCCCAGCTCTGAAAACAGGTTTGCTATGCCCTCACCGGCACAGACGGTAACAATGCCGTATTCCTTTTCTGGTTCGGCAATAGCATTCTTCGCTTCGGAGGCGGCAACCAGCTCATCATGCTGGGTTCGCATATTTTCAATTTTTGCAACTTCAAGGATCCCGTATTTCTGAGCCTCGGTAAGTGCATCTCCAGGGATATTTGTGTGAACGTGAACCTTAAACTCCTCGTCGCTCTCGCCTATAACCAAACAATCG
This sequence comes from uncultured Oscillospiraceae bacterium, assembly GCA_964576195.1. Taxonomy (GTDB): domain Bacteria; phylum Bacillota; class Clostridia; order Oscillospirales; family Oscillospiraceae; genus UBA2658. The sequence goes on along the minus strand of CAZNUD010000012.1, from coordinate 21,682 downwards.
CCTATGCTGGAAAGGTAAGTGCGAAGGCCGTCGAGAGATTTCGCTTGACCGCTTTCCCAGCGGACGATAAATACGGTGTCGAAGGCAAAGCTTATATCGCCGGTTTCAAATTTGCCGAAATCGGCAAAATCGTCGGATTCGCCCTCACCGGGGGCGGGGATGCTGTATGAGTCCGGGGATACCTCACCTCGGAGGGACTGGAGCATGGCTTCGATAATAACAACGTAGCCCTTGCCTCCGGCATCCACAACGCCGGCCTTTTTCAGCACGGGGTTTTGGTTAATGGTTTCGTCAAGTGCATCCTTCGCGCTTTCAAGAGCGCAAGAAAGAAGAAGCTCAATGTCGCTGCCGGTCTCTGCAAAATCCTTAGCGGCAGCCGCAGATATGCGGGAGACGGTGAGTATGGTGCCCTCGGCGGGCTTCATAACGGCGTTGTAGGCTGCGTCAACCCCTTCGCTCAGAGCCTGGGCGAAATCATAGGCTGTGCAGGTTTTCTTGCCCTTGAGAACCTTGGAAATGCCCCGGAAAAGCAGGGAAAGAATAACGCCGGAATTGCCCCGGGCCCCCCTCAGAAGGGCAGAGGCAGCGCATTTTGAAACCTCGCCCACCGTGTCAGGGCGTTTCCGGCGAAGGTCTGCTGCGCCGGCACTGAGAGTCATGCTCATATTGGTACCCGTGTCGCCATCGGGAACGGGAAAGACGTTTAATTCATTTATATGCTGCTTGTTTACCTCCAAAGCTGCCGATGCGCATAGCAGCATGTCGCTAAAGGTAGCAGCATCCAGTATTTCTTTCAAAGTGTTGACACCTCCGGTGAGAAATGCGCTGGGATATGCCAGGGCTTGGCGCGGCTTGAAGCGGCGGGCCTAGGCTTAATGCATAATAAACAGCGGTTTTCAGCTTATATGCATTGATTCGACGTAAACATCGACGTTTTTTACGGGCACGCCGGTAGCTTTCGATACTTTATAACTGACCTCGTTCATAATACTTCCCGCAAGAACCCTTAGGTTAACACCGTGGTCAACCACAATGTGCAGGGAAATGGAAACGCTGCCATCATCGTTAAAGCCGACACCCACGCCCCGTGACATTGATTCCCTGCGGAGCAGATGAACCAGTCCGTCGGTTTTTGAGCGAGCGCCCATGCCCTTGACGCCAAAACAATTGGTTGCGGCTTCTCCGGCGATGTTTGTGAACACCTCGCTGGTGATGCTGATAAGTCCCAGCTCATTTTCAATTCTGATCATGATGCCAGCTCCTTTCTACAACATGTACAAAGAATTTGTTAAAGGAGGCTCTGCCTTCTCCAACAAAAGGATTACCGTCAGATTTGCGGAAGCTCGAATGTTTAAGGGGCAAAAAATCATAAAAGTGTTTTTCTTTGTAGCATAACACCCCCATACTTCGGGCATTGTGATATTATACCCTGAATGACATAAAAGTACAAGGGATTTTTTATCACTCTATTCGGGGGCAAGGTGGACGTATGATACATTACTAATATTTCTTTTATACGTTAAAGCAAAATAGTGCAATAAGAACAAAGAGAGTCTGTAATTTATTATAGTTTACAGCTTGTATGATACATGTTATAATGAGCAAAAAGGAATTAAGATAGCCCGTTGCACCAGACAGGGAATCCCGCAAGTGAGTAACGCTGCTGCTAGGTGCGATAGATTTATATTTATAAGGAGATGACAATCATGTCAAGAAAGCTGAAAACTATGGACGGCAATACTGCTGCTGCGCACGTTTCTTACGCGTTCTCCGAGGTTGCGGCGATTTACCCGATCACTCCGTCATCCACCATGGCAGAATATGCGGACAAGTGGGCTGCAGGCGGGCGAAAAAACATCTTTGGACAGACGGTGAACGTGGTTGAAATGCAGTCTGAGGGCGGCGCAGCCGGCGCTGTTCACGGCAGCCTTACAGCGGGCGCTTTGACCACCACATACACCGCTTCTCAGGGACTTCTTTTAATGATACCCAACATGTATAAAATCGCGGGCGAAATGCTTCCCTCGGTCATCCATGTTTCTGCACGTTCTCTGGCTACCCATGCTCTATCCATTTTCGGAGACCACTCCGATATATATGCCTGCCGACAGACCGGATATGCCATGCTCTGCGCCAACAGCCCTCAGGAGGCTATGGACCTGGGAGCTGTTGCTCACCTTTCCGCCATTGAGGGCAGGGTTCCCTTCCTGCACTTTTTCGATGGCTTTCGCACCTCCCATGAGATGCAGAAGATTGAAGTTTGGGACTATGATGAGCTGGCAGGAATGGTAAATTACGATAAGGTTTCGGAATTTCGCGCTAATGCAAACAGCCCTGCTTTTCCCGCCCTGCGCGGCACTGCCCAAAACGGAGACATCTTCTTCCAGACACGTGAGGCCGCCAACGGAAAATACAATGCTGTAGCCGAGATAGTTGAGAGCTACATGGACCAAGTAAACAAGCGTATCGGCACAAACTACAAGCCCTTTAACTACTACGGCGCACCCGATGCCACCCACATTATAGTTGCCATGGGCAGCGTTTGCGAGGCGGCTGAGGAAGTTGTTGACTACCTTAATGGCAAAGGCGAGCGTGTGGGACTTGTTAAGGTTCATCTTTATCGTCCGTTTTCCATGAAACACCTTATCTCCGTACTCCCCACCACGGTAAAGACTATCGGCATCCTTGACCGCACCAAGGAACCGGGCGCTCCCGGCGAGCCTCTTTACCTGGACGTTGTTGCTGCAATTGCCGGCAGCCAATACAGCGGTGTCCCCGTATATGGGGGACGTTATGGACTATCCTCCAAGGACGTTACCCCCGGCTCAATTATCTCCGCTTTCCGCAACATTCAGGCGGAAAAGCCCATTAACAGCTTTACCATCGGCATTGTGGACGATGTTACAAACCTTTCTATCCCGGTTAAAGAAAATCCTGACACTACCCCGGAGGACATCATTTCCTGCAAGTTCTGGGGACTGGGTTCCGACGGCACCGTGGGAGCTAACAAAAACTCCATTAAGATTATCGGCGACCACACGGATATGAAGGTTCAGGCTTACTTCCAGTACGACTCCAAGAAGTCCGGCGGCGTTACCATCAGCCACCTGCGCTTTGGCCAGAGTCCCATTAAATCCACTTATTACGTTTCAAAGGCAAACTTTGTTGCCTGTCATAACCCCAGTTATTTATCAAAGTACGACATGGCTCAGGATGTTAAGCCCGGCGGCACATTTTTGATTAACTGTGCTTATGATGCCGAGGAGCTTTCTCAGCATCTGCCTGCCGCAGCAAAGAAGTATATTGCTGATAACGGTATTCATGTCTATGTTGTTGACGCAATTAAGATCGCGCGTGAAATAGGCCTTGGCAACCGCACCAACGCGGTGTTGCAGGCAGCTTTCTTTAAGCTCGCCAAAATTCTCCCCCAGGCTGATGCTGTAAACTACATGAAGGAGGCCATTAAGACCACCTACGGACGTAAGGGAGAAAAAATAGTCAACATGAACGTTCAGGCAGTGGATGCGGGTGTTGAGCAGGTCCACGAAATCCTCATTCCCGCAGATTGGGCTTCTCCCGCCCCCGACGCCCCCGCCGAAAAGCTTACAGGCGGCTTTGGGCATGCCAGGAAATATGTTGATAATATCCTTGCTCCTGTTAATGCAATGCGCGGCGACAGCCTCCCTGTTTCTGTATTTATGGACGTTGCCAACGGCACTGTTCCCAACGGCACCTCTGCCTTTGAAAAGCGCGGAGTTGCAGTTGAAGTTCCAATGTGGATAAAGGAAAACTGCATCCAGTGCAACCAGTGCGCTTATGTCTGCCCCCACGCAGTTATCCGTCCCTTCGTTATGGATAAGGACGAGGCTGCAAAGGCGCCCGAGGGCACCGAAACTGTCCAGATGAGAGGAAAGGGCTGTGAGGAATATCAGTTTGCCATTATCCCCTCCGTGCTTGACTGCACAGGCTGCGGAAGCTGCGCAAACATCTGCCCCGCCAAGGAAAAGGCTATAAAAATGGTACCGCTGGAGGAAAGACTCTTTGGGCAGAATATCTTCGATTATGCCTACATGAATGTTACCGAAAAGGATGTATCCTTTAAAGAAACCACTGTTAAGGGTAGCCAGTTTAAAACTCCGCTGCTTGAGTTCTCCGGTGCTTGCGCCGGCTGCGGTGAAACTCCCTATGCAAAGCTTGTTACCCAGCTTTACGGCGACAGAATGTATATTGCAAATGCCACCGGTTGCTCCTCCATCTGGGGCGGCAGCGCTCCCAGCTTCCCCTACACCGTCAATAAAGAAGGCAGGGGACCTGCTTGGGCAAACTCACTTTTCGAAGACAACGCGGAATTTGGCTTAGGTATGCTTTGCGCCGGCAAGCAGCGCAGGGCGCTGGCAGAACAGCAGATCAAGGCAGTTGCCGAATATGCCGATGCTCCGGCGGAGCTGAAGGCGGCGGCAAAGGCTTGGCTTGAAGCCAAGGACGACGCAGAAGCCTCCAAGAATGCGTCCAAGGTTCTTGAGGCGGAGGTGAAAACGGCTGTGGACACCTGGGGAGAGGACTGCCCCGGCACCGCTGAAATGAAGAAGCTCTATGCAAACCGCGACGTATTTGTTAAGCCCAGCTTCTGGGTGTTCGGCGGCGACGGCTGGGCCTACGACATAGGCTACGGTGGGCTTGACCACGTTCTGGCCACCGGCGAGAACATCAACATCCTGGTCTTCGACACCGAGGTGTATTCCAACACCGGCGGTCAGGCCTCCAAGGCTACCCCCACCGGCGCAGTTGCTCAGTTTGCTGCTGCGGGTAAGAGCGTTAAGAAAAAGGATCTGGCGCAGATAGCCATGTCCTACGGCTATATTTATGTGGCACAGATCTCCATGGGCGCCAGCTATCAGCAGACCCTTAACGCCATTGTTGAGGCCGAAAGCTACGACGGCCCATCCCTTATAATTGCCTATGCACCTTGCATAAACCACGGCAACAAGAACGGCATGGGTAAGTCCATCGCCACTGAAAGGCAGGCTGTGGAAACCGGCTACTGGAACATTTTCCGCTTTGACCCCCGCAAGGAGGCACCGCTGACTGTTGACAGCAAGCCCGCCACCGGCGAGTATAGTGACTTCATCAATAACGAGGTCCGCTATACTTCCCTTAAGCTCTCCTTCCCTGACAGGGCGGAGGAACTGTTTAAGAAGGCAGAAGAACAGGCAAAGGCCAAGTATGCCCGCCTTGTCGAGCAGCAGGAAGCTCAGAATAAATAAGCGTTGTACCTGCCGAAAATAAAGGCAAAAACAGAGCCGATGGAATTTTTTCCATCGGCTCTGAATATTTCAGTCCAAGCGAAGGCCTTTTGGATAGGAATACAAGGGCTTTTCCTTCTTAAGAAGCTTCTTAATGGGTATCTCCGTTATTTTATCGGGAAAGTCATCCTCAAAGGCGGAAACGGAGATCACAGCGCCTTCCACATTTTTGTACTGGCGGCAGAAAACGCCCTCCACAGGCGGCAGGATTTTTCCGAATTTTCTGTAAAAGCACATAGAACGCAAATCGCCTTCGTTTCTAAGTTTAAAAAGGCTCTCCCGAAGTGTCCAAATTTCAAGGAAGCTCAAAAATTCCCGTTCTTCGGCTGTGGTAAGCTTCTCGATGACTTTTTCAGGCACGACACGGTCAGAAGTTTCTGTGTCCACGCCCACAGGCCCCGGGGACAGGGCGCATAGAACATGGGTCGAGCTATGGCTGATGGAATAGTGCAGCTCCGGGGGCTTGGAGAAAACCGAGCGGTGGAACAATATCTGCTCGATTTTGGGCAAGACTGCCTTGCCCACATAGTCGTTGTAGGCGGCGGCAAGCAGGGATACGCCAAAGGCGGAGCCGTGTCTTTTGCTGGTGGGAGGATATAGGGCATGGGCTTCATCTGCCCCGCGTATATCTGCATAGTAAAGGCGCATGGAGTCAACCTCCTGTTGGGGGATAATTTGCTGTGGACTATTATTAAGTAAAACTATGGCGCTTTTTGCTTTAGCTGTATTGTATCACACCGTATTGTTATTTTGTACTACCATTTTCGGCACCTTCATGTTATAATATACAAGTTAAATTGCCTGTACTGTAGGTTAAAGGCGGAGGTGACAGCCAGTGAAAAAAAGAATAGTCCTTGCTGTGCTGACAATCTTTTCTGTTTGCGCTCTTTCCGCCTGCTCAATTCAGGAGATTGACGAGCTTTACAGCCTGCCCCAGCCCTCTCAGGAGTATTTGCAGCTTCAAAAGCTGATAGACGGGGAAATTGCTGCCGGCAGCGAATATTCTGCCCCCACGGTGGGCTCTTTGCGCCAAAGTGTGCAGCTAACCGATCTTGACGGGGATGGGATAAACGAGGCACTGGCGTTTTTTACCAGGGATGAGTCACCGAAGCTCTGCATATACCGCAAGAATACAGAGGGCTATGCAGAGGCCCTTTCAATAGCCGGCGACGGTACCTCCTGCGGCAGGGTGGAATATGCAGACCTTGACGGGGATGGCTTTTCGGAGATTATGATTTCGTGGAAAACCGGCTCGGATATGAAGCTTTTGAAGGCCTATTCCGTGAAAAACTGGGCCTCCACGGTTTTACTCACCACCAGTTGTACAGACTTTCAAATGGGCGATTTGAACATGGACGGAACAACAGATCTAGCCGCTCTGAAATTTGAGGAGGGCGCAGGCTCGGTTGAGGTGTATTCTTTGGAAAAGGACGGAGAAATAATTCAGTCATCTGCTATACTCTCCGCCTCCATAAGCAGGGTTGAGCGCCTTAGAGTGGGCGGACTTGCCGATGGTATTCCGGCGATTTTCATCGAAGGGCAGTATAGCGGCGAGAAAGATGACCAGTTTTGCTTGACGGATATTGTTGTCTGTGTGGAAGGCAAACTAAAAAATATCACCATGGCCGACGGAAACGATAGTGACACCAAGCGCCACTACCCCGTTTACTGCACGGATATTGACGGGAACGGAAGTCTCGAGCTTCCCATTGCCAATAAGGTATATACCCAACCGGGCTCCACTGCCGAAAACTATGTTTTTGACTGGTATTCCTACAATTCCTCAGGTGAGCGGGAGCTGTGCGCCTCCACCTATCACTGCGAGGCGGACGGCTGGTACTTTGTAATCCCCGACGAATGGAGGGCGGGTTTCACAGTTCGGCGTGTAAGCGCCGTGCTCTCAGGTGAGAGGGCGGTGGTGCTGTCAAGGCTTGATGGAGATGAGAAGGTCACTGACCTTCTCACCATCTATGCCCTTTCCGGGGAAAACAGGCGGGACAGAGCAAAAATCCCGGGACGCTTTGTGCTGCTTCAGGGAGAAACGGTGATATATGCCGCCAAGCTTCCCGGAATGGAGGCGGCGGATATTTCCCAGCAGCATGATTTGGTGGACAGGTTCCATCTTATATACACGGAATGGAACTCAGGCGCGGTATAATAGCAGTATTACTCTCTGCGGAAAGGATAGGAGGCAATATGAAGAAAGTATTGGTTTTGGAGGATGAATCCAGCATACGCAGCTTTGTGGTAATAAACCTTAAGCGCTCCGGTTATGAGCCAGTTGAGGCAGAAACCGGAGAACAGGCTCTTGAGGAGCTGAAGAAAAACCCCGACATTCGCGTGGCACTTCTGGATGTTATGCTTCCGGATATAGACGGCTTTGAGGTTTGCAGGAGAATTCGCGCCTCAGGCTCCAAAATAGGTATTATTATGCTCACGGCGAAAAGTCAGGAGATGGACAAGGTAACGGGGCTTATGACAGGCGCCGATGACTACGTTACAAAGCCCTTTTCCCCGGCGGAGCTTACAGCAAGGGTGGACGCACTTTTCCGCCGTACCGGCGGGGATACGGAGGAGGCTGCATCCGGCGAGCTTGCAAGCGGCCCATTTAAGCTCAACACCCGAAACCGCACTTTGGAAAAGAACGGGACTCGCATAAGACTTACTCAAATTGAGTATTCCATTATGAAGCTTTTCATGGATAACCCCGGCAAGGCACTCTCTCGGGAGGACATATTAAACTCCGTTTGGGGCAGGGATTATTTCGGAGAACTTAAGATAGTGGACGTTAACATAAGACGTCTGCGCATAAAGATAGAGGACGACCCCACCATACCAACTTATATAACCACCGTGTGGGGCTACGGCTATAAATGGGGCTTTTAAAAAGCTAATAAGTGTGATAGATATGCAAGGACGGTGAGGCTGTGAATTTTAAGGGCATAAAGGGCAGATGGATGGCTAACGGCATTGCCGTTTTGGTGCTCCTTATTATCCTTGGAGTAGCCGCATTTTCTATGGTAGTATATAATTACTATTACACCTCGGTGAGGACGGGCCTGGAAAACCAGGCGCAGACCGCGTCGGAGTTTTTTACGGCTTACGTTTCCAAAACCTATCTGGAGTTTTACCAGAGTGCCTACCGTTACACGGAGACCTTTGAGAACAAGGACAGCCTTGAATTGCAATTTGTCAACAGCCGCAGCAGAGTTGAGGTTTCAAGCTACGGTATTTCGGCAGGATCCTCGCCGGGAACACCGGATATTGCAAGCGCCCTTGAGACAGGGAAAATTTCCAGTTGGCACGGGAAAAGTGCTGCCACAGGCGAGAGAATTATGGCAGTTTCCGCGCCGATGCAGTATTCTGACGGGTCGATTGTTGGCGTTATGCGCTATGTTACCAGTCTAAAGCTGGTGGACGCGCAAGTCAGGAATTCAGCATTGATGGCCTGCGGTGTTGGCATGCTGATACTGATTATCGTCATGCTGTCCACGCTTTACTTTATAAAAACCATTACAGAGCCTATCCATGGACTTACCGTGCTGGCAAAGCAGATTGCCAAGGGCAGCTACGGCATACAAACCGAAAAAAAATACGATGACGAGATTGGTGACTTAACAGACGCAATAAACGAAATGTCCGCGAAAATCAGCCAGTCTGAAAAAATGCAGACGGAGTTTATTTCCTCTGTTTCCCATGAGCTGAGAACGCCCCTTACGGCCATTACAGGCTGGAGTGAAACCTTAATGTACGACCCGGAGATTAAGGGTGACTCCAGGCGAGGCGTTGCTATCATATCAAAGGAAGCGGGAAGGCTCACAAAAATGGTGGAGGAGCTGCTGGAATTTACCCGTATTCAGGACGGACGATTTAACCTAAGCATAGAGCAGATGAACATTGAGGCGGAACTTGAAGACTCCATCTTTGCCTATGGTGAGCTGCTGCGGCAAGAGCAACTGGAGCTGGAATATACGCCAAGCGAGCAGGAGATACCCACCATCCCCGGTGACCCTGAAAGATTGCGTCAGGTGTTTTTGAACGTTCTGGACAACGCCGCGAAATACGGAAAAAGCGGCAAGCAAATTGACATAAGCCTTGTAAAGCAGGGTGAATACGTTGTAATATGCGTTAGAGACCACGGCCCCGGCATACCTGAGTCGGAGCTTCCCTTTGTAAAAAATAAGTTTTATAAGGGCAGCTCAAAGGAGCGGGGCAGCGGCATTGGCCTTGCTGTCTGTGATGAAATAGTCTCCCGCCACGGGGGAGAGCTTATTATTGAAAACGCCGAGGGCGGCGGAGTTAAGGTTGCTATAAAGCTGCCGCTTTCACGAGGCTAGAGCCTTTATCTGATATTTTTGAAAGGATACACTAGATGAGCAAAAAAGAAAAGAAGGAAAAGGACTTTCGCACCTCCATCGGTGGACAGGCACTTATTGAGGGCATTCTTTTCCGCGGCCCTAAAAAGCAATCCGTTGTTATCCGCAAACCCGACGGAGAGTTAGAAACAAAGGTTGAGGAGCCGAGGTTTCTAAGGCAAAAATACAAGCTGTGCGACTTGCCCCTAATTCGCGGCGGCATTACTTTTGTTGAGTCAATGTCATATGGGGTTAAGGCCCTGACATATTCGGCAAGCTTTCTGCCCGAGGACCAGCAGGAAGAGCCAAGCAAGTTTGAAAAGTGGATTGAAAAGAAGTTCGGCATGGAGAAGGCCGAGAAGTTTATAATAGGCTTTGCGGTTTTTCTGGGCATTTGCCTTTCAGTGGGCCTGTTCATCCTTTTGCCAACGCTTTTGGCGGGAGTTGTTTCAAAACTAACGGACTCTCATGTGGTATACAATTTAACTGAGGGTATTATAAGAATCGTTATTTTTCTCATTTACATGGTGTTTTGCAGCAAAATGAAGGACATAAAACAGGTTTTTCGATATCACGGTGCTGAGCATAAGACCATTTTTTGCTATGAAAAGGGCCTTGATCTTACTGTTGATAATGTGCGGGAGCAGTCCTGTTTCCACCCGCGCTGCGGTACAAGCTTTTTATTCGTGGTTATGATCGTTAGCATTCTGGTGTTTTCACTTGTGCGGTGGAACAACGTTTGGATACGCATGCTGCTGCGACTGGTGCTTTTGCCGGTAGTGGTGGGCATTTCCTACGAGATCCAGCGCTGGTCAGGTGCCCATGATAACTGGTTTTCCGCCATACTGACAGCTCCCGGGAAGGCCCTGCAGCGAATTACCACGGCCGAGCCGGACGACGGCATGATTGAATGCGCCATTGTGGCGCTAAAGCAGGTTATCCCCGAGGAAAAGGGACTGGATAGCTGGGAAAATGCATGATTTAGCGGATATTTTACTAACACAGCATAGCTGAAAGGATAGATTTCTATGCCGAGAACATACAACCAGATTTTTCTGGACGCGAGAAAAAGACTCAAGGAGTACGGCGTGGAGGCTCACAGCCTTGAAGCCAGAGTTATACTAGCTAACGCGGCGGAAAAAAGCATGGAGGCCCTCATGCGCGATATTAACCTTTATTCTGCGACTGGAGTGGAGGAAAAAGTTGAGGAACTTATGGAACGCAGGCTTCATGGGGAACCAGTGGCCTACATTACGGGGGAGTGGGAGTTTTATGGCGTCCCCCTTGTTATTAAAAGCGGAGTGCTCATTCCCAGAGTGGACACCGAAGTGCTGGTGGACACTGTTGTTATGGCACTGAAGGGCAGAAAGATGGACGCAAGGATTTTAGACTTATGCAGCGGAAGCGGCTGCGTAGGCTGCGCCATTGCAAAAACCTTGCCTGCAACCCGTGTGGTTATGGTGGACAACAGCAAAACAGCGCTGGAGCTTTCCAGGGAAAATGTGGAGAAAAACCAGTTGCTGCCCAGGGTTAGCTTTATGGAGGCAGACGCTAAGGCTATGCCGCCTATGATGCTGGGGAGCTTTGACATTCTGGTTTGCAATCCGCCTTATATTCCCACGGCAGATATTGATGAGCTGGACGTTTCGGTTAAGAACTATGAGCCGATATTGGCTCTGGACGGCGGCGAGGACGGGCTGGACTTTTACAGGGCCATCCTTAAACGCTGGAAGAATGTGGTGCGAATAGGCGGGCTTATGATGTTCGAGGTGGGCATTAACCAGGCAAACGCTGTGGCTCAGCTTATGAGGGACTCCGGAATTGCTGAAATCGGCTTTGCAAAGGACACTTTAGGCATCAATCGCGTGGTTTACGGAAAGATTTAACGGAGTTGCAAGCTGTTTTTATTAAAAGTGTGCGCAAGAGAATTAACATGAGGTGAAAGTATGGCTGAAAAGAAGAAGGCTCAGATCACTCCCGTAGGACAGGCAGAGGATAAGAAGAAGGCTTTGGAAACCGCCATAGCACAAATTGAAAAGAATTTTGGCAAGGGTGCAATTATGCGTCTTGGCGACGATATACCAATAAATGTGAAGGCTATCTCCACAGGCTCTCTGTCCTTGGATCTGGCACTGGGCATTGGTGGCGTTCCCAGAGGACGCATTGTTGAAATATACGGGCCGGAGTCCTCGGGTAAAACTACCCTGGCTCTGCACATTCTCGCAAGCGCCCAGAAGGAGGGCGGCGAGGCTGCTTTCATAGATGTTGAACACGCCTTGGAGCCGGCCTACGCAAAGGCGCTGGGCGTTGATATTGACAGCCTTCTCATCTCCCAGCCGGACACCGGCGAGCAGGCCCTGGACATAGTTGAGGCACTGGTTCGCTCGGGTGCTCTGGACGTTGTTGTTGTGGACTCTGTTGCCGCCCTGCTTCCCAGAAGCGAATTGGAGGGCGAAATGGGGGATGCAAGCGTTGGCGTTGTGGCAAGACTTATGTCTCAAGCCCTGAGAAAGCTGGCAGGCGCTATTTCAAAGACCCAGACTATCGTGGTGTTTATTAACCAGCTTCGCGAAAAAATTGGCGTTATGTACGGCAATCCCGAAACCACCCCCGGCGGTCGGGCGCTCAAATATTTTTCCAGCGTGCGTATAGACGTTCGCCGCATTGAAACGCTAAAAGTAAATGGTGAAATGATTGGCAACCGCACAAGAGCAAAAATTGTAAAAAACAAGGTAGCACCTCCCTTTAAAGAGGCAGAGTTTGATATTATTTACGGTCAGGGTATCTCAAAAATTGGCGAGATCGTGGATATGGGCATTAACCTTGACCTTATCGACAAGGCCGGTGCATGGTTCACAGTTAACGACGTTCGTGTGCAGGGTAAGGAAGCTGTTAAGAATTATCTTATGGAGAACCCCGAATACTGCAACGAGCTGGAAGCAAAGATCTGCGAAAGCGCTGCTGAAATGACCCCTAAGGCCAGAACCAAGGCAAAAGCCGCGGAAAAGGCTGTGGATGTTTCTGCCGACGATTTTGAAGGTTGAGCCTTACCGTGACTGTTACAGAGCTTAGGGAAATTTCCCAAGGCCGCTTTTTGCTGGGCTTTTCGGATGGCTCGGAAATGAAAGTCAGCCTTAACACGGTGGCGGATTTCTCCCTTTATAAGGACAAGGAAATTTCAGACGAGGACTTTTCCCTGCTTTTTTCAGCCGCAGCCCTCGCCGCCTGTAAGGAGCGGGCGCTTCGGCTTATCAGCCTGCGCCCCATGTCCTGCAAGGAGCTTTTCGACAAGCTCAGGGATAAGGGCGAGGCTGATGAAAACGCTGCTGCATGCGTTCAGTGGCTTTTGGACCTGCATTACCTGGACGACCGGCAGTACGCCGGAATGTTGGTGCGCCACTGTGCGGCAAAAGGATGGGGAAGGCAGAGAATAAAAAACCAGCTTTACCGCAAAGGTCTGGACAAAGAGCTTTGGGATGCAGCACTTGCGGAACTGCCGGATATGGATGACACAGTCTATTCCCTTCTTTGCCGCAAGCTTAGAAGTGATGCGCCGGATAGGGTTGAGATGAAGCGGGCAACGGATTCCCTTTACAGGCGGGGCTTTTCGTGGGATGAAATTAAGGCCGCGGTGAACAGATTTTGGGAGGATCACCCGGCAGATTAATATGGACTTCGGCGGGGCAGGCTCCGCGAAGGAGGAGTAATGGCAAAAAACAAGGTGGCGCTCATATCTTTGGGCTGCCCGAAAAACTTAGTTAACAGCGAACAAATGCTATATCAGCTCTGCGAGGCGGGCTTTGAAATAGCTCCTGAGCCGGAGGAAGCAGATGCGGTGGTTATTAACACCTGCGGCTTTATTGAGGCAGCAAAAAGCGAGGCCATCGACGCTATTATCCAGATGGGACAATTAAAAAAAGCGGGCAAAATAAAGAAGATTATTGTTGCCGGTTGCCTTAGCCAACGGTACAATGGCGAAATGCAAAGGGAACTGCCTGAGGTAGACGCCATTTTAGGAACCGGCAGTTACGACGATATTGCCGAGGCGGTTAGGGACGCGCTAAAGGGCAAGTCCGTATTAAAACTCGGAGATATTGACGGACCGGTGAGCGAAACGGGCCGCGTTGTATCAACGGGGCCGGGCTGGGCATACCTTCGCATTGCCGAAGGCTGCTCCAACCGTTGCGCCTTCTGTGTTATTCCGTCAATTCGGGGAAAATACCGCAGCCGCAGGATGGAGTCTATTATAGACGAGGCCAAAGCATTGGCTCAGACCGGCGTTAAGGAGCTTATCCTTGTGGCCCAGGATATAACTCGTTACGGCATCGACCTATACGGCAAGCATTCATTATCCGAGCTTTTAAAAAAGCTTTGTGCCATTAGAGGTATTAAGTGGATAAGGCTTCATTACCTCTATCCGGACCAGTTCGATGATGAGCTTATCGATACCATAGCCTCCGAGGAAAAGATCTTAAAATACGTTGATATACCCATACAGCATATTAACAACAGCATCTTAAAGCGTATGAACCGCCGCGGCACCGGCGACGACATTCGGGCCCTGCTAAAAAAGCTTCGCCAGAGAATTCCCAATGTGGTTATCCGCACCAGCCTCATCGTGGGCCTTCCCGGCGAGGGTGAGGACGAATTTGACGAGCTTTGCGGGTTTTTGCGTGAGGAAAAAATTGAACGTGCAGGGGTCTTTGTGTTTTCTCCCGAGGAGGGCACTCCCGCCGCGGAAATGACGGATCGCTGCGATGAGGCAGAGGCCAAACGCCGTCAGGAGATTGTCATGGAACTTCAGGCGGAGATAATGGACGACTGGAGTCGCAGTATTGTAGGCCATACTATAACAGTTTTGTGCGAGGGCTATGACGATGAGACAGGCCTGCAGTTCGGTCGCAGCTGGGCGGACTCACCGGACATTGACGGAATTTTGCTCTTCTCCGGAGATTGTCCCGCAGGGGACTTTGCCGAAGTTGTTATAGACGAAATTGCCGACGGGGAATGGTACGGCACACAGATATAAGTTTTGCTGCAATTGCTGAAAGGACTTGCTTTTATGACTACTGCCAGTAAAATTACTATGACGCGGATTTTTATGATACCCTTTTTCATTGCCGCTGCCCTTATTGTTTTTCCCGGTCACGATTATGTGGCTATTGCCATTTTCATCATTGCAGCCGCCACCGACAGTCTTGACGGCTACGTTGCAAGGCACTATGACCAGATCTCAGACTTTGGAAAATTTGCAGACCCTCTGGCTGACAAGCTGTTGGTAACGGCGGCTCTGCTCATTTTTGTTGAGCGGGGACAGATGGCCTCATGGGCATGCTTTATTGTAATTGCTCGTGAATTTGCGATTTCCGGTCTGCGTCTTGTTGCCGCCGAAAACGGAACGGTTATCGCCGCAGCCATGTCCGGAAAAATTAAGACCGCCGCTTCGCTGGTTTGCTGTTGCCTTATGTTCTTGCCCTTCCACGGTAATAGCTTTGCCTTTGCCCCGTGGCTTACGATGGATACTGTTTGCGTGGCAATAATTGTTATTACAACGGTTTACTCGGGTATTGAATACTTTATTGACAACGGCAAAGCCCTTGACCTTAAAAAATAGACCCCTTGACACCCAACATATACAGTGATAATATAATGCAATAAATAAGCATTGGCTGTGAAAGAGAAAAGTAACTGCGCCAGCGCAACAGAGAGACGCCGTCCTTATGGAGCTGAAAGCGGCGTTAGCGTCAAGGCGGGTGAAATGCGCTCCGGAGCCATGGAGAGAGGAAATGCTCTCCCGCAAGTCCCCGTTAAGGACTAAGCCGGTGTTTGCCGGTAAAGGGATAAACGAGAGTGGAACCGCGAATTATTTCGCCTCTCATGGGTTTTTTGCCCGTGAGAGGCGTTTTCATATTTAAGGAGGTTTGTTTTATGAATAAAGACCTACGCGAGACTATTGAGGCCTACAAGGCGCGCGATCCCGCCGCCCGCTCGACCTTTGAAATTTTAACCCTATACCCCGGAATTAAAGCAACTCAGGCCCACAGGAGGGCAAATTGGTTTTACAGGCACAATATGAAATATATTGCCCGTTGGATATCTCAGAGGGCGAGAAAACGTACGGGAGTCGAAATTCACCCGGGGGCGACCATCGGAAAGCGTTTGGTTATCGACCATGGCATGGGCATAGTAATCGGTGAAACTACAGAAATAGGTGACGACGTGCTGCTGTATCAGGGCGTTACCCTTGGCGGCACCGGAAAGGATACGGGAAAGCGCCACCCCACTATCGGTAACAACGTTCTTATAGGTGCGGGGGCGAAGGTGCTTGGACCATTTAAGGTCGGCGATAACTGTAGAATTGCATCAAATGCCGTGGTGCTAAAGGAAATCCCCCCAAACTGCACCGCTGTAGGTGTACCGGCGAGAATAGTTAAAATGGACGGACAGAAGGTTAACTACGTGTGCGAGGTTGACCAGATACACATAACAGACCCGGTGGCGCTGGAACTGTTAAGCCTGCATGAGCAAATTAACGTGCTGCTGGATAAAAAAGCGCACGGTGAAAACTAAAATGACTATTTACGGAGGATATAGATAATGAAGATTTATAATTCCATGGCCATGCAAAAAGAGGATTTTGTCCCCATTGAGGAGGGGAAAGTAAAAATGTATGCCTGCGGGCCTACGGTTTATAGCTTTATCCATGTGGGGAATGCCCGCCCCATCATTATGTTTGATGTACTGCGCCGCTATCTTGAATATAGGGGCTATGACGTAACCTTTGTACAAAACTTCACTGACGTGGACGATAAGATCATTAAGCGGGCCAATGAAGAGGGCATAAGTTCAGAGGAAGTGTCTGAAAAATATATTGACGAATACTGGACAGATATCAAGGGTCTTGGCGTTCGCCCTGCAACCATCCACCCAAAGGCAACGGAAAACATAGATGAGATCATTAACATTGTAAGCACCCTTATAGAGAAGGGGTATGCATACGAGTCCAACGGCGATGTTTATTACCGCACCAGTAAGTTTTCTGACTATGGAGAGCTGAGCCATCAGCCGCTGGAAGATTTGCAGGCAGGTGCGCGCATTGATGTTGCCGATATTAAGGAAAATGCCATGGATTTCGCCCTCTGGAAGGCGGCAAAGCCCGGCGAGCCTTACTGGGATTCACCATGGGGACAGGGTAGGCCCGGCTGGCACATTGAATGCAGCGCAATGTCCGGAAGATACCTTGGCAAGACCATAGACATTCACTGCGGAGGACAGGACCTGATTTTCCCCCACCACGAAAATGAAATTGCCCAGTCCGAAGCTGCCAATGGCTGCAAGTTTGTTAATTACTGGATGCATAACGGTTTTATTAGCATTGACAATAAAAAAATGAGTAAGTCTCTGGGGAACTTCTTTACCGTCCGCGAGGCTGCCGAAGCTTATGGCTACGATGCCATTCGCATGTTCATGCTCATGAGTCATTACCGCAGTCCGTTAAACTACTCCGGCGACATTTTGGTTCAGGCTCAGAGCGCTAGGGAAAGACTGGCAACTGCAAAATCCAATTTGGAGTTTTTCCGGAAGAACGGTCTGGATGGCGACATGACCCCTGCCGAGTCAGAATTTGTCAAGTTGATTCAGCGCTACCGTAAGAGGTTTATTGAGGTTATGGACGATGACCTTAACACCGCCGATGCTATAGCGGTAATTTACGAAATGGTTCGTGAAATTAACGCGGCAGTCAGCCCCGGCTCCAATCCCACCAAGGCCCTGGCAATTGCCTGCGACCGGCTGCTTACAGAGCTTTCAGATGTTCTAGGCTTACCTGTCTCCAAGGCCGAGGAAAGCTTGGATGCAGAGATTGAGGAGCTAATCGAGCAGCGCCAGTCGGCAAGAAAGCTAAAGAACTTTGCCGAGGCCGACCGTATTCGTGATTTGCTCAAAGAAAAGGGGATTGTTCTTAAAGATTCTCCCCAAGGCGTAAAATGGGAACGGGTATAATATAACATTAGTAAGCACTGCAAAGCATTTGCTTTGCAGTGCTTTTCTTGATATTTATATAATTTTTATATTGTGTTAAGACATTTTTAATAATTGATAGGTATTATTAGAGATATGGATAAAAATGCCTTGGGAATTGTTGCGCTTTGCGGAGGATAGTAGTATAATATGCCAATGTTACATACAATTGTTTACCAACCGCAGGCCAGAGTGCTGATACGCGGCAGTCATGCTACATATACACGAGCATTACAGAAACCAGTTGCTTGCCTTAGGATAAATAATTCATTATAGGTACGGCAAAAACCGAAAGGATGGACGGCGTTGATGAAATTTCGCAGCAAGACAAAATCGGCTGAGGGGCGGGTGAAGGCACCTGCGAAGCCCGGGAAGAAGAAAAAGACCATTACCATCGTTGTAATTGCTCTGGTGGTGCTGGCATTAATAATATATTCCATTGCAACCAAGGGGGCCAAGGCGGCTGCCCAGGCAATGGCAAGCTATAATACGACGGAGGTTGTAACAGGCGACATTGTAAGCCAGCTTTCAGCCACGGCTGCTTTGAAACCGGCAGACTCCTATACGGTTACATCTCTTGTAGACGGAACAGTATCTGAGGACACCTTTTCAGAGGGCGACAAGGTGGAAAAGGAGCAGCTTCTTTATAAACTGGATTCCACCACCGGAAGCATAGGTGTTGCCGGAGCTGAAAACAGTCTTCAGCAGTCACAGGAAAACTATAACCGGGCAACAAGAAACCAGCAGAAGCTCTCAATAAAATCAACGGTTGCAGGTGCAGTCGTATCAATAAAGGCTGAAAAGGGTGACTCCGTTATGGCGGGTCAGGAAGTTGCAAGAGTTGAAAACCGCGCGCTTGCGGAGCTTAAGGTTTCCTTCCCCAGCGATGACGCCCAGAGTTTTTACATAGGTCAGAGCGCTCAGCTTACCTTGGATGGTTCCTTTGAGATCCTTCCCGGCACTGTGTCCCACATCTCCCAGCAGGACGAGGTGCTAACAGGTAACCGCATAGTGCGAGCTGTTACCATTGACGTTGCAAACCCGGGCGGAATCTCCACCTTTCAAGCTGCAAGTGCAGAGATTGATGGGGCTGTTAGCAGCAACAGCGCAAACTTTAAATACAAGGACACGGCTGTTATAACAGCGGAGATAGGCGGCAAGGTTGCGGAGATTTCTGTTAAGGAGGGCGACATTGTAAGAAACGGCAGCCAGCTGATCCGCCTTACCAGTGACGGCGTTACAGACGAGATTTCCGCGGCAGCGCACTCTGTTACCAGCGCTCAACTTAGTCTTGAGCAGCAGAGGGACCAGCAGGATAACTACAGCTTCAATTCGCCCATAGCCGGCACAGTGGTTGAAAAGGTTGCGAAGCTTGGAGACAATATTAAATCCGGAAATACCCTCTGCACGGTTTATGATTTATCCTACCTTACCTTTACAATGAACGTGGACGAGCTGGATATTAAAAAAATCAGTCTTGGACAAAGTGTACTTGTTACGGCAGAAGCCGACGAAGGCAACGAATATGAGGGTGTTATTACCCGCATAGGCATAAACGGCAGTTCCAGCAGCGGTCTTACAACCTATCCTGTTAAGGTTGAAATATCCAATATAGGGGGGCTACTTCCCGGTATGAACGTGAAGGCAAAAATAGTTCTTCAAAGTGCCAATAACGTGATGATGATACCCCTTCTTGCCGTTGAGAGGGGCAACATCGTGCTGGTTACCAAAAGCTCACCTTCGGCTGTTAACGCAACCGAGGACCCTGCGCCCGAGGGTTTTGTGTATGTTCCCGTTATAACAGGTCTCTGCGATGAAACAAATGTAGAGATCAAAAGCGGACTTCAGGAGGGTGATATGGTCGCCTATCAGCCCCCGGTAAGTGAAATGAACATGGGGGGCATGTTCTAATGAGCGCACTTATTGAATTTAAAGACGTTTGCAGGTATTACTATATGGGTGACACCATAGTAACTGCGGCGGATAACATTTCATTTACGGTTGAGCAAGGGGAATTTGTTGCAATAGTCGGTCACTCCGGCAGCGGAAAGTCCACCTGCATGAACATAATAGGCTGTTTGGATGTCCCCACCGGTGGACAGTACCTTCTAGACGGGCGCAATGTTTGCGAAATGAATAAAAACGAACTGGCGGAAATTAGAAACGAAAAGCTGGGCTTTATTTTTCAGCAGTACAACCTGCTTGCAAGATTAAACCTGCTTGAAAATGTTGAGGTTCCGCTGATGTATGCGGGAGTATCCCGAAAAGCGAGACGTCAGCGAGCCAGAGAAGTTCTAGAAAGCGTGGGCCTTGGGGACAAGCTTAACAACCTGCCAAACCAGCTTTCCGGCGGCCAGCAACAGAGAGTTTCCATTGCCCGTGCCCTGGTGGGCAGACCCTCTGTTATTTTGGCAGACGAACCGACGGGTGCCTTGGACTCTACCACGGGCCGGGAGGTTTTGCAGCTTTTAAAGGAGCTTAACGCCGAGGGACATACTGTTGTGCTTATAACCCATGACAACGATATTGCTTCACAGGCACCGCGGGTAATCAGCCTTAAGGACGGCATGAAGGTTTACGACGGCCCATCTCTCTCTTCCAAGGAGCTAGCGAAGGCCAGCAAGCAGAGCGAGGTGTCCTGATGGGTATAACAGAATCCTTTTCTCTGGCGCTTAAAAACATCTGGTCATCAAAAATGCGCTCTTTTCTCACCATGCTTGGCATTATCATCGGTGTTTCTGCAGTTATTGCCATAGCGGGCATGAGCAACGGTATGAAGAGCTTTGTTAAGGACATTTTTTCCAGCATCGGCTCTAACATGATGCAGGTGTATATTTATGACGACGGATCCGGCAGCAAAACTGTTGATACCGAGCAGATATACGACATTGTTTATAAGCACAGTGACCTTTTGGCGGGTGCGTCCCCATCGGTTTCCGTTGGCGGAGTTGTAAAACATGGTACGGAAAGCTCAAAATACACCTCAGTCAACGGTGTTTCAGAGGATTATTTTGATATAGAGGTGCTGGAGCTTACCGAGGGGCGGAACCTAAGCTATATGGACATCAAGGACAGAAAACAGGTGTGCATGATAGGAGCTTATATCGCCCAAAAGTGGTTTGACAAAAGCCCGATGGGTGAACAGGTTACCATCAACGGATTTTCATTTACAGTAGTGGGGGTTTTAAAGGCTGTTGAAAAAAATGCCCCGACGGAGCGGGGAGAGGACAACCGCGTAATTATACCCTACAGCGCTGCGGCAGCCATAACGGGCTCCAGGCTGGTTAATCAATTTTTCGTTACAACTACTATTGATGCAAACCCCTCACAGGCCAGAGCTGCCATAGAAACTGAACTTCGGGCGATCCTTGGCGAGCCGGGGGAGGATCAAGGTGATTATTTCTATGTTATGAGCATGTCGGAGATGCTGGGCCAGATGGACTCCATGATAAGCATGATTTCCATGGTGCTAACCATAATCGCCGCAATTTCCCTGGTGGTGGGAGGCATAGGAATAATGAATATTATGCTGGTTTCCGTTTCCGAGCGCACGCGGGAGATAGGCATAAGAAAGGCTTTGGGCGCAAAGGAGAGCTATATAATGCAGCAGTTCGTCATTGAAGCGGCTGTTACAAGCGGACTTGGCGGAATTATCGGTATATTGATTGGCTTCATGATGTCCGCAGGAGCCACGGCAGTAGTTTCGCAGTCGATGGAGCAGGAATTCGTGGTTACTCCGGCAATGCAGTCTGTAATTCTGGCTTTCGGCATCTCTGTTTTTATCGGCATATTATTCGGATACTTGCCGGCAAAAAAGGCCGCAAGACTTAATCCCATCGACGCTCTGCGCTATGAATAATCGCACCGGGAGGAAAACCTAATGAAAAAAATACTATCGCTTATATTGGCACTATGCCTTGCGGCCACACTTTTCGGCGCAATGCCGAATGCAAATGCTGCAGTAGGCACGGAAAACGAGGCGGTTTTTGCCGCCCGGGCCATGGG
>CAZNUD010000011.1:0-47534 GCA_964576195.1 uncultured Oscillospiraceae bacterium | reverse complement strand
TTTGACCGGGGCATCATGGCATAGCCAAGGCCGCTGGACACCATTTTTACAAGCAGGTCCGCATCATTGGTTTCGCAGGCTGTTTGTGGGTGAAAGCTGTATTTTTCAAAAACCTGATACTGGTTGTTGCGCATGCCGGAATCCTTCATGGAGGAGACCATAGATTCGTCCCGAAGGTCATCCAAAGTAAGGCTTTCCTTTTGAAGGAGAGGATGGTTTTCGGGTAAAAGGATGACTGCGGCATCGTGAAACACTGTTTCCGTAACAAGGCAGCCCCGGGGGTCTTCCGTTATGGGAGGAGTGCAGAGGCCAAAATCCGCCTCGCCACTGGTGAGGGCCTCGATAATGTCCTTTCGGGAGGCGTAGGAAATGAAAAGGTTATTGTCGGGGTAGGCCAACTTGTAGCGCACGGCAATTTCGGCAGAGTAACCTTCGGAGTCGGCAAGAAAGCTGATTGACTGCTCGTGACGGTCAAGAAGCTTGTCCATTTCGACGGTCACGTTGTCAAACTCGGCAAGAGCCTTTTTTGCAAGCGTGTAAAAGGCACTGCCAAACTGATTGAGCTTGATTTTGCGCCCGATATTATCGAACAGAGGTACGCCGACTTCTTTTTCAAGCTGGCCTATTATGCGCGTTAAAAAGGGCTGGGAAACGCCCAACTGCTCGGCGGCTTTCGTAACATGCTCCAGCTCCGCCGTAACAGAAAAATAGCGCAGGTCGCGAATTTCCATAGAATGCCTCCCATCTTAAAAAGCTATACTATTATGATAAGAGATTGACTCCGTTTTAGCAAGCAGTTTTTCTAAACCCTTCGGATTTTCGGCTGGTGTGCGGCGAAGCGGGTATAAAACTGTGCATTCTGACTGAAAGTCACCCGAAAACCATTGTGAATAAAATCATATCAATTGTGCCGTTATTGATAACTTGTGTCATAATAAGCTGATATAAAGACATCTGATAAGCGCATTACAAACAAAGTATTATACTTTCAACTCCGTTCTTGCTAAAATTAATACAATAAAGTACAGCAAAGTAGGTGATTTCTCTGAATAATACAGCACAGATCATAGCTCTGGAGGACGTAGCAGAGCTTATGTGCACTGGTGACGGAGTATGGGTCGGAAATGCACTGAGCATAGAAAACCCGCTTATTGAGCTGCTAACCAATAAGGGAGATAGCATTAAGGGCCTTACCCTCGTTGGAAGCGGCGGCTCCGGGCAGGACGATATTTTTGACCCTAAGTATAGCGGGTTCCTACGTATAGTCTCCATCCGCAACCTCTGTCACAGCACATCACAGGAGGACGGCTGGACGGCACCCTCCGATGAGGATTTTTGCCAAAAAATATGCAAGCTTTTTGGCATCAACACTGTGGCACTGCGCATGAGTCCGCCGGATGCGGAGGGATATTGCAGTGTTGAACATGACGCTGCAAACCTTATCGGCACCATCTGCGAGGCCAAAGGCATAAAAAGGCGCATTGCCATGCTGGATATGTCCCTGCCAACCGCCTCGTCCGCTGACCCAGAGGCCAGAGTGTCCATTAAGGACTTTGACTTCATTTGTAACTATAAGTGCAAAGAAACGGCGGACAGCAGCATAGCTTGAGAACATAAAAACCCCTCCGATTTATTCGGAGGGGTTTTTTCTATAGGAGCTGGTATTTTAGACCGTGCTTGGTGCAGTTCCAAACCAGCATACCGTGGCCCATGATGGGCAGCCGGGTCTGCAGATCCCATTCGGGGTAAAGCCTTCGCATAAGCAAAGTGTCGCCGGTGAGAAAGGCGACAAAGGAGACATAGTGCTCCTTAGTCATTTGGTGGTCACCAGTGATAAAGTAGTTATTATCAACTAGCTCAACCTTGAGCTTTTCTTCATCAAGGGCCTTTTCCGGGGCCAAAGAGGGGAGCTTCTTGCCACAGCAGGATATGACGGCCGCGGCAGTGGCCGTGATGATATTGCCGCAGTCGGGGCAGATATAAAACATTAGCTTTTTCATATTTCCTCCAACGGGGTTATTGGTATCCAGACAGCCTGAAAGCAGGCTTTCCAGGTCCACATCCAAAATCCCCGATAATTTCGGAAGTAGGGATATATCCGGACAGCCACAGCCCCGCTCCCATTTGGAAACGGCTTTATCACTGACGCAAAGAAGCTCTGCCAAGGCAAACTGAGTAAGATGCTTTTCTCGGCGGAGCTGGCGAATCAGTACTCCTGTTTTTTCGCAGTCCATGATTAATTACCTCCATTTTATATAGCATAGGCCAATGTATGAGCGTTTGCAATGAACGCATAGTAGAGTTTTTGTAATGCTACCTTCGTTCCTATGTTGTAGCAGCTTATCTGGAGTAGGAGGGAGCAGCGCCTGAAAGCTGTGATCTTAGTTCCTGGGCAGTTGCCATGGGCGCGCCGGCATCGGCGGTTAAATCGGCAAAAACCAGGGCCAGGACAAATAGCAGTCTCCTCTTCCGTAAGCTTTGAGTGCTTTGGGTTAATGTGCTTTAAGGCTGCCTGACGCTCCTGCTCACGGGTGGGAGCAAGTTCGGATTTACTACGCAAGCGAAGTACCCCCTCCTTGCCGCAGACGAAGGTCATCATCAGCCAACGCTTTGAGGATTTAGGTGAGAGCTCCGCAAAAAGAGCAAAAATTTCGTCCTGCACCTGGATACCCCTGGGAAAAATCCTATTTGCATATTTTTCATCATCCCGCTTTCTTTGAGCAGCGGAGCGAAAGTCGAACAATCCCATACTGCGCCTCCTTACAGATAGAACAGCCTACGGCTATTTTTGTTGTTACTAATCTAATGTGATACATATATGCCGGGAAACGCTAAGCGTTGGCTGTATTATAACCAAAACTGCCCTTCGCTGCAAGGCATACTGTAGAAGTGGAGTATTTTGGGTTTCGGGCTATTGTTTTTGCCTGTCTTTGGCATTACAATATATAAAAAGGCCATAGGGCCTAATAAACTAACAGGGAGAGAGACTATGAAAGCGTATGTAAACGGTAGCTTTATTTCCTGCGAGGAAAAAAACAGAGAGTTCTCAGTGATGGTGGAGAACAAAGGGAGGATTGTATATACCGGTGACTCTCTTCCGGAGAAGTATAAAAAAGCGGAAAAAATACAAATGAACGGCAAGGCGGTGCTGCCTGCATTTGCAGACACGCATATGCACTTTGAGTCCTTTGCGCTGTTTAACTCCACCGTTGATGTGCGGGATGCTAAGGACTTTGAGGAAATGGGCCAAATGCTTAGAGGATACCTTGCAAAAAACCCTAAGGCAAAGTTTATACCTGCCTACGGCTGCTCTGCACACACTGTTAAGGAAAAACGCCTTCCAAACAAGGATGATCTTGACAAAATGGTGAGTATCCCCACAATGATAGTAAAATACGATGGTCATGCCGCTGTTGCAAACTCCGCCCTTATAGCGGATTTTCCTGACAGTGTAAAAAACGACCCGGGCTTTGTGGGCGACGGTTGGCTTTACCAGAACGCCTTTTACGAGGGTGTTAACTGCATAACCGCCAAGGTCTCCGTACTTAAACTTCTAAGCGGCATGGCTTCCGCTGCCGACGCTTTGGCGTCTAAGGGTCTTGGTCTTATACATAGCGTGGAGGGTGTAGGCTATAAAAACGACATTGACGTAGACACCATTCAGCTAATACGTCACGGCTTCCCCCAGTGCTTTCGCGTATATTTCCAAACCATGGACGTGAAAAAAGCTCTGAAGAAAAAGACAAAGGGCATCGGTGGATGCTTCTCCCTGGCGCTGGACGGTTGCTTCGGCTCGGAGGATGCGGCGCTAAGCCAGCCTTACAGCAACAATACGGAAAACAAGGGCTTTTTGGCATACACTCAGGAGCAGGTAAACGATTTTTGCATAAAGGCAAACCGTGCAGGTCTGCAAATAACCATGCACGCCATCGGCGATGTTGCCGTTGAGCAGGCTATCATTGCCTACGAGACCGCTTTAAAGGATTTTCCCCAAAAGGACCACCACCACATCATTATTCATGCCGACCTTATCCCCGAGGAGCTTCAAAAGCGCGCAGCCGCCCTTGGCCTGTGCGTTGCAGTTCAGCCGGTGTTTTTGCGCTGGAAGCAGGAGCCGGATGAATATCTGCAGAGTATTCTGGGCGAAAGAGCAAAGCATATGCTGCCCCTTCGCAGTATGCTTAAAAAGGGGATTCTTCTTTCCGCCGGCTCCGACGCTCCCTGCACCCTG
The DNA here is from genome assembly GCA_964576195.1 of uncultured Oscillospiraceae bacterium. Lineage (GTDB taxonomy): Bacteria > Bacillota > Clostridia > Oscillospirales > Oscillospiraceae > UBA2658. The sequence continues at coordinate 43,303 of CAZNUD010000011.1, read as the reverse complement.
CCAAACCCCATGGAAAGCATATATAACTGCGTTTGTCACCCAAACCCCGATGAGAGCATCGGCATATTGGACGCTCTGCGTATGCACACCCTTTGGGCGGCAAAAACCAGCTTTGACGAAAAGGACAGAGGCTCTCTCACAGACGGCAAAATATGCGACTTTGTTGTGCTGGACAAGAATCCCCTTGAGATAGCACCGGAGGAGCTTTTAAACGTTAAGGTAACAGACGTATATCTTGCAGGCAAAAAATATGTATCTGAAAACGTCGGCGCTGCAAAGCTCATCCTTCGCTCCATCGGCGCAAAGCTTGGCAAAAAGCAATTTAATTAAGCTTATAGAATATCCGGAAGCCTTCTTCTGGATATTTTATAATTTTGTGCATAAGAAACCAATATTTTTTTGCACAATACTGCCGGCTGTGCTATACTTTTCGTATTACTGCATCACAGTACTGTGATGCAACAAGATTTTGTGGCGAGGGGGGCTTTGATGAAAAGCCTTGAGGTATCAAAAATTACCGCCGCACTGGAAGAAATGTGTCTTCAGGCGGCAACTGAGCTTACGCCCGATATGAGCGAGGCACTAATAAAATGTGCTAAAGGCGAAACCCATCCCCGGGGCAAATGGGCTTTAGATAGGCTTATGGAAAACCTTGAAATTGCAAGGGAGACAAAAATACCAATTTGCCAGGACACGGGCATGGCTGTAGTGTTTTTGGAGCTGGGTCAGGACTTGCACCTGATCGGCGGCGATGTGAACGGGGCTGTGTGTCAGGGAGTGCGGCAGGGCTATTTAAACGGAAGGCTCCGTTGCTCGGTGGTGTCCGACCCTCTGCTTAGAGTGAACACCAATGACAACACGCCGCCGATAATTTATACGGACATCGTGCCGGGGGATAAACTTAAAATAACCCTTGCGCCCAAAGGTTTTGGTAGTGAAAATACGAGCCGGGTGTTCATGTTAAAGCCCGCCGACGGAGTTGAGGGAGTAAAAGCTGCAGTTTTGCAGACTGTTGAGGATGCAGGACCTAACGCCTGTCCGCCGCTGGTGGTGGGAGTGGGTATTGGCGGTGTCTTTGACAAATGCGCCCAACTTGCAAAACGCGCTCTGCTGAGGGATATTGGCGCACCCTCTCCGCTACCCCACATTGCTGACCTTGAAAAGGAGCTTTTAGAGAGTATTAACGCCCTTGGCATCGGTCCGGCAGGACTTGGCGGAGAGTGCACGGCCTTAGCCGTGAATGTGGAAACCTATCCCACACACATGGCGGGCTTGCCTGTGGCGGTGAATATCTGCTGCCATGTTAACCGTCACGCGGTGAGGATATTGGAGGGCAAGGACTGATGGAATACTATATTAAAACGCCGCTTTCCCAGCAGGATGCGAAAATGCTGCGGGCAGGGGACATGGTCTATCTCTCCGGCACAGTGTATTCGGCAAGGGACGCTGCCCATAAGCGCATGACAGAGGCGCTTTGCGCTGGAAAGGCCATGCCCTTTGAGCTTAAGGGGGCGACGGTTTACTATATGGGGCCTTCACCGGCACAGTGCGGAATGGCCATAGGCTCCGCGGGCCCAACTACAGCCGGACGCATGGATAAATACACGCCGGAGCTTCTTGATTTGGGACTTCGGGCCATGATAGGAAAGGGAAAAAGAAGCCCTGAGGTAATTGAGGCCATGCAGAGAAACGGCTGCGTTTACTTTGCCGCCGTGGGCGGAGCGGGGGCCCTTCTGAGCAGGCACATAACAAAGTGCCAAACTATTGCCTACGAAGATTTGGGTGCGGAGGCAGTTATAAGGATGCAGGTAGAGCGCTTTCCCGTCATAGTGGCTATCGACAGTATGGGCGGATGCGTATATAAATAAAAAATATAAACCATGGTGGAGGAAAAAATATGGATTATGCAGCGCAGTCGCTGAAAATGCACAGTAAATGGAAGGGTAAGATCGAGGTGTGCGCAAGTGTTCCGGTTGCAACCGGAGAGGACTTAGCCCTTGCATACACTCCCGGCGTAGCCCAGCCTTGCATGGAGATTCACAAAGACCTTGATAAAAGCTATGAGCTTACCCTCCGTCACAACCTCTGCCTTGTTGTTACCGACGGCACGGCGGTTTTGGGCCTTGGCGATATTGGGCCGGAGGCGGGCATGCCCGTTATGGAGGGCAAGTGCGTTTTGTTTAAGACTTTCGGCGGGGTTGATGCCTTCCCCCTTTGCATAAAAAGCAAGGATGTGGACACTATTGTGGACACTATATATAATATTTCCGGTTCCTTTGGTGGCGTGAACCTTGAAGACATTTCCGCTCCCCGCTGCTTTGAAATTGAAAAGAAGCTAAAAGAGCGATGCGACATTCCCATTTTCCATGATGACCAGCACGGTACTGCGATAGTAAGCCTTGCGGGACTTACTAACGCACTGAAGAAGGTCGGAAAGAAAAAGGAGCAAGTCAATGTGATAATAAGCGGTGCCGGCGCTGCCGCCATCGCCATTGCAAAGCTTTTACTGAGGGACGGAATAAATAACGTCATCCTCTGCGATCGCAAGGGTGCAGTTTTTGCAGGTCGAGGAGAGAGCATGGACCCTTTTAAGGAACAGATAGCTGAAATTACCAACAAAGCTCTTCAAAAGGGAAGCCTTTCAGATATTATTAGGGGCGCTGATGTATTTATAGGCGTTTCAGGTCCCGGAGTACTGACCGCCGAAATGGTAAAAACAATGGGAAGGGACCCAATAGTTTTTGCCTGCGCAAACCCAACGCCGGAAATTTTCCCTAAGGAGGCCAAGGCTGCTGGCGCTGCCGTTGTTGCAACAGGGCGCAGCGATTACCCCAACCAGATTAACAATGTTCTGGCTTTCCCTGGGATTTTCAGGGGGGCCTTTGATGTGAGGGCATCAGATATTAACGAGGAAATGAAGCTTGCCGCCGCCCACGCTTTGGCGGGGCTTATTTCGGAGAAGGAACTGTCCGCAGATTATATAATCCCCGTGCCCTTTGATGAGCGCGTTGCTCCCGCCGTTGCCGCCGCCGTAGCCAAAGCGGCGAGAGAAACCGGCGTTGCAAGGCTTTAATCAGTAATTTTTGAAAGGAAGCGAATATATGAAAGCAATCGTTTATACCTCAAACACAGGCTTCACTGAGAAATACGCAAAGCTCCTGTCAGAAAAGACCGGCCTTACCGCCTATGAGCTTAATGACGCAAAGGAGGAGCTTAGCGCCGGGGACGAGGTCTTTTACATGGGCTGGCTAATGGCCGGCGGCGTTAAGGGTCTTAAAAAGGCAAAGAAGCTCTTTAGTGTCAAGGGCTGCTGTGCTGTGGGCATGGCTCCGGTGGAAGCGCAAAAGCTGGGGGATCTAAAAAGCCGAAACAGTTGGACGGAAGACGGCTTCTTTGTTCTTCAGGGCGGATATGCTCCTGAAAAGCTCCGGGGGATAAACAAGCTGATGCTTAATATGTTCACCTCCGTCACAACTAAAAAGCTCTCATCAAAGAAGGATTTATCCGTTGAGGATAGGAATATGCTCCAGCAAATGTCCAATGGCTTTGACGCTGTGAACGCTCAGGCGCTGGAAGCTGTTGTGGCATTGATAAAAAACTAACAAATAAGCATAAGCAAGAGGGCTTCCGAAATTCGGAAGCCCTCTTGCTTATGCTTATTTTTCTTTATCGGCTGCCTGCTTGGAAGGTAGGTATTTGAAGCTCATGGGCCAAATAGCGCCGGCAAAGAGCATCATCAAAAAGTAACGAAGACAGTCGCCCAAGTGGCTACCACCGCAGAGACTTTGCAGCGGCTGTTTTAAAAACACGCGGATGGCAAGAGCCAGGGCGAGTCCGACCACTACCTTTATTACCTGCGCCCAAAGGGGGGCGTCGGTCTTGAAGTGTATAAATTTCTGGTCAAGGTAGTAGGACAGCAGCAGCGCTACGCCGCAGCCCAGCATAGTGTAAGCGTTTTTTAATCCGTTGTCGTAGTTGCCCGGGTCTAAGTCTGCCGGGAAGGGGTAAAGCTCCACAAACAGGAGGAAGGCCAAGGATAATAGAATTATAATACTAAAAAGGATATATAAGCGCTTCGGAGAATAGTTTTTGCCGTAAAACACAGGGTAAAGAGCGAAAATGATGATAAGCCCTATGGCAAGGGACACAGCCACATCGGCAGGATAGTGAACGCCCAGATACATGCGGGAAAAGGCCGTTAGAACCATAAGTATTATTAGAAGGACCCGCAGCCAGACGAGCTTGGTTATTCTTGCGGGAGCGCCCAGGGTGGCAAACATGCCCTGCGTGTGCCCGCTGGGGAAGGAGTAGCCGGTGGCCGCATCCCGGGCGCTTTCAACTATGGTGAAATCAGGATCTCTCACCCATGGTCTGGGAATACGGAAGCAAAGCTTCAAAAAGGCGTTGGCCAGATTTCCGATAAAGCCCACACTGAGCATATAGTAGGCCGCCTTTTTGCTTACACACCAGAGCATTATGACCGCCACGGCAATAAAGGCGTATTCCTCTCCGAAAAGGGTTATTGCGGAAAGGAGTTTGTCTAAAAATGGATTGCGTATGCCCTCAAGTAAATAAAGAAACTGTATAATTTTACCTCCCTTGCTGTTAACAGATTATTGTATTGCCCATACGGCTTATTGCACCTTCATGGCGCGGCCTGTGGTTTTAAGAGCCTCAGCATCCAGCTCATCGCCCATTAATACCTGACAGCCGTTAATAAAAAGCCGCTCAATGCCGAAGGCCCTACCCCGGTCGGGAGCACCGCTTTTTAGCTTTTCCTCGCTGAAAACCGTAATATCCGCAAAGCAGCCGGGTTTTATGTAGCCCCGATCCTTCAGCTTAAATCTATCGGCAACTGCGCCGGTCATTTTGCGTATGGTGTTTGGCATATCATCGCCGCTTCCCTCCAGAGAGCTCTTGAGAAATTTAGGCATGCAGTCATATATGGCCGGGTTTTGAATGCCGCGATCCTCCACCCAAGCGTCGGTCATGTAAAGGACGTTGGGGTGCTTAGACAGGGAGGAGACTATCTCAGGGGTGGAGTATGGTCCCATGTTCACTCGACCCGCAAAATTGCTCATTTCGCACAAGTCAAGGTAGGCGTCAAGGTCGGATTTATTCATCTCTTTTGCTATTTCGCGGACGGTCTTGCCCTCATATCGCTCATTGCCCTCGCCCACATAAGCTATCTGTATGTCGCTGAAGTCAAAGCCCAGAAGCATTATGCTGGCGCGGGTAAGAATCCGGAAACGAAGCTTATTGAAGAACTTGCGCTTATCCTTTGGACTGAGAGCCTGATACCACACGGGCATAATAACGGTGATCACAGAAACACCCAGCAGTTCCGAATAGATGTCAAACTGAGCGTCCACACCGTTTGCACGCATGCGCTCGATTATCTCCACCAGCTCATCCTTGCACTTAAAGGAGTTTCTGCCCACAAAAATTGCGTGAGAGTATTGGAGCTTGGTTTTGGTACCCTTAGTAATATCCACAAGCTCGTCAAGGGCCCGTAGAAGGTGGGGACGGCCCAGAAGCTGGGGATAGGACATGGAAACGGCGCTGCATGCCCTTGGATGAACGGTTAGGGGACGGTTATATTTTTCGCAAAGGTGGGCGATTTCTTTAAGTTCGTCCGTAGGCGCGTAAATCCCCGGCTCATACATCAAACCCAAGGACAGACCGCAGGCGCCATCCTTTAAGCCCTGCTCCATAATATCCAGCATTTCCTTAAGTTCTCTGTCATTGAGGGGTCGGTTTTCGTTTCCGGCTACGCTGGCCCGGGCGGAGCAGTTGCCAAGGCAGGTGGCAAGGTTGCAGGGCATTTTGCCATCAATAGCGTTAAAGAAATCAGAAACTCTGCCATATTGGCCGGTAAGCTCGTCAAAGTGGAAAAGGCCGGCGCCTACAGCGTCTATGTGCTTGCTGTCTTCCGAAAAGCCCACGGCGGAAAGCCCACAGTTTCCTGCCACAAAGGAGCTTATGCCCTGGCGTATAAAGGGCTCGAAGTATTTAAGGGGCTCCTTTTTTATGGCGAACCAATCGTTGTGAGAATGGGCATCAATAAAGCCAGGGGATAGGCAAAGCCCCCCCAGGTCAATTATCTGAGCTGCCGGTGCTTCCAGAGCTGTGCCTACCTGTGTGATCTTGTCGTCCTCAAGAAGAACATCGCCGAAAAACGGCTCGCTTCCAGTGCCGTTATATATTTTTGCGTTCTTTAGCAGAAATGGCATTTTCTTCACACTCCTAAATAGTTTATTTCATTATATTACGAGCGGGTGTCATATTCAACGGCTATTTAAAGCGTATAGTTAAAAGTATGTTAAATATCTAAAAGAGCGATGCTCTATGTGGCGTTTTGCGGCGTACTGTGCTAGAATGCTCTAATGTAGGAAAAATAAATCTGGCCGTGGGCATTTAAGTGCTTTAATTCTCAAAGAAGTGTGCCTTTTTGCAACACGGCTTGGGTATGTTGTCTCTTGCTAAGCACTGCTCGGAATGTTATAATTCCAATATTTCATTTGGGGAGATAATACAATTATGAAAATTGTTATCATCGGCTGCGGCAAAGTCGGCTACGCCCTTGCAGAGCAGCTTTCCAAGGAGTCTAATGATATTACTGTTGTGGATAACGACATAGAGGTGCTTCAAAAGGCACAGAACATGCTGGACGTTATGACTCTTGCCGGCAACGGAGGCGACCCAATTATTCAAAAGACCGCCGGAGTTGGTGAGAACGACTTGCTTATTGCCGTTACACCCACGGACGAGGTAAACCTTCTCTGCTGCATTCTGGCAAAGAAGCTGGGCTGCAAAAACACAATAGCCAGGGTCCGTAACGAAGAAAATGAGCGAATGACCCGCATAATTAAGGAAGATTTGCGTCTTTCCATGAGTATTAATCCGGAAAGAGCCACTGCCCATGAAATATACAGGCTGCTGCAAACCCCGTCCTTCATAACAAGAGATACCTTTGCTAAGGGCAGAGTGGAGTTGCTGGAGTTAAAAATAGAAGAAAACAGCGTTTTTTGCAATCAGTCCTTAATGCAGATTGCCTCCAACCTCAACACAAAGCTGCTTGTTTGCGCCGTGGAGCGCGATGGGCAAACAACCATACCACGCGGCAGCTTTACCTTGTGCCGGGGGGATAAAATCACTATCGCTATTGCCGCCCAGAGCATACCCACAATGCTGAAAAATGCGGGAATTGCCCACCCGAAGGTTCATAATGTTATGATAGTTGGCGGCAGCCGCATTGCGATGTTTTTGGCAAAAATGCTGATTCAGTCCCGTGTGTCGGTGAAGATAATCGAAAAAAACCCCGAACGCTGCCTTACGCTTTCAGCAGAACTGCCATCAGCACTCATAATCAATGACGATGGGAGCGAGCAAAGCGTACTTTTGGAGGAGGGTCTTACCCGTATGGATGCGCTGGTTTCCCTTACGGGCATAGACGAGCAGAACATAATCACCTCTATGTATGCTGACTATGTGGGTGTTAAAAAAACTGTTACAAAGCTTAGCCGAACGGAGTTTGCTGCTGTTCTCATGGACCGAAGCAGTGACACGATTATTAGCCCCAAGCTTGTTACGGCAAACGAGATTGTGCGCTATGTCAGAGCCATGGACAGCTCAGGAAACGGAGCCATGCTGTCGCTGCACAGGATTGCCGGCGGTAGGGCCGAGGCTTGTGAATTTTTGGTTACGGAAACCACCAAGCACCTTAATGTGCCACTCAAATCCCTGCGCATACGAAAGGACGCCCTTGTCGCTTCCATTGCTCGGGCCGGTCAGGTGCTGCTGCCGGATGGTAACGAGTGTCTGAAAAAGGGCGACACGGTGGTAATAGTAGTAGAAACAGGAACACCGCTTATTAGTCTTAACGACATTTTTGTGGAGGGTTCCTTCTGATGAACAACAAATCAATTCGCTTCTTTTTGGGGCATTTGCTTTGGATAGAAGCGGCTTTTATGCTGCCGCCTCTAATAATTTCCTTTATCAATGGGGAGCAAGCAACTGTCAAGGCTTTTTCCATTACAATGGCAATTATGGTGGCCTGCACACCATTTATGCTATTCCGCACCAAGGGAGAGCGGAAAATATATGCCAGAGACGGCATTGTTATTGTAGCTTTTTCATGGATAGTGCTCAGCGTTTTCGGGGCACTGCCCTTTGTGTTTTCCGGTAGCATTCCTCACTTTATGGACGCATGGTTTGAGACCGTCAGCGGGTTTACCACCACAGGGTCTACAGTGGTGGGCGATGTTGAAGCTCTGCCCATGGGCATACTTTACTGGCGCAGCTTTACTAACTGGTTGGGCGGCATGGGCGTTTTGGTTTTCATGCTTATTATTGTTCCCAACGGCGGTCGGGGCAAGGGTGATATGTTGCACATTCTTCGGGCGGAAAGCCCCGGGCCTGTTGTTGGGAAGCTGGCACCAAAGCTTCGACATAGCGTCACTATTTTGTACGTTATGTATTCCGGTTTGACGGTTATGGAGATAGCCGTGCTTCTTCTGGGGGGTATGCCGCTTTTTGACGCGGTGAACATTTCCTTCAGCACGGCCGGCACCGGAGGCTTTGCTATCACCAATGCCAGCATGGCGGCATACGACAGCTACTATCTGCAAACAGTTGTAGCAGTTTTTATGATGCTGTTCGGAGTGAACTTTTCTATTTATAATATGCTGCTTTTAAGGCAGTTTAGGGACGCAGTAAAAAATGAAGAGCTTAGGACATATCTAGGCTTAATGGCCTCGGCAACCCTCCTTATAGCCATAAATATACTGCCCCTTTACGGGAATATTCGGGATGCGCTGCACCATAGCTATTTTCAGGTAAGTTCCATTATGACCACCACAGGCCTTTGCACTACGGACTTTAATCTTTGGCCGCAGTTTTCCCGAATTTTGCTGGTGCTGCTCATGGTAATCGGTGCATCGGCCGGCTCCACTGGCGGTGGAATGAAGGTTGCACGGGTTCTAATTCTTTGCAAATCTCTGAAAAATGCTGTGCAAAAGGTCCTTCACCCCCGGGCTTTGCGTGTTGTAAAAATGGATGGGGCTATGGTCGAGGACAGTGTTATTCGCACCACCAGTGCCTATGTGACGGCCTACTGGCTGCTGATGGGAGCGTCGATTTTACTGGTGTCCTTGGATAATTTTTCGCTGGAAACCACAGTAACCTCGGTTTTCGCTTGCTTTAACAACATAGGCCCGGGACTGGATTTGGTAGGCGCCATAGGAAATTACTCAGTATTCAGCTATTTGAGCAAATTTGTGCTGTCATTGTCTATGCTATTTGGCAGGCTTGAGATTTTCCCAGTGCTTATGCTCTTTATACCTCAAACATGGAAGGAAAAGTAGTATGAATGATAAGAACAAAGCAATTATGCAAATGCTTCTCTGTGCGACTCTTTGGTCAATTGCGGGGATTTTCATAAAGCTCACGCCCTGGAATCCGTTCACTATTGCGGGCTTTCGCAGCGCTATTGCTGCCTTGGTTGTTTTAGTATATCTTAAGGCCAGCAAAACCCCCTTCAAATTCGGGAAGCAGGCGGTTATTAACGGGGCACTTATGTCCATGACCTTTTTGGCTTTCGTAGTGTCAAATAAGCTAACCACGGCGGCAAACGCCATAGTTTTACAGTTTACAGCGCCGGTTTTTCTTATGCTGTATTCATCAATACTTTTCAAGGAGCGCTTTCGCCGGGCCGATGGGCTCGCTGTGCTCTTTACACTGGCGGGCATTGCGCTGTTTTTCTTTGACCAACTTCAGCCGGGCTTTATTTTGGGCAACTGCGTGGCAATTCTAGCGGGAGCCTCTATGGGCGGCATGTATCTGTCCGTTGGCAGGGCCGACGAGGAAACAAAAATGGGCGGTATGTTACTGGGCCATCTGTTTACAGCCGTTGTGGGAATCCCCTTCGCTTTCTTTACAGACACGCCGATTTCTATTACGCCGGTGCTGTGTGTGCTGGCCTTGGGTGTGGTGCAGCTTGGAATACCTTACATATTGCTGGTGCTATCCTCAAAAAACTGCCCCCCGCTGGCCTGCTCTCTCCTTGGCGCGGTGGAGCCCCTTTTAAATCCCGTTTGGGTGTTTCTCTTTGACGGGGAAGCGCCGGGAATATTTGCATTGGTGGGTGGAGTGGTAGTCATTGTATCCGTAACTCTTTGGTGCATCTGGCAGAACAAGAATCCTAAGGAAGTGCCGGAGCTCGTTTCTTAAATATAATACATAAAAATTGCGTCCCCTCAGCCATGCTGTGGGGACGCAATTTTTACTTAGCTTCCTATGCTTATTTTATTAAACTGGGCAAGCACCTCATCGGTGGTGAGGGCTTTTTTGCTTTCACCCTTCTTGTCCAGAACGATATTTCCGCTGTCCATCATAATTAAGCGGCTGCCGTATTCCACGGCATATCGGAGGTTATGGGTTACCATTATGGCGGTAAGCTGCTTTTCCATGACTAGCTTATTAGTCATCGCCATGATTATCTCGGCGGTTTTGGGGTCGAGAGCGGCGGTGTGCTCGTCAAGTATGAGAAACTTAAGCGGGGTCATGGTTGCCATAAGCAGGGCAACTGCCTGACGCTGACCTCCGGAAAGGGAGCCCATCTTCACCTTGAGCTTATCCTCAAGACCCAGGTTCAGAGAGGCCAACTGCTCGATGTAGTAAGGAATGCGGCTTTTATTAACGCCGGATTTAAGTCCAAAGGGCTTGCCCTTATTATCTGCAAGAGAAAGGTTTTCAAGCATAGTAAGGTTCGGACAGGTGCCGAGGGCGGGATTTTGGTAAACACGGCCTATGAGCCGGCAGCGGATATAGTCTTTCTCTTTTGTAATGCTCTCTCCGCCAATAAGCACGTCGCCTGAGTCTATGGGTATGCTTCCGCAGATAATGTTCAAAAGGCTGGTTTTGCCGCTGCCGTTTGATCCGATTACAGAGACAAATTCCCCATTGCCAACAGAAAGATTGAAATTATCAAACAGTTTCATTTCCGTTACGGTGCCGGGGTTATAGATTTTTGTAATACCTTTAACTTCAAGCATGAATAATCTCCTCCCCCTTGCGCCCGGAGAAAACCAGCACCAGCAAAAACAGCACTGCGGTTATAAGCTTTAACAGGTTCGCGGGAAGGCCGAGGTTCAGCGCCAGAGCAATAAATGCCTTGTAAAGAATGCTGCCTATGATTACGGCGGTGGTGCCCTTAACAAAGCTTAGCCGCCTGAAAAGCGTGATACCGATAATGACCGTTGCAAGGCCGAAGACTACCTGGCCGGTACCCATGGTGGCGGAAAAGCTCCTTTGCTCCTGGCAGACGATACTGCCTGCAAGGGCAACCATGCCGTTGGCAATAACAAGACCCAAAATCTTCATATTTCCTTTGTCCTTGGCCAGAGCTGTTACAAGGGTCTGGTTGTCACCCACAGCACGGAGCAACAAACCGGACTTGGTTTTAAAGTAAAGGTCGAGAATAAGCTTAACAAGTACGATAAGCACCAGAGACACCAGCAGCTTGCGGTGAAGCAGTGACATGCCACCGAAAAAGGTCATGGTGGGGGCGGCGGTGAAGATGGTGTCTGTTGCCCGATCAATAACAAGGTTAGAGCCGCCTATTTGAAGATTTATGGAGAAAAGCGCCGTCATGGTGATAATGCCGGCCAGTAGGTCCCGCACATGAAGGCGGACGTGCATAAAGCCTGTGAACAGCCCTGCAAGGGCGCCCGCGGCAACAGAAATAATCAAAGACAGATAGGGGTTGCAGCCGTTGGTAAGTAAAACGGCTGTGACGGCCGCACCCAAAGGGAAGGAGCCGTCAGTGGTTAGGTCCGGAAAGTCTAGGATAGAATAGGTTATAAATACGCCAAAAGAGATTAGAGCGTATATAAGACCCTGAGTTATCGTGCTTACGACAAGGTCAAGCATGGCGCGCACCTCCATGAAAGATTAAAAAATACTGGTGGCATCCGGAGAGTGTTTTCTCCGGATGCCTTAATTATACTCTATTTTTTTACTAATTAAAGAGTAGAGGACTCAATTGCTATTTTAGAGATTTCCTCGGGTAGAGTGATGTTAGCATCGGCACAGGCATCGGAGTTAACGTAAACACCGTATTCAGCGATAGTTTCAAAGGGAAGTTCTTCACAGGTGACCTCGCCCTTTAATACCCTTGCTGCCATATTGCCGGTTTTACGGCCAAGCTTAATATAGTCAATTCCGGCAGCGGCGGCGCAGCCGTTCTTTACCTGCTCAACCTCGGAGCCGTAGACGGGGATGCCCTCGGTGTTTGTCTTTTCAAGGACAGAGGCTAAAACGCCTACAACGTTGTTATCGGTAAGGTTTGAAAAACAATCGACACCGTGGGAAATAAGAGTGTCGGCAGCCTGGGTTACCTCGCTTTGGGCTGTTACACCAATTGCGTCAATTTCAAAGCCGAAGTCGGCGGCCTTTTCCTGGTATTCGGCAATGGCGGAAACGGAGTTGGGCTCTGAAGTGGTGTAGATGATGCCAATGGTCTTGGCATCCGGCTGCAATTTGCGTATAAGATCAAGCTGGGCCTCAACGGGAAGCTTATCGCTGGTGCCGGTAACATTTCCACTGTCAAGGTGTGCCTTAACCGGGTCTGTGATGGCGGTAAAAATAACGGGAATGTCTTTGTCCTCGGCGGCGGCAAAGCAGGCGGTGGCAGAGTTGGTTGCTATGGCGCACATAAGGTCTACATTTCCTGCGGAAAAGCTCTGGCCTATCTGAGTGGCTATGTTGTCGTCAAAGCCTGCGTTCTGATAATCAACAGTGAAGTCTTCGCCCTCTACAAGGCCAGCCTCGGCAAGTCCTTCAAGGAAGCCCATGCGGCAGTTATCAAGTGAGGGGTGCTCGCCGTACTGGGAGATGCCGATAAGGTAAGGTCCGTCTTTAGTGGGGTCATCCTGAGTTTGTGTGCCGCAAGCGGCGAGAGCAAGAACCATTGCAAGTGCCAATACGATGCTAAATAATTTATTCATAGTTTTTCTCCTTTTATTATTATAGTTTTTGTTTTCTCTGATTACAAGCTAGGCTCGCCATCGCTTCTTTTTTGCTAAATACTTCATAAAAACCTCCAAATAAAAAAAGCCCTGCCCCAATTGGGACAAGACTAAAATCCTGCGGTACCACCCAAGTTGACGCAAATTGCGCCCGCTCGCTTCACGTTTCATATATAAAACATGCCGGGTTGATAACGGATCCGGACTCCCGTCAGTTGCTACTTGCCATAATGGCTTTCGTCTGCCCTCATCAGTCCATTCACAAAACGCTGTCCTGCCGCGATCACACCACCCGCAACTCTCTTTAAGGCTGAGCGTAAAGCTACTACTCTGACTCAACGGTTTCTCGTTTAATTATATGCATTATAAAGCAAGACCGATACCCTGTCAATAGATAATATTTATTTTTTTCTTCAATATGCACAAAAAATGCACAAAAAGCCGCTCCCGTCGCAAAGGATGGGAGCGGGCTGATTTCAAGGTCAGATTATTCCCAGGGGCAGAAGTATTACCAGAAGTGCGATGTTTATAAGAACCATTGTCACAATAAAGCGCTTTTGGATTCTGCGTGGCTTGTCATAGATAAGGTAGCTTGCAAGGAAGAAGGGGATATAGGTGGTGATGAAAACTGGAATAGCGCCCCAGCATTTGTATACCCAGATAAATGCCGGAGTCCACGCAAGGAAAATTTCGATTACGGAAAACAGCAGTGCGCTGCCTATGGCGAATACGATGCGGTTGTTAATACCCAAGATCCTCATGTCCTTATCTTCGGGCAGCAATTTTGAGGTAAAGCCCGCAATGGCAAACATAAGGCTAAGCTCAACACTAACGCCTATAAGGAGAATGAAGCTGCTGCTCTCTGCGGATACTGTCCATAGTGCGTAGCCTGTGAAGTGACAGATAATCGCGTTGCATATTTCGTAAAACCAGTGAACGCTGTATAAGGCAACTGCGGCTGCGATTGCGTTGTGCTCGCCCTTTTTGTACTCGCTTATGTAGATAATGATCACAACGGCCAGGAAGAATATGGTTGTCCAGTTAAAGTTTGCGGGGTCACGGACGGCGGCCAGAGCGGCGTCCGCTGCCGCTTTATTTGAGGGGTCACCAAAAAGCATTTTTCCGTCCTTCTTTCAAAAAATTAGGGTGACGGGGTCTGCCCGTCACCCTATGCAAGTATATGAGAATTGTAAGCCAATGTCAATCAAATGGAACATCATTTCCATGCTTAAATAAGGTTTTTCTCCGTTTCCTTATTAAACAAATGCATATTCTCTGGATGGAAAACGTATTTGATGGGAGTATCAAAGCGGGCGCCTGAGGAAAGCTCTTTGGGCATATCCATGGTAGAAACGCGCAGCACCACGTCATTCTCGCCTGTAGTTACGTGAAGGTTATACTCGCTGCCCATCATTTCGGAAACGGTTAAAACACCGTCTATGGCGGAGGGAGCATCAGAGGATGCGATGCCTATGTGCTCCGGACGAATACCAAGAGTGACGGGCATATCTGATATGTTGTTTTCCGCAAGCCTTTTGGCCTTGGACTCAGCAACAGAAACCTTTGCGCCGCAGACATCTACATAATAGCCGCTGCCGTCCCTTTTGAGGTTCGCATCAAAGAAGTTCATCTGCGGTGTGCCGATAAAGCCGGCCACGAAAATGTTTGCCGGGTGGCCGAACACCTCCTGCGGGGTGCCGATTTGCATTATAAGGCCATCTTTCATGATTACGATACGGTCGCCAAGGGTCATGGCCTCAGTCTGGTCGTGGGTAACGTATATAAATGTGGTATCAATGCGTTGGCGGAGCTTGATTATCTCGGCGCGCATTTGGTTTCTTAGTTTTGCATCAAGGTTTGAAAGGGGCTCATCCATAAGGAAGACCTTCGGCTCGCGGACTATTGCACGGCCTATGGCAACACGCTGGCGCTGTCCGCCGGAGAGCGCCTTGGGTTTTCTTTGCAGAAGCTCGGTAATGCCGAGTATTCCCGCTGCCTCGTTTACCTTGCGGTCAATTTCCTTTTTTGGGGTTTTGCGAAGCTTTAGGGCGAAAGCCATGTTTTCGTAAACCGTCATGTGTGGATAGAGAGCATAGTTTTGAAAGACCATCGCAATGTCTCTGTCCTTCGGCGCTACGTCGTTCATAAGCTTATCGCCTATGCGAAGCTCGCCCTCGGTGATTTCCTCCAGGCCTGCAACCATGCGCAGGGTGGTAGATTTTCCGCAGCCCGAAGGACCGACGAGAACGATAAATTCCTTGTCTGCGATTTCAAGATTAAAATCGTAAACAGCGGTTACATTGCCCTCGTAGACCTTTTTAAGTCGCTTTAATGATACTGTTGCCATGTATTCTGACCGTGGCGCCAATGCCACCGCAAAGGTCGCCTTGCCCAAGCGGAGCGTAACCGCAGGGGCTTTACGGCAGGTCTCCACACTGCCGCACCGCCGGTCGAGGCGGGGAAGTCCTCCTTCTTTCGGGTTACTGGGGCGATAGGGATGGAGTCGCCCGAGAGACCCTATATTTATGCTAAACGGGACGAGCCCGTAAAAGCCAAACTAAAGTTATTTTTATTATACATCATTTCCTTGGCGCGCAACAGCTTTTTCTCACGTTGAGATAAGTGGAAATAAAGGTCTTTGTGGGGGCAAGGCGGCTGCCTTTGGCCCGGGAGCACAAAGCCTCCACTGCGATGGCGGCTATATCGTCAATCTCGATATGTACCGTTGTCAGCGGCGGGTTAAGGTGCTGCACCGAGGCAAGGTCGTTAAATCCGACGATGCTTATATCCTCCGGAACCCTGATGCTGTGGCTGCTTAAGGTGGACAAAACCCCCGTTGCCATTGTGTCATTTGCAACAAAAAGGGCCGTAGGCGGATGGTCCATGTCAGAAATTTTCTGGGCCATGCGGCAGCCCTCGCTATAGCTTAGCCGTTCACCCTCAAAAATGAGGGCCTCGTCAAAAATCCCATGGGACTTCATAAATGCATTGTATGCGTCCCTGCGGCGATCAAGGGTCTTCTCCCGTCGGTCACCCAGTACCTCACCACCCACGAAACCAATGCGGCGGTGGCCCAAATCATAAAGGTAATCCATGGCCTGAGCCGTACCAAGTTCGGTGTTAATGATAACGCTGCTGTAAAGACTGTCGTCCGGGGCGGAGTCAAGAAAAATGATATTTTCAGTGAGTTGTGAGAGCTGGGATACCTCCTCCATGGGAAACTTGCCTATGGCAATGAGCCCATCGGGTATAAGGTCAACGGTGCCGGTATATGTGCCGTTTATGTTGAAAAGCTTATAGGTGTTGATGTTGTTTGCCATGCAGTAGGTTTCCGCCGCTGTCATAAGGTAGAGGTAATAGGGGTCCTCAGCCAAGTCTGATTCACTATACCAGTCTGCAATGGCGATGCTGAGCCTCTCGGTCTTGGCTGCGGAGGGCTTTTTTTTCACATAGTCCAGTTGCTCTGCAGTATCGAAGATGCGCAGCTTTGTCTCAACACTTACGCTTATGGTAGGGTCGTGGTTTAAAACTCTTGAAACAGTAGCGGGCGAAACGCCGGCGGCCTCCGCTATGGATTTGATAGTTGCCATTTGCTCCTCCCATACATTTACTAGCCAGATGAACGTTAGTATTTTAACCTTTTTTATGCGGCTTGTCCAGTGGACGGGGGCCTTTTGCCGCATATCGGTTAAATGTTTGTGCATAGTTTACTAAAGGTCCCTAGATATTTCTGTTAAGTAAACGTTTACTAAATCGTTGACATCAAATTTACTCAAGTGCTATGCTATAATTAATAAGGACAGACGCAAGTCTGTCTAAAATATGAGGAGGATACGATGAAAAAGTATTTAGCTCTTATTCTTGCAATGGTTCTGTGCGTAGCAATTTTTGCAGGTTGCTCTCCCTCTCAAACCGAGACACCCGGAGAGTCTGACGTTCCCACACAGGACCCCACCGGTGAAGCGACAACCATCACCGTATGGGCATGGGACCCCAACTTCAACATTTCCATCATGAACGCCGCTGCTGAGGCTTACAAAGCCGTCAACCCCGACGTGAAGGTGGAGATTATTGAGATGGCAAAGGCTGATGTGGAACAGAAGCTTCACACCACTCTTGCCGCTCAGACCTCCGAGGGCCTGCCGGAGATCGTACTTATCGAGGACTACAACGCTCAAAAGTACCTCACAAGCTATCCCGGAATGTTTGCAGACCTCACCAGCAGCTTTAACTATGACGAGTTTGCAGCCTACAAAACCGAGCTTATGACTGTTGATGGCAAAACCTACGGCGTTCCCTTCGACTCCGGCGTTGCGGGCTTCTTCTATCGCACCGACATTCTTGAAGAGGCCGGCTACACTGAGGAGGATCTTGCTGACATCACATGGGATCAGTTTATTGAAATTGGCAAGGCTGTAAAGGAAAAAACTGGCAAGTATCTGCTTAGCTTCGACAAGGTCGATGGCGGCATAATGAGAATTATGCTCCAGTCTGCCGGAGAGTGGTACTTTAACGAAGCCGGTGAGCCCGCCCTTGCCGACAGCAAGGCTCTGGCCGAGGCTATGACCATTTACAAGGAAATCGTTGATTCCGGTATTGCAAAGCCCGTTTCCGGCTGGGACGAGTGGTGCGCTGCGTTTAATAGCGGCGAGGCTGCTTCCGTTACCAGCGGCTGCTGGATTATCGGCACGGTTAAGGCCCCGGCAGACCAGAGCGGCCTTTGGGCTGTTGCCCCCGTTCCCAAGCTTTCAACAGTTCAGGGGAAGCACTCCACAAACCTCGGCGGCTCTAGCTGGTATACCCTTGAAAATTCAGCAAACCGCGATGCAGCCATCGAGTTTATGAAGGCAATCTACGCTGCGGATAATGAATTTTATCAGACCATTCTAATGAATAACGGCGCTATCGGCACATGGCTACCCGCCTCTGAGGGCGAAGCCTATTCCACCCCCGACGAGTTCTTCGGCGGAAAGGCCATTTATGAGGACCTGAGCGCTTGGATGAGTGAGATACCCACCATTAACTACGGCAGCTACACCTACGAGGCAGACTCCGCTATCATGGCTCAGATGGATGCCTATATTGCCGGCACCATGACCCTTGACCAGGCAATTGCCGCTGCCCAGGCCCAACTGGAAAATTCTATTCAGTAACTTACGGATAAGCAGCGCAAAGGCTCTGCTTTAGTTTGAGGGCGCTACCTTACCGATAGCGCCCTTTTTTAACAGGAGTGCGACGCTTATGGAAAGAAAGCTAAACCGCATCGGCTGGCTGTTTATTGCACTGTCGGCAATTTTGCTGGCGGTATTTCTGGTCTATCCGGTCTTATATTCTCTTTATCTATCCTTTACGACCACAAAGGGCATTGTCTCCAATTTTTCCGGCATTGCAAACTACAAACGAATGATAAACGACCCCATGTTCTGGCTGGCCCTTAAGAACACAGGACGCATTCTTTTAATACAGGTGCCTATCATGCTGGCAACGGCGCTGGTGCTGGCAAGCATGCTCAACGACAAGCACCTTAAAGGGCGAGGGCTTTTCCGCACGGCAATTTTCCTTCCGGCGGTAACCTCCCTTATTGCTTACACAATACTTTTCAAAATGATTTTTTCCTATGACGGACTGGTCAACGACGTTCTGCTTAAATTAGGCCTTATTGAGCTGCCGCTGGAGTGGATGACAAAGCCCGGACTTGCAACCACGGTACTTATTATCGCCATGGTCTGGCGTTGGACGGGCTATAACATGGTGTTTTACCTCTCCGCTATGCAAAATATATCCGAAGATATGTACGAGGCGGCCACCATAGACGGGGCGAGCAAGGTACAGACATTCTTTAAAATTACCCTGCCCCAGCTAAAACCGATGATACTTTTTACAACGGTAATGTCCACAATAGGTACCCTGCAATTGTTCGACGAGCCAATGAACCTATCCCAAAGTGGCGTAACCGCCGCAACCATGGGGCCGGACAACTGCTTTATGACCCTTAGTGTGTACATATATAACATCTGCTTTAAGTATGTCCCCAACTTTGGCTACGCAGCGACCATCTCCTACATGATAGTAATAATCATCGCGGTACTCTCCCTCATTCAGTTCAGGTTGGGCCGGACAGATGAGCAAAAGGACGCGGCCAAGCTTAAACGCTCTAAGGGGAGAAAGGTAGGTGCAAAATAATGCCAGGAGGCTCAAAAATCGGCAGAATTTATAAATATCTGTTTTTAATTTTCGTGTCGTTATTTTCGATTTTTCCCTTTGTGTGGATGATAATCGGAGCCACTAACAGCTCATTGGATATTTTGCAGGGAAAGCTAAGCTTTGGAACCATGCTCTCCCAAAATGTGCAGACTCTTTTTCAGAAATATGACATGACCCATGTGCTGCTAAACTCCCTTAAAATAAGCGCTATAACAGTAATCGGCACGCTTTTTGTCACCGGCCTTGCGGCCTACGGATTTCAGATGTACCAGACAAAGGGCAAGGAAAGAGTTTATTCTTTCTTCATGCTTACCATGATGGTGCCCTTTGCAACGCTGATGATACCGCTGTTTAAAATTATGGCTGCTGCCCGCCTGCTGGACACTCATTTTGCGGTCATTATCGTTTCTATCTCCAGCGTGTTTATGATCTTCTTTTTCCGGCAGAGCTTCGTGAACTACCCCAAGGAGATCATTCAGGCCGCACGGGTGGACGGAGCAGGGGAGCTTCGCATCTATTTTAGCATCTTCTTGCCCAGCATAAAGCCCACCTTTGCCGCGGCGGCTATATACTCCTTTATGACTAGTTGGAACGCCTATCTCTGGCCGCTCATTGTTTTGCAGAGTAACGAGACCAAGACCACAACCCTGCTTATTTCCATGATGAGCTCCTCCTACACGCCGGAGTACGGGGTTATAATGCTTGCCATCGTTTTGTCCACTCTTCCCATAATAATAGTATTTTTAGCCTTTCAGAAGCAGTTCGTTCAGGGCATGCTTGGCTCGGTGAAACAATAAATAAAGCAAGGAATTATTTATGTATGAAACAAAACACATCGGACATTATTAAAATTTTAAGTGATCCTGAGATTTTTAATCAAAACCGGCTCCCCGCCCATGCTGATTGCCGCTATGTGGGTGGGGACGGAAAATATCTTCAGCCTCTGCTTTTAAACGGACAGTGGGATTTTGCATGCTTTGAAAGGCCTGAGGATATTGACCTTTCCTTAGTTTCAAGCGGTCAGTTGCCGAATAAGATCAGTGTACCCGGACATATCCAGCTTCAGGGCTTTGACTATATGCAGTATGTGAACACTCAGTATCCTTGGGACGGTATTGAAAAGCTCACTCCGCCGCAAATACCAATGGAAAAAAATTCATGTTGCCTTTATGTAAAGAACTTGGATTTTCCGGAGGGTTTTTCGGGGAAAAAAGTCCGCCTTAAGCTGGACGGAGTTGAGAGCTGTTGCTTTGTCTACCTAAACGGCGAATACGTGGGATATAGTGAGGATAGCTTTACGCCTGCCGAATTTGACCTAACGAAGCATCTGGGTGGTGAGAACCGTCTTGCTTTGCTCGTTGCCCGCTGGTGCAGCGGAAGCTGGATGGAGGATCAGGACTTTTGGCGCTTTTCGGGGCTTTTTAGAGATGTAAGTGTCTATGCCGTGGAAAGCGTCCACATTGAGGACGCTCAGCTCAAGGCTGAACCCAAGGCTGACTTTTCCGCAGGAACGCTTTCTGCCAGGCTTCGCCTCAGCTCCGACAGGGCCCGCCGGGTTCGGGTGGAGCTTCTTTTAAACGGAGAGAAGACTCTCTGCTTTGCAGAGCTATCGGAAGGCCAAAAGGAGCTGGAACTTCAAACATGCATAACCGCTCCCAAGCTTTGGAGTGCCGAGGAGCCAAACCTTTATGATGCAGAAATAAGAATATTTGACGAAAAAGATGGGTTTTTATGCGGCGTTAAAGAGCCTGTAGGTTTTCGCCGCTTTGAGATTAAAGACGGATTAATGTGCATTAACGGCAAGCGCATCGTCTTTAAAGGCATAAACCGCCACGAATTTAACTGTGATAAGGGTAGGGCAATAAATGCCGAAGATATAGAGCGCGACCTTATCGCCCTTAAGCGCATAAACGTAAACGCAATCCGCACCTCGCACTATCCCAACAACAGTGCGTTTTATCGCCTTTGTGATAAATACGGCTTTTATGTCATAGACGAGGCCAACATTGAAACCCACGGTTCGTGGATGATAATGGGTATGGTGCAGGATGAAAGCCCCAATATCGTTCCCAATGATGATGAGCGCTGGAGGGGTGCAATTCTGGACAGGGGCGAGAGCATGGTGGAGCGGGACAAAAACCACCCCTGCGTTCTCATCTGGTCCTGCGGCAACGAAAGCTACGGCGGCAGTATCATGTACCAGCTATCGGAGTATTACAGACAACGTGACCCCTCCCGCCTTGTGCACTACGAGGGCGTTTTCATGGATAGGCGCTACAATGGCACCAGTGATATGGAAAGCCGCATGTACGAGCGGGTGGAAGAAATTGAGGAATACCTTAATTCCGATCCCGAGAAGCCCTTTGTCCTTTGCGAATACTGCCATGCCATGGGCTCCTCTTTAGGAAATATGGACGAATATGTGGCGCTTGCAAAGAAATACCCCAAGTATCAGGGCGGATTTATTTGGGACTTTGCCGACCAGGGAGTACGAGTGAAGGACGAATATGGCAGCCGCTTTGTTTGTGGAGGCGATTTTGGAGACAGGCCTACAGACGGAATTTTCTGTTGTAACGGCATTTTTGCCTCCGATCACTCTGAAACCGCAAAAAGTCGCGAGGTTAAGGCGCAGTATCAGCCCTTTGTTATTAACTGCGACAGGGAAGGTATACACATTGAAAACGAACGCCTTTTTGCAGACAGCGGAGATGTGTATTTCCGCTGGGCTCTCAAGCGCGACGGACGTGAGATAAAAGCCGGAGAGTTTGAGGCCTGCATTAAAGGGGGAGAAAGCGCTGAGTTTCCTGTGCCGGTAGATTTTGAAGGATTTGACGGGGAGCTTATCTTGTCCTGCTCGGCAAGGCTAAAGTCTGATAATGACTTTGCTCCGGCCGGATTTGAGCTGGCCTTTGGTGAGGGAGTTTTGCGCGAGAGAAAGCCGGTGGAAAATAGTGCAAGCCCTGCAAGACTTATATTGGGAGACTGCAACATCGGCATAAAGATGAAAGCTTCCACCGCTATGATTTCCCGCTCCACAGGTCTTCTATACTCCATAAAAAACGGAGGGGAGGAGCTGCTCCGGGCCCCGTTAACGGCTGATTTCTGGCGCGCACCCACGGATAACGACAATGGGTTTAAATCCGCCCTTAACTGGGGACATTGGAAAATTGCCAGCCTCTATGCCGATTGCTGGAAAATTGAAATTGATGAAGAAACAGCAACGGTTCGTTCGCATTTTCAGGTTTGTTGCACGGAAACACCCGTGAGCTTTATCATATCCCTACAGTTTTATGAGAACAACACAATCCGAGCCTCGTTGCACCTTGACCCAGCCCAGGGCACGGCCCCCTGCGCAGGCCTTAGCCTTTGCCTGCCGCCGGAATATGCAAGCCTTCGCTGGTACGGCAACATGGAGCCGGATTCCTACCCGGATCGTCTTGGCTCGGCAGTAATCGGCAGAGGGGAAGGGAAAATAACGGAACAGCTTTACCTCTATGTACGCATTCAGGACTGCGGCAACAAGACCCTTTTGCGGGAGCTTGGCATTTATAATGACGGTGGACGGGGACTGTCGGTTCAGTCTGATGAACTCTTTTCTGCAAGGGCCTTACCCTACACATCTCATGAGCTTGAAGCGGCGGATAAGCATTACCAACTGCCAAATGTTACAAAAACTGCCCTGTCCCTGTTCGGCGGAATGAGCGGCTGCGGCGGTGATGACAGTTGGGGCGCCCCCATCCATGATAAGTACCTTCTTAAAACAGATAGGGGACTGGACTACAGCTTTATCATTAATTTGCTTTAACCTACACATAAAAAGGCCCCGAACTTATTGTTCGGGGCCTTTTTATGCGGAAAATTACTGATGGTCGGTGCCGGTAATGTAGCGGTAAAAGGCAGCGTTGCACCAAATTTTAATTGGCTCGCAGCTAAGGCCCGGGGCAAGCTCCTTTACCGTTGCTATCACGGCATCTTTGGCTTCGTTGGTGGCGAAGGGATGGATAGAGTAGTCGCCGCTTTTAATAACCACATCGTTTATCTGCTTATACTGGGGCTGACGCATTTCATAGGTGGTACTATAAAGAGGCTGCCACCAGGAACTGGCAATGAGGCCGGTCAGCTCTGGATTATCGTCATACTTCTTTGCGTGGGCCTCAATTATTGCGTCAAATGCATCGCGGTCGGCAGCGCAGGAGAATTCAAGAAGCAAATCATATTCAACGGCAAAGGCCGCATACTTATCGGAGGAGATGGGTTTTACAACGTAGGTGGGAGTGGCATCGGGCACAACGCCGTCGCTCCACTCAAGCATGTATTCATATACAGACACTTTAGGTTCAAGCTGAACTCTCGCAACAAGGCCCTTGCGGTTAATAAGCTCCACTAGCTGAATTGCGTGGGTGATGTTATCGTGTCCGTACTTAATTGTGTTTAAAGAGAGAAAGCGGGCATCATTACCGGCATACTTAAGGTTATAGCCGGTGGTTACGCCGGAGGATACTATTTCTGTGCCCAACTTGTTAAGGGTGTCGTTATCAAAAACGGTAAAGCTATCGAAGGCGGTTTGCAGCCTGGCTGCTATGTCCGCATCGTCTGTAAAGCCGATGAAGCGACGGGCCTTGCCCGCTGCCTCCGCTGCGTTCATAAGAATAACTGAGGCGGTGTCTCCGGTGAGGGCGGAGTTGAAGTCGCAATAGGCTGGAATAAGGTTTGCATCAACTGCGCAGGCAACGTAAATCTGGTCAGCAGCCGGGATGTTGCCCAAACGGGTGCATACTGCAGCGACTTCCTCTGCTGTGTAGGTTTTTGCAATCTCGGTCATATTTGCAGCCGCAACAATTGCTTTGGCGGCGGTTGCCGGAGTAAGGGAGTTTACCTCGGCGGCAGTTGCGCCAAGCTTTGAAAGAGCCCCGTTAAAGGCGGTTACGGAAACAGTGCCGCTCATGGCGGGAATGCCGAAGTATTCGGAAAGATAGGCTGCGTCATTGTCCGCATTATTGCCCTCGGTGCTGACAACAACGCTACGGCTCGGGCTGTCCCAATTTACCTCATAGCCCAGAGCTTCGCTTACAGCACGGATGGGAACATAGGTGGTGCCGTCGGATGCAAATGCCTCAACTTCTTTGCCGGTAACATCGGTGGTTTTGGCCTTCAGGCTGTTAATAAAGATGTTGATGCCGGTTTCGCCTTCCATGTGCTTGGTTGTAACGGCGGCGGAAACGGGCAGAGCAAGGGCCAGAACTAATACTGCCGCCAGCACCAGGGTGAGGATACGACTGTGCTTTTTCATGTGTTTCTCCTTTCAAGAGTTTAAATATTAAAGTATTTGCCGCAGCAAATGTTCTTTGCAGGAGGAAGAAAAGCCCACACTTTCTTACTGGGCGCTTACCAGCAGATCAGCGGTTTCCTGGTCTGTAACCAAAACGTTTATGTATGACTTATTCATGGCTGCTCGTATGGCGGCTACCTTTTCCTCGCCTGCTGCAACGCACACCACGTTTTTGCATCGAACAAGCCAATCCAGCGGGGTGCTTATAAGCCGACGCTCGAAGTCCTCACTTACAATATTACCCTCAGCATTGTAAAAATGGGACAAAATGTCGCCCACGGCGCCCTTCATGCGCAGGTAGTTAAAGTCATTCATACCCAGAATGCCGGTGCTTAGAATGGTTGCCTCATTGTTCATGCCGCCTATACCCACAACGGTAACGTCAGACAGGCTGGACATGCGGGCAACGTCGGCAACGGCGGGTTCCCGGCGCAGCGCCTCAGCCAATTCTTGATTAGATGTATAAAGAGGAGCAGGCATCAGGGAGAGGCTGGCGTTAAAGATTTTTCGCACTTTGTTCGGAAGATAGCTGTTCACGCCGCCGGTGAGGGAAACAAAGGAGATTGGCTTGTCGCTGCTTTCAGCAAGATTGTTCAGCACACGGCTTGCGCTGTCGCCGTAGCCGATGTTTATAACCTCACATTCCGGGAAGCTGTCGTTTATATACATGGCGGCTGCCTTCGCAATGGACTCGTTTCGGTTTGCTGGATTGCAATCCGTAGGAACAACAAAAGCATCGGTTAGTTTGTATATGTCGCAAAGACTACGTTCCACTGAAACACGGCTTTCACTGCACCGATGAAGTTTGAATTCCACAACACCTAACTCCCGGGCCTCCTCCAAAAGCTTAATAACCTTAAGTCTCGAAATGCCGAGAAGGGAGGCAATTTTCTGCTGTGTAAGCCCCTGCACATAGTAGTACCAGGCAACTTTTGTTATTAAAGAATCTTTATAGGTCAAGCTAAACGCTCCTTACATTTGTTATTGTAGCTTTACTTTATGTTATTATATGCTTGTCTGTTTTTGCTTGTCAACAATAAAAACAAGCATTTCCTTTAAAGGCATATTAATGAAGAGGCAAAGAAGTCGGGAAATAGCTTTAAAACATGATAAAGAAGCGCACAAATGTGAGATTAAAACTACAATTGTTTAATCAAAAATACACAAATTTATTTTTTTATAAAATCTATAAAGGCCTGCTATTGCCGCCTTAAAGACAAAAGGAAAACCCAAATCTACTATTAAATACTAACAAATTATTAAAGAATGGGTATTATTTTCTTGCGTCAACAGCAAAATAAATATTATTTTGCCTTTAAATTTGGTTAAAAATATGCGTTGTCAAAAACAAATGATTTGGTGACCTTAGGTTTTAACCAAAACAGACTTTAATTTTCATATATTTTGCACAACGAAAATATTTTGTGCATTTTGACGAAAAAATGAAATATTTTGCACTGGAATTTTTAAAATATGTTGAAAACTCGTTGACTTCTGAGAACGCAAGGAATATAATGACCTTAAATACAGAATACGCGATAAGCTAACAAAAGATTAACGAGCATTTTACATGGGAGAGTGTATATAATGAACAGACAATATCCCAGTGATCTTGAAGCCAAAAAATTGATAATTGAAATTGGCAAAAGGATGTACACAAAAAACATGGTTGCCGCAAACGACGGCAACATAAGCGTCAAGGTCGCTGATGATACCATCTGGGCAACTCCCACAGGCGTTTCCAAGGGTTTTATGAAAGAAAATGAACTTGTCAAAATGAAACTTGATGGCACAATTGTTTCCGCGGGGAGACTAAAGCCCTCCTCCGAAGTTAAAATGCACCTAAGAATATATAATGAAAACCCCGATGTTGGCGGTGTAACTCATGCTCACCCCCCGGTTTGTACCAGCTTTGCAATTGCCGGCATCGGTCTTGACAAGGCTATTTACCCTGAAGCTCTTGTAAACCTAGGTACAGTACCCTGCGTGCATTACGAAACTCCCGGCTCCCAAGGTATACCAGACTCTATCGCCCCTTACTGCAAAGACTTTAACGGTGTGCTTCTGGGTAACCACGGAGCATTGAGCTGGGGCAGGGATCTGACCGAGGCTTTCTATCGCCTTGAGTCCATGGAGCACTATGCCACAGTAATAATGTACACAGGCAGCCTTATCGGCAAGGCAAACGTCTTAAGTTGCGACCAGGTAAGCGAACTATTGGAGATCCGCCGCAAGCTTGGCTACACCAGCGGAGGTGTACCCCCCTGTGCTGCAGTTCCTACCAACACTCAGGATGTAGTAGTAAGCACTCATTCTCCCATTGACAGCGCGCCAAGCTACATGGCCGGCTGCGGCTGTTCAAGCCCCGTTAAAGAAATCGTATCTGACAGTGATGTAGAAATGATAACAAAGGCTGTTATTGCGAGACTTAAGGAGTTGAAATGAGCGGAGGAGCTTTAAAGGTCGTTATTATAGGCGGTATTGCGGCGGGAATGTCCGCAGCCTCAAAAATAAAGCGGGAGTTGCCGGAGGCAAAGGTAACCGTGTATGAACGGGGCGCGTTTTTGTCTTACGGCGCCTGCGGCCTGCCCTACTATGTGGGCGACTTTAACTCTGATCCCGGAAAACTAATAGCAAGAACAAAGCAGCAGTTTGATGACATGGGCATTGAGAGCTTTTTAGGGCATCAGGTTACTGCCGTTGATGCGCTGAATAAAACCGTCACCGTTAAGCGCCTGTCAGACGGGGCGGAGCTTAAAGATACATATGATAGGCTTATGATAGCCTGCGGCTGTAACGCTGTGGCGCCCCAGGTTGAGGGTATTGATAACCCCGGGGTTTTTTTCCTACACACCATGGAGGACGGCCTTTTTTTCAAGGAAATTGTTAAGAGCAATGCGGTTGAAAAGCTTGCAGTGGTGGGCGGCGGCTATGTGGGTGTTGAAATGTGCGAGGCGTTCTTGGCGCTGGGCAAAAAGGTCATACTCATTGAAGGCAGTGATAGAATTTTAAACTCTTTTGAGCCGGAGTTTTCAAAGCTGACGGCGGAGGAGCTTGAAGCCAAGGGTGTAGAGATTCACACAGGAGAGCCTTTGACAAAAATTGAAGAA
The DNA here is from genome assembly GCA_964576195.1 of uncultured Oscillospiraceae bacterium. GTDB lineage: Bacteria > Bacillota > Clostridia > Oscillospirales > Oscillospiraceae > UBA2658. The sequence continues at coordinate 15,632 of CAZNUD010000011.1, read as the reverse complement.
ACAGGTAACTGTCGCAGATTACATACGTCAAAGGGCAGTTACGATGTGGATATAATCCTCATGTCTGTCGGAATTCGTCCGGCAACGGATTTTTTGAAGGGCACGGGTCTTAAGTTTGCAAATAACGGCGCAATATTTGTTGATAGACAAATGCGCAGCTCCCTACCGGGGATTTATGCCGCCGGTGACTGTGCGGTTTGCTATAACAAGGTGACAGGGGAGGACTTTTTTCTCCCGCTGGGAACTGTAGCTAACAAATGCGGGCGCATAGCGGGAGCAAACATTACAGGCGCAAGCGAGGAATTTTGCGGCGCACTCGGCAGCGCGGCTATAAAGGTCTGCGACATTGAAATGGGCAGGACCGGCATGAGTGAAAAAGACGCCCGGCGCATTGGCATAGACTATAAAACAAAAATGGTGGCTACCTATGACCATCCGGGCTATTATCCGGGCCAGTCACTACTTATGATAAAGCTTATTTATGATGCCAAAACCAGAAAGCTTTTGGGCGCAAATGTGGGCGGTAAAAGCGGGGCGGTGCTTCGCTGCGATATTTTTGCCATTGCAATCCATAACGGAATGACCACCGATGAGCTGGGAATGGTGGATTTGGCCTATGCCCCGCCCTTTGCAACTGTTTGGGATGCGGTTCATATTGCGGCAAACGCTGCAAAATGAAATAGAGAGGGGAGTAAGCATTGGCGGGAACAAAGCTTGTAAGCCTCGGTGAGGCTGTTTCGCAAATTGAAGACAACTGCGTTCTCGGTCTGGGAGGCAACACCCTCAACCGTGCACCTATGGCGGCGGTGTTCGAATTGATTTTGCAGGAGAAGAAAAGCCTCCATTTGGTTAAAACCGCCGGCGGCATGGATATTGACTCTTTATGTCTTGGCGGCTGCGTAAGCAGCGTGGACGCAGGATTTGTTAGTTTTGAAACACAGTTTTCCCTTGCTCAGAATTACCGTAAGGCGGTGCAGGACGGAATAGTTAAGGGTAATGAGCATGCCTGTTACACCGTAATAAGTGCCCTTAGGGCTGCCAGTTATGGTATCCCCTTTATGCCGGTTTTCGGCCTCAAGGGTACGCAGCTTGCCCAAGCCTACGATTATTTTGCCCAGGTAACTGACCCGTTCTCCGGCGATAAGCTCAACGTGGTAAAGGCCATTCGTCCCGATTGGGCAGTTGTTCACGCCCATTATGCTGATGAGCTTGGGAACGCTTATATATGCGAGCCTATGTACGAGGATGTGCTGCTGGCGAAGGCTGCCCGGCACTTAATTGTAACAGCCGAGCACCTTGTTTCCACCCAAAGCCTTCGTAGGCGGGGAATGGCACAGATCCCGCACTTTTTGGCGGACGCTGTGGTTCACGTTCCTGAAGGAGCAAGACCCTGCGCCTGCCAGGGGGACTACAGCATTAATCAGCGAGAAATAGGCGAATATAAAGAACTGAAGACAGCCGCGGAACTAAGGGAATACATATTTATAATTGCAAAGCTTCGCAAAACCGGCAGGATCGGAGGCGGATGCTATGCTTAGACCCTGCGACTACATGATTTTTGCCATGGCAAGGCTTATCGGTGACGGGGAGAGGGTTTTCCACGGTGTTTCCTCCCATATGCCCATGATAGCTGTGCTGCTGGCAAAGGCCACCCACGCACCAAATGCGGTGCACCTTAACATCCCCGGCGGTGTTGACCCGGAAAGGCCGCGGCTTGAGCGCTATACCAGCGCAGGCGGCGAGCTTACCCGTTGCTCTGCCAGCACCTTTCCACTCATGGACATTTTCGACTTATCCATGCGCGGAGAACTGGATGTGGCTTTTTTAAGCGGAGTGCAGTTTGATAATCTCGGGCACGTTAATGCCTCGGTAATAGGTGATTATAAAAGGCCAAAGGTTAGGCTTCCCGGCGGGGCCGGCTCGGCTGTACTTATCCCAACGGCAAAGCGCGGCATTATTTGGCGCACCAAGCACGACATCAGGACCTTTGTGCAAAAGGTTGATTTCATAACATCCTTTGGCAATGTAAGTGAAATAGTCACGCCTCTGTGCGTGTTTAAAATGAAAAGCGGCGAACTATATCTAGACAGTATCCACCCCAGCTCAAGCCTGGAGGAAGTTGCGGTGAACACAGGATTTTCTCTTAAGTATGACAAAATTAAATACACTCCTGAGCCCACCAATGCCGAGCTTCGTGCACTGAGACTTATAGATCCCAACGACTTAAGGAACATTGAGTTTCAGTAAAACATGGTTGTTACACCCCGAAAGGGTGCGGCAATAAAATTTATTAGGAGGACCAAAGATGAAGATGAGAAAACTGATTGCACTTGTTCTGGCTCTTGTAATGGTTCTAGCACTGTCAGCTTGCGGCGCAAGGACCGAGGAGCCTGCACCGGACAACGACACCCCGGAAGAAGACGTTCAACCTGATGATACCGTAGCGTCCCCCGTAGCCGGCAAGAAGGTAGCATATGTAATGCTGCTTCCCTCTGCGACAATCTTCCAGATGTGGAAGGACTCCTGCGCCGATATTTGCGAAGCACTTGACGTGCAGTTCGACTTCTTCTTCTGCGATGGCGACTTTAATAAATGGCAGGACACCATTCGCACCTGCGCTTCCGGCGGTTATGACGGACTTCTCGTCAGCCACGGCAACCAGGACGGCTCTTATGTATTCCTTGATGAGCTGACCGAGCAGTATCCCGACCTTAAGCTTGTTTGCTTCGACACTCAGTTTTATGCAGACGGCGAGTACAAGAAGATCGACGGCGTTACCCAACTGTTCCAGCAGGATAAGAGCCTTGTAACCGTTCTTCTCGACGGCGTTGTTGAGAAGTTTGGCGAGGGTGCACGGGTAATCAAGGTATGGCGTGGACCTAACTACAACAGCCCCTTCGATCGTCGTGAAGTTGGTTGGCAGGAGTATGAGGCAGCCGGCAAGATCGTCACCGTTGGTGAGGTTCAGCCTCTGCAGGACAGCAACGAATCCGCAAACACTGTTACAGCCGCTTACCTCCAGAGCATCAAGCGCGATGACGTAGACGCTATCATTGCTTACTATGACTGCTACGGCCAGGGCGTTTACAACGCAATTCTCGAGAACGACAACTTTAACGGAACCAATGGCGAGGCTCTGCCCATGTCTTCTGTTGACATTGACCCCGTTGACGTTACCAACATGCTTGCTCGCCCCGACATCTGGACTGCAGCCGGTACCACCGACTGGACCCTAAACGGCGAGATCGGCATGCGTCTGTTACTCCTTCAGCTTGCAGGCGAGTATGACAAGATTTATGACCCCGCAACAGGCGAGTATAGTGTTGACGTGGTTGAAATCCCCGGCACTGCTATCTTGGCCTCCAGCCTCAAGCCCGAGTCCACTGTTGAAAATCTTGGCGATGTAGCACCTGATACATATGGCAATCTGTCTTACCTATCCGTTACTGATTGGATGCCCGCAGACCTTATTCACTAAGCATTTTACTGCCCGCAAAGACTTGGGCAAGTAAACATCCAATGGGAAGCGCCGGAGCGAATGCTCCGGCACTTCCTCAACAAACAGAATTTGCTTCTTTGCAGGAAAGATGAAATCTCATGGAAAAGATTACGCTAGGAACAAAGAACGTTTCAATTGAATTCCCCGGCGTCAAGGCACTCTCTAAGGTTGATTTTGAAATCTCCACAGGGGAGATATGTGCTGTCGTCGGCGCCAACGGCGCTGGCAAGTCAACCCTTATGAAGGTTCTTGCCGGGGCAAACCCCGACTATACGGGTGAAATTTATCTCAACGGAAAGCCAGTTGAAATCCGCACTCCTTTAGCTGCAAAGCAACTGGGTGTGCAGATAGTTTATCAGGAGGTGGATACTGCCCTTGTGCCCACGCTTTCTGTGGCTGAAAATGTTATGCTTAACGACACAATTATGAACACCAAGGGAAAGCCCATGATTAACTGGGCTAAAATGCGCGCCCGTGCAAGAGAGGTCCTCTCTCGCCTGAACATACATGTGGATGTTCGCACTCTAATAAAGGATCTGTCCCTGGCTCAAAAGCAAATGGTACTTATCGCACGGGCGGTTCAGAGCCAGTGCAACTTCCTCATTCTTGACGAGCCCACCGCACCGCTCAGCGATACTGAAACCACCGAGCTTTTTAAACTTGTCAAGCATTTGCGCGCAACTGAAAATATTGCTATCGTCTTTATATCCCATCGCATAAACGAAATCCTCCATATCTGTGAGCGATACACGGTTATGCGAAATGGTGAAATAGTTGATAATACTGTAATCACAAGCGAAACCACCACTAAGGAAATTGTTGAACAAATGCTTGGCCGCTCCTTTGAGGAGCATTTTCCCAAGGAGGAAACCAACATCGGAGAAAAAATTTTTGAGGTTAAAAATCTCTCCGGAGCCGACGGAAAGGTAAACGATGTTTCCTTCTACGTTCGGGAGGGAGAGATCATCGGCATTGCGGGCCTTGTGGGGGCGGGAAAATCCGAACTTTGTAAGACTATCTTTGGCGGCTACAAGAAAACTGTCGGCTCAATTATCCTTAACGGCAAAGAGATTAAGATAAAAGACCCCTCTCAAGCGGTCAAAAACCGTCTGGCGCTGGTACCTGAGGAGCGCCGCAAGGAGGGCGTGCTGGTGGAAGAAGATGTCAGCTTTAACCTCTCCGCAGCCTGTCTTTCAAACTTTTGCACGCTGTCCTTTATAAACAAAAAGAAAACAGATGCCAATGCCGACAAATACGTTAAGAATCTTGGAGTTTCCACTCCGTCCATTCGCCAGCTCCTTGCCAATCTCTCCGGCGGCAACCAGCAGAAGGTAGCCGTTGGCAAGTGGCTTGCCGCCGACTGCGACCTGTACATATTTGACGAGCCCACCAAGGGCGTTGACGTTGGCGCAAAGCAGGATATTTTCCGCCTTATTAACGACATCGCTAAGCGCGGCAACGGTGTTATTTACGCCTCCTGCGAAAACTCCGAAATTCTAACCATTACAGACCGCATTTACGTCATGTATGACGGCAAAATTATGGCGGAGCTTGTAACGGCGGATGCCTCAGAGGATGAAATCATGAATTATGCTGTAGGCTGCGAAGCCGTTCACGCAATGGCGTAAACATACAAGGGGAGGAAGACAAATTATGGATACTCTGCAAGTAAGCACCAGCAGGCGAATAGGCCGCTTTCTACTCAATTGGGCGGCAGTCATTACGCTGGTACTGTGCTTCGTAATCTTCACGGCGGTCAAGGGCAGCGCCTTCATGTCCGTGTCCAACATGACCAACATTCTCAGGGCCATGTCCATTACAACGGTTTTCGGTATCGCCGCCACCGTAACCATGGCGCCCGACGGCTTTGATATGTCCGCCTGCACTTTGGCCAGTTGCTCGGCATACGTTTTTGTTTCCATGTACCTGTGGTACGGGATGTCTCTGGGCATGTCAATCATTGTCTGCATCATTGTAACTTTGGTTATGTATCAGCTTACAATGTTCCTCATTTTGGTATGCAAAATACCCGATATGTTGGCAACCTGTGCTTTGATGTTTGTCCATCAGGGCATCGGTCAGTGGTACATAGGCGGCGGCGCCGTTTCAACCGGCATGAGAACCCCCTCCGGCGCTGAACCTGCCAGAGTGCTCCTAGGTGCTAACTTCTCCGCCATTGGACAGGCCCCCTACATTATCATAATAATGCTGGCTTGTGTGCTGGCGGCCTTCCTATTTTTAAACTATACCAAACACGGCCGCTACCTTTATGCCATGGGCGGCAACAAGCAGGCAGCCAAGCTATCAGGCATTAACGTAAAAAAATACCGTTACATTGCCGGCATGATAACCGCAGTTTTTATTGCCATAGGTGGCATCCTCGTTGCCTCCCGCGGAAGCTCCGCACAGGTTATGTGCTGCGATAACTACCTGATGCAGTCTCTGGCGGCTGTGTTTGTCGGTCGCTCCGTGGGTGGAGCTGAAAAGCCCAACGCCCTCGGCACTCTTGTGGGTGCAATGCTTGTATCCACCCTTGAAAACGGCCTTACCATCTGCGCTGTTTCCTACTATGTGCTGCCGGCAGTCAAGGGTGCGGTGCTCGCCCTTGCTCTTATTGCGGCCTATGCCACCAAGAAGGAACAATAAAATAGCTTTTTCCGCCAGAGGGGAGAGAGACTGCGCAAAAGATTTATGCGCTGCCGGAAAGCACTCTCCCCTTATGGCGACCAATAATACTTACGGAGGAATGCACAATGGCAAAGTTTGACGAGTATTTTCTTATGAAATGCGAGGACGCAATCGAATACGCACGCGAAAAGCTGGACATGTTTGCCGAGGACTCAAAGCTTGAAGCCAAGGAAATTGGCGATGGCAACCTTAACTACGTTTTCAAGGTAGTGGAACCTAAAACCGGCAAGTCCGTAATTATTAAACAGGCGGGCGAATCCCTGCGTATCTCTGCCGATATGCACGTTTCCACCGACCGCAACAGGATTGAGTCTGAAATTCTTATTTTGCAGGACAAGTTTGCCCCCGGCACTGTTCCCAAAATTTATATGTATGACACCGTAATGTGCGCCTGTGCCATGGAGGACCTCTCCGACCACCAACTTATGCGCTACGCCCTAATGGAGCACAAAATCTTCCCCCATTTTGCAGATGACATCACCACATATATGGTAAACACCCTTCTAAAAATTACAGACGTTTGCATGGAACATAAGGAGAAGAAGGAGCTTGTCAAGAGCTTCATAAACCCAGAGCTTTGTGAGATTACCGAGGATTTGGTGCTTACCGAGCCTTATAACGACTGTAACAAGAGAAATCTGGTTTTTGCCCCTAACAAAGATTTTGTTGAGAGGGAGCTTTACAAGGACACATCCCTGCACCTTGAGGTTGCCAAGCTCAAGTTCGAATTTATGAACAACGCTCAGGCTCTTATCCATGGCGACCTTCACACCGGTTCCATCTTTATAAATCACAAGGACACCCGTGTGTTCGACCCGGAGTTTGCCTTCTTCGGACCCATGGGATATGACATAGGAAATGTGGTCGCCAATATGTACTTTGCATATGACAACGGCCTTGCCACCGGCGCAGAGGAATTCGCTGACTGGTGCGTAAAGGCAAGCGAGGATACTCTGGATCTGTTCCGGGAAAAATTCCTGAAGGTTTATGATGAGTGTGTTACCGATAAGATGGCAAAGACCCCAGGCTTTAAGGAGTACTACCTTGACACCATCATGCGCGATACCGCTGCCTATACCGGAACGGAACTTATCCGCCGAACCGTTGGCATGGCTCAGGTAAAGGACGTCACCACCATCGCAGATGAGAAAAAGCGCGCCTATGCAGAGCGTGTCAACATCCTTACCGGCAAGGACATGATCATGAATCGCAACAGCTTTAAGACCGGCGCGGACTTCACCGAGGCTCTTATGAGAGCAGCCAAGGCTGCAGAATAAAACCCATTGACGGGCTTGGCAGACGTGCAGGCTATCGTTCATGGTACATGACGTATTACTGTTTAATGACTACCATGGGGACATTAAACCGCAATTGGAGGTTAGGCACATGGCAAAGAATATTATGGATTATCCCACCGTTGATTTTGACAAAGAGAACAATAAGCTGGTCATCATTGACCAGACCAAGCTTCCCGAAACCATAGAAATGCTTCATCTTGACAAGCAAGAGGATATTTTTGAGGCCATATACCTTCTTAAGGTTCGCGGCGCCCCGGCTATAGGCGTTGCCGCTGCCTACGGCGTGTATCTTGCCGCCCGGGAGATCGAGGCCAAGGACTATTCAGAATTCTATGCAGAGTTTAAGAAGAAAAAAGACTATCTTGCCTCTTCTAGACCTACCGCCGTAAACCTTTTCTGGGCGCTCAACCGCATGGAAGACTCCATCAAGGACAAAACCGACAAGATCCCCACCCAGCTCCAGGAAATCCTCCGGGATGAGGCCATTGCCATCCACCAGGAGGATATATGGATGTGCAAAAGCATTGGAGAATACGGCCTTACTCTTATTAAGGACGGCGACGGCATCCTAACCCACTGCAATGCCGGTCAGCTAGCCACCTCAAAATATGGCACTGCCCTTGCTCCCATCCATCTGGGTGTTGAGAGAGGCATGAACTTTAAGGTGTTTACGGATGAGACCCGCCCGCTCCTTCAGGGCGCTCGCCTTTCCAGCTTTGAGCTTCATGAACACGGAGTTGACACAACCGTAATTTGTGACAATATGGCCTCCATCGTTATGAAAAACGGCTGGATACAGGCCTGTTTCGTTGGCTGTGACCGTGTCACCGCCAACGGCGACGCTGCCAACAAAATCGGCACAAGCGGCGTTGCAATTCTCGCTAAGCACTATGGCATCCCCTTCTATGTGCTCGGCCCCACTTCTACCATAGACATGGATCTGAAAACTGGCGACGAGATACCTATCGAGCAGCGTCCTGCCGAGGAAGTTACCGAGATGTGGTACAAGCTTCGTATGGCTCCCAAAGGCGTTAAGGTCTATAACCCCGCCTTTGATGTTACAGACCATGAGCTGATTAGCGGCATTGTCACCGAATACGGAGTTGCCCGTCCGCCCTACAACGAGTCTCTTAAGGAGATATTTAGGAAAAAGGCGGAGGCTCAGGCAGCAAAGAAGTAAAAAATACAGCACTTAACGGGCGCGGCGGCGCATCTGCCGGCGCGCTCTTGCACATTGAGCGGGGGAGAGGTCTATGCTTACAGAGCAGCAGATTAAGGTTATAACCGAGGAAGTTATTAATAAAGTAGGTTTGGGGTCGGCAGTACCGCCCTTAGAGGAATGGCTATGTGATACTGCCGACGAGGCCGTTAAAAAAGCCAAGGCCGCTCAGGAGATTTTCGGCGGAATGTCCCTTGAGCAGCGGGGCAAGATAATTGATGCTATGCGCTACGCCGCAAAAGCTAACGCAGAAGCCCTCTCGCGCCTTGCCATAGAGGAAACGGGCTACGGTCGTTTGGAACACAAGATTGCCAAGCACTATCTTATGGCGGACAAAACCCCCGGTGTTGAGGACTTGAACACTGTTGCCCAGACCGGGGATAAGGGCCTTGTATTAACAGAACCGGCCCCCTTCGGCGTTATATGCTCCATAACTCCCTCCACAAACCCCACCACAACGGTGGTCAACAACTCCATCAGTATGCTCTCTGCGGGAAACGCTGTGGTGTTTTGTCCCCATCCGCTGGCAAAGCGTGCCTCTCAGGCCGCCATTCGTGTTATGTACGAGGCTGCCAGAAGTGAGGGAGCGCCTGCGTGCATTATAACCACCGTACGCCAGCCCAGCATTGAGGCGAGCGGAGCCGTTATGGAACACCCGGATGTTTCCATGCTCTCAGTTACAGGTGGGGAGGCAGTTGTTCACTCAGCCATGCGCGCCGGCAAAAAAGCCGTTTGCGCCGGCCCCGGTAACCCCCCTGTAATCGTGGACGAAACTGCCAACATCGGAAAGACCGCCAGGGACATAGTAAACGGTGCGAGCTTTGATAATAATATTCTCTGCATTGCCGAAAAAGAGGTTTTTGCAGTCTCGTCAATTGCCGATAAACTAATCTCTGAAATGCTCAAAAACGATTGCGTGCTTCTTTCTGCGGCAGACACGGATAAGGTGTTAAAAACAGTTTTAAGACCAGCCGAAAACGGAAAGTACGTGATAAACCGCCAATATGTGGGCAAAAACGCGGCAATAATTCTGCGGGATTCCGGCGTTGCCGTAACAGGAGACCCCAAGCTTGCGATTGCCAAGGTTCCCATGGGCCACCCATTCGTGATGACGGAAATGATGATGCCCGTTCTGAGCGTTGTAGCCGTTAGAGATATTGACGAGGCTATAGAATTTGCTTTTCAGGCGGAGCAAGGCTTCCACCATTCGGCAATGATACATTCTGCGAATGTCCACAATATGTCCAAAGCCGCCCGGAAGATGAACACAACTATATTTGTAAAAAATGCCCCCAGCTATTCCGGTGTGGGCTTCGGAGGCGAGGGCCACACCACCATGACCATTGCCACCCCTACAGGAGAGGGCATAACCAGCGCAAGGACTTTTACCCGCGCTCGCCGCTGCGTACTTTACGGGGACTTCAGAATAGTGTAAAATAGGAGGGAACTGCAATGCTTAAGAACATTAACCCCATTATTTCACCGGAGCTTTTAAAAATCCTTGCAGAGATGGGCCACGGCGACGAGCTGGTAATCGGCGATGCAAACTTCGCCGCTCAGTCTTTGGGAAAACAGTGCGTCCGTGCCGACGGGCATAGTGCAGTGGATCTTATGGACGCTATCTTGGAGCTTTTTCCGCTGGACAGCTTTGTTGAAAGCTCGGTTATTCTCATGGAGCCGGCCCGGGGAATTCTGCCCGGCGACCCTCCCGTTTGGGAAAAGTACAGAAAAGTTGTTGACACCCACCAGGAAAACGTGAAGTTTTCACCTATTTCCGTAGCGGATTTTTACGAGCGCACAAAGAAGGCCTACGCAAGCATTGCAACGGCTGAGCGCGAGTTTTACGCCTGCGTGATTTTGCGCAAAGGTGTATTATAATAGCAGATAAATTCGGAGGCAGAAGATGATAATTGGCAGAGTTACCGGCACGCTGGTAAGCAGCAATAAAAGTTCTAGACTTATAGGTGCAAAAATGCTTGTAGTCCAGCCGGTAGATTTGCTTTCCGGCCAAATAAGCGATGATTACATCATTTGCATTGACGACGTTAATGCGGGGGAGGGTGACCTTGTTTTCGGGGCCTACGGCTCCTCCTCCAGGCAGACAGAAAGCTCCGTGAAGTTCGCTTCGGACTACACCATTTATGGCATAATAGACAGCGCGGAGTATCACGGCACGCGCATATACGACAAAACAAAGGAGATTTAATATGCAGCTTGCAAAAGTGGTAGGAAGCGTAGTGAGTACACGCAAGGCAGACAAGCTTATGGGTTTTAAGCTTCTGCTTACACGGAATATTGATCTTGACACATTTGAGGAAAAGGGCAACCCCATTGTCAGCGTGGACACAGTCGGCGCGGGGGAGGGGGAAATAGTGCTTATTGTATCCGGTTCCTCCTCCAGGCAGACCCCGGAAACAGACAAAAAGCCCGTGGATAGCACCATTGTCGGCATAGTAGACAACGTGGATATGCTGGGCAAGCGTGTGTTCACAAAGTAGGTGGAAGAATGAAGCTTGCAATCGTAACCGGCACCGTAGTTTCAACTGTAAAGTACGAAAAGTACGTGGGGTACAAGCTCTTAAAGGTGCGCCACTTGACCTTGGATTTAAAGGAGACCGGCGAGGAGCTTATCGCCCTTGACTGCGCTAATGCCGGCATTGGGGACATTGTTATTATCAACAACGACGGGGGCGCTGCCAAGATGATTTCCGGTGATGAGGATATTATCGCCAGCGTAACTGTTGCTGGGGTGGTGGACCACTTCACCCACAACGGGGAAACCCACCGTTTTGCGTAAAGGAGCACTGAGCATATGAATATTGGTAAAGTTGAAGGCTCGGTAGTATGCACAGTGAAGCAAGCCGCGTTGGACGGCATCAAAATTTTAGTCGTTCGCCAGATAATAAACGGAGAGCCTGCCGGGACTGTCATAGCCGCAGATTATACCCGCTGCGCCGGCATTGGTGACACCGTTTACATGATTGGCCGCAAGGAGGCCTCCCTTCTTTTTGGAAAGGAAAAGATGGTTCCAAGCGACCTTAGCATTGCAGGGATAATTGACCCAAGCTGTCTCTAAAAAGTTTAATGGAGGAAGGCTTATGAAGAAGATTCTAAACGCACCGGAAAACTACACCGACGATATGCTTCGCGGCATTTACACTGCGCACGGTGATGCCGTTAAGTATGTATCCGATGACCTTCGTTGCTACTGCACCGCGAAAAAGCTGCCGGGTAAGGTCGCCATAATAACCGGCGGTGGCACCGGCCATCTGCCGCTTTTCCTGGGCTACGTTGGCGAGGGCCTGCTTGACGGTTGCGGCGTGGGCGGGGTTTTCCAGTCCCCCTCGGCTGAGCAGATCTATAATGTCTCTAAAGAGGTTGAAACGGGAGCGGGAATCCTTTACCTTTACGGTAACTACACCGGGGATATTATGAACTTTGATATGGCTGCCGAAATGTGCGAGCTTGACGGTATCGAGACCCGTTCCATAGTTGGCGCAGACGATGTTCTCTCCAACGCAAACCCCAACACGAGGCGCGGAGTTGCGGGCATCTTCTTCATGTATAAATGCGCCGGCGCCGCAGCCACAAAAATGTGCGATTTGGATGCAGTCCTTGCCGCCGCTCAGAAAGCCAAGGATGCCACCCGCACTGTGGGATTTGCCCTGACCCCCTGCATAATCCCAGAGCTTGGAAAGTCAAACTTTACCTTAGGCGAGAATGAAATGGCAATGGGCATGGGTATCCACGGCGAACCGGGCATATGGAACGGCCCGGTAAAAACCGCCGATGAGCTATCTGCGGAGGCCCTTGAGGTCATTTTAAAAGACATGGCGGTTAAGGCGGGGGAAGAGGTTTCTCTCCTTATTAACGGCCTAGGCGCCACCAGTCTTGAGGAGCTTTACATCCTCAGTGGCAACGCCTCTAGAATTCTTGTGGACAAGGGCATAAAGATTTACCGCACCTTTGTTGGTGAATACGCCACCAGTATGGAAATGGCAGGTGCATCCATTAGCATTATGAAGCTGGACGTTGAACTAAAGGAGCTGCTTGATACTTCTGCAAATACACCCTTTTACGTACAAAAGTAGGTGATAAAATGAACAGCATTACCATAGAAATGCTACCTGAGCTTTTCGCAAGGGTTGCCGATATTATGACAGAAAATGCCGACCGCCTTTGTGAAATGGATGCGAATATGGGCGATGGTGACCTTGGGCTTACCATGAAAAAGGGTTTTTGCGCCCTGCCTGATATTATCAGAGGGCAGGACGAGCCGGATATTGGCAAGCGTCTTGCCAAGGCGGGCATGAAGATGAGCGGCGTGGTACCCTCAACTATGGGAACACTTATGTCCGGCGGTATCATGGCCGGCGGAAAAAAACTGGAGGGGAAAGACTGCATTGACGCGTCAGCCCTTGCGGATTTTCTGCGCGGCTTTGCCGAGGCCATAGCAAAGCGTGGCAAGTGTTCGGTAGGCCAGCGTACAGTGCTAGACGCCATATCTCCCGCGGCCGAAGCCGCCGAAAAGGCGGCAACAGGCGGAGCTTCCCTTGCAGATACTGCCATTGCCGCAGTAGAGGGGGCTGTTGCGGGAGTTGAAGCCACAAAGAGGATGATTCCCGTTTTCGGCAAGGCGGCAGTGTTCTCCGCCAAGGCCATCGGCACCGAAGATCAGGGCGCCGTTGCCGGCGCCCTTTTTGTGCAAGGTATTAAGAATTTTATCTGCGGATGATTTCCCAATTAGAAATGGCGAGGGGAAATGCACGGTGCTGATTTTAAGCGTATTGCGCTAATCCAGTTAATACTTGTCCCCATGTCCCGCTTCAAGGTATTCTTTGCGCAGCTCGCAATACGCTGCGGCGTTTAGCTCATTTGAGGAAACACTGTTTTCGTAGTCCACTTTTACCACTTTTGCAGGGCAACCCACTGCTACGCCCCCAGGGGGAACCTGGGTGTCCTCCAAAACTACAGCGCCCGCGCCAACGATGGCTCCCTCGCCTATTTCTGCAAGGTTAATAACTGTTGCGCCCATACCGATTAGCACGTTGTCGTGGATATTTGCGCTGTGTACTATTGCCCCGTGGCCGACGGTAACCCCGTTGCCCATATTAAGCGGCCAGAATTCCTGGCAATGGAGAATTGCGTTATCCTGAATGTTGCAACGCTCACCGATTACTATGGGGGCAGCGTCGCCGCGGATAACCGCGTTAAACCAGACCGATGAGCCGGCTCCTATTTTAACGTCACCAATTATGGTGGCGTTTTCTGCTATAAAGCATCCTTCGCCTATTTCAGGCTTTTTTCCTCGAAACTCAATTATCATTTGACACCTCTTAATTCTAGGCTTTAAGCCTTGTATTCTATTAAGTCGGCCCCGTACCCGAACAGGGTTTTTGCCTGACACGGGTCCGTTACGCCGCTACATATAACAATCTTGTTCAGTCCCTTTAAAAGACCGATTACTGCCTTAAACATTTTACTCTGGTCGCCGCCCTGTAGGGGGGCGGAGGCAGTGCTGACGTTAAGCTCAATTTCATCCACCGGCATGCCGATTAAAAAGGCTACATTTGTAATACCCGAGGCGAAGTTCGTTACTCTAAGGGCATAGCCCATTTCCGCTGCTTGGCAAATGTTTTCTTTAACGGCCAGATGGGAATAAATAACACTTTCTTCCTTCATTGAAAGTACCAGCCTTGCCGGGTCAAGCCCCGCCTTACGCACTAAGCTGTCAATTATTTCGGCAGCCTTATGACTTAGGCAGATGGAAGTTGGGATTGCGATTTCTGCAAAAGTGCCATCGTCAAAGCAGAGCATATGTTCTGATAGTTTTTCCAGCAGAAGGGAAAAATATCTCCAACCTAGACCAAGCTCGTCTGCATTCTGCAAAATGTGCTCTACAACAATGTCCCCCACGCCATCCACGGCAACAAAGAGAAAGGCATTAACACCGGAAACGCTTCCAGAGGGGCTGTAGTTATTAATAAGGAAAAGCTTTGCATGTTCAGCAGTGAGAAGCTCGTCAATATTGGCAGCAAGCATTGTGTTCTCAAAACATTTGCGGTGAAAGCTCTCATCTGCAACAAAAATGTCTGTCTGACCCTCGCTTTGCATATGGCGGAACAAATAGTCCAGCGTCATAAGCATGTAATCGGTGCTCGTTTTGGCCTCGGAGTGAAGAACGGCTATGTTTAGTTCTGGCGCAATTGTGTGGGTGGATGCGCCGAAGGTTGAGGCAAAATCTTCCCGGGCGCGGCTAAGGGTGGATAAGTCTACGCTACGCCGGCCCACCACGACAAATTCTGTTGAATCCATATAAACTACGGCATCCTCCGAAAAGAATGACTTCAGAAAGTCAGAGACCGAACGCAACAGCCCCATGGTGTTTTCGGGAAAGCCGGAGATGTGCTGGTCGTTGGAGATGTTGACGGAGAAGAGCACTAGGGTATAGGGCAGCTGTTTTTCATGATAGCGCGAAAGGAGCTTTGAAAGCTGGGGGCGGCTAAAGCAGCCTGTGAGGGGGTCTATATTATCCACAGGATTATGCAGAGCAAGATAGAGCATTGAAATGGTTAGCGCCGTTGCACCGGTGTTGAGCAAATAGCGGGGGAAAAGATACTGCAAAGCGGCTGCGGCTATAAGCTCCTTGCCACCAATGTATTCGTCCGGGCCGATGTCCACCCGTCCCCGACGGGAGTGGATATATTTTTCCCTTATATACATTATACTGTGTTTTTCCTATTAGTGAAGGGCAATTTGTAAAATTAATGCTGTTTTAATGGAAAGATGATGGATATACTCGTTTTAAGTCGAAAAGAATAAAAGAGATAAGCGAAACCCCAAAGCACTGATTCTATAAGGCAGGCTTTGGGGGTGTTTTCGGTAAAATAGGAATGCAGAAAAAGGTCTCCAAAAGTGCATAGCGGAT
>CAZNUD010000010.1:25705-48908 GCA_964576195.1 uncultured Oscillospiraceae bacterium | reverse complement strand
ACTCCAATTCCAATGGTGAGGCTTGCGGATTGTTTGGAATTGGAGTTATCACATTGGCTGAAATGCCCGTGTGATAACTCCAATTCCAATGGTGAGGCTTGCGGATTGTTTGGTTATTCTGATGCATACGGTGGGTGCGCGGGAGGACAGGCGGAATATCTGCGCGTTCCTTATGCTAATGTTGGCCCTGTTGTTGTTCCGAATGAGCGCACAGACGAACAGGTGTTGTTTCTGACAGATATACTTCCAACATCACGCTAGGCAGCGGAAATTGGCGGTGTCAAGCCGGGAAATTCTATGGTCGTACTCGGCTGCGGTCCCGTGGGGCTGTTGACAATTAAATGGTGTATAAAACTGGGAGCAAAACGAATAATGGCAGTCGATTGCGTTAAATATCGTCTCGAGCATGCCCGTTCCGATGGTGTTGAGGTGATGAACTTTGAAGAACATGAGAATACCGGCATGGAGATCAAAGAAAAGACAAATGATTTTACCCGAAGTTTCATCTATCAATGGTTCTATTTTAACCCCAGGGTGATTTGGGTTGGAATGAAATACAATATCATCATTAAAAAAGCCTTTTTGAATATGGCGCAACACATTGACTCAAATGCATCCTCTTTATTTGGGTTACATGCTTCAAAGCAGGCCCAAGACAAGTTCCTGGTATTTTGCATATGTGTGCCCTCCCATTACTCGCTAAGTAGTTCTGTTCTATTTAAATAAAATTGCCTATTTCCCATTATTTCTATTACCCGAACAAAAATGAGCCGCGCATATACTTGCACGGCTGACCCTGCAGGCTCAAGGCCTGCCGTTTATTAATTTTACTTCTTATTAATAATATTTCCAATTTTATAATTTGACACGTTTCGACAAATAAAGTGTAATTACAGTATTTTTAAAGGCTGTGGGAACTCTCTATTTTTGTCTTAAACATAAAAATGTATTTTACATAATATTATTGACTTTTCTTCGTTTATAGCGTATACTAACTGCGTTGTCCGAAAATGGGCAAACTTAAATTTTAGAGGTATTTCATGTTCAACGACAAAACAATCGTATGCAAAGACTGCGGCCAGGAGTTCACCTTTACGGCCAGTGAGCAGGAGTTTTATGCTGAAAAAGGCTTTGAAAATGAGCCCCAGCGCTGCAAGTCCTGCCGTGACGCAAGAAAGGGCAATAACCGCGGACGCGGCGAGCGCCAAATGTATGACGCTGTCTGCTCCGAGTGCGGTAAACCCTGTCAGGTCCCCTTTGAGCCCCGTAACGATCGCCCCATTTACTGCAGCGATTGCTTCAGAAAGTAATTTTTATTTTCTATGAAAACAAGCCAAGCTTAACGCTTGGCTTGTTTTAATTTTCCGTATTTATAACTGCATGCATATCTACTAAGAAAACTTTGCCGACTTGGCATTATGGAAATTATATAAACTAAGGCCCGGATATAACACTCTGTCATCCCCGGCCCATTATAACCCCCCAATAATCTTGGGGGGTTATAATGGCTTAGTACTCGAAATTATGTGCCTTTTTAAGCACCATATCTTTTACTTTCATAAGGCGAACCTTTGAAGAGCGGTCATTCTCCTCAAGCTTCATTGAAATGTATTTAATGTTTTCCTGGCACTCAGGGATCATTACATATTCAAGGGCGTTTACACGCCGGCGAGTCTTCTCAATTTCCCGAGCCATAAGCTGCATAGATTTCTCAACCTCTGCCAGCTCCAGCATGTCCGCAAAGACAGCCGAAAGCTTGCCCAGCGCATAGTCCAACTCACCGCTGGTCTGGGCAAATCCGTAGGGATAAATATCCCCGGAGTCGGCGGTTTTGGTCTTGAATTGGTAAACCGGCACCTGGACACTCATAACGTTTTTAAAGCTCAGACCCAGCTCCACGCTTTGGCGCGGACATAAAATGGCCTGCTCCAACATATCCGGAGACATAACGGCTGAAGCAGTGCTCAGAGCGGAAAAGGCCTCTGTAAGCCCCTGCTCAACCTTGGTTCTCAGCTCGCGGTTTCGGCGAACAACGTCCATAAATTGACGCATCAGCTCATCCCGCTTGTCCTTGAGCAGCTTGTGTCCACGGGAGGCAGTTTTCAGCCTTGCCTTCTGTTGGTTTAGCACCATTCTGGTGGGTGTTATTGTACTTTTTGGCATTATATCACCTCAATACGGCGCATACTGTCCATTTATTTCTTGGGCAGATACTTCTCAATGTGCTCGGGCTTAACGCGTTTTAGCTCGGACTTGGGCAGAATGGAAAGAAGTTCCCATCCTATGTCAAGAGTTTCCTCAATGCTGCGGTTAGCCTCGTTGCCCTGACTTACATAGCGCTTCTCAAATTCCTCGGCAAACTTTGCGTATAGCTTGTCAACATCTGAAAGAGCCGCCTCTCCCAGAATAGTCATCAGTTCCTTGGCCTCCTTGCCCTTGGCGTAGGCCGCAAAAAGCTGGTTCATGGTGCCGGAGTGATCCTCGCGGGTCTTGCCGACGCCAACACCCTTGTCCTTTAGGCGGGAAAGGCTGGGCAGAACGTCCACCGGCGGCACAATCCCCTTGCGGTAAAGCTCACGGGAGAGAATTATCTGACCCTCGGTGATGTAGCCTGTAAGGTCGGGTATTGGGTGGGTCTTATCGTCCTCGGGCATGGTGAGAATCGGAATGAGAGTGATAGAGCCTTTCTTTCCAACACGGCGGCCTGCCCGCTCGTACATTGTGGCAAGGTCTGTATAAAGATATCCGGGGTAGCCACGGCGTCCGGGTACTTCCTTCTTAGCGGCGGAAACCTCACGGAGAGCTTCAGCGTAGTTTGTAATATCCGTAAGGATAACAAGCACGTGCATGTCCTTTTCAAAGGCCAGATATTCTGCGGCCGTTAGTGCCATACGTGGGGTTGCTATACGCTCAACTGCCGGGTCGTTGGCAAGGTTTGTGAAAAGCACGGTTCTATCAATAGCGCCCGTGCGGCGAAACTCTTGAACAAAATACTCAGATTCTTCAAAGGTTATGCCAATGGCGGCAAACACAACGGCAAATTCCGATGAGTCGTCCAGAACCTTTGCCTGACGAGCAATTTGGGCCGCCAATGCGGCATGAGGAAGGCCCGAACCTGAGAAGATGGGCAGCTTTTGACCACGTACAAGGGTGTTAAGCCCGTCAATGGTGGACACACCGGTTTGAATAAATTCGTTGGGGTAGTCTCGGGCGGCAGGGTTCATGGGCAAGCCGTTTATATCCATACGGGAATCTGATAGAATGTCCGGGCCGCCGTCAATGGGCTTTCCCATACCATCAAAAACCCGGCCCAGCATATCCTCAGAAACGGGAAGCTCAAGCGTGTGGCCCAAAAAACGAACCTTGCTTTCCTTAAGGTTAATTCCGGCAGCAGACTCAAAAAGCTGAACGATAGCAGTGTCGCCGTCGACCTCAAGGACCTTGCAGCGTCTTGTTTCGCCATTGTGCAGTTCTATTTCAGCCAGCTCGTCGTAGGTAACACCCTCAACCTGTTTAACTATCATAAGAGGGCTTGCAACCTCACGAATAGTCTTGTATTCTCTGATCAATACTGAGCACCTCCCGCTTTAGTTTTTGTTATCTGGTTTTTCATATTCTCGCGAATTTGTGCATAAGCACTGGCATATTCATCAGCAGGAACACTCTTAGCCCGGCCTATCTGCTCGCGCACAGGAATTCTGAAAAGTTCGTCCAGCTCGGAGCCTTGGGCAATTGCCTCCCGGCATAGCCTGTCGTATTCAAGGATAATACTCAGCAGCAGTTCCTGTCTGTCGTAGGATGAGTAGCTGTCCACGTCCATAAAGGCATTTTGCTGAAGGAAGTCTTCTCTAATCATCTTGGCAATTTCAAGGGTAAGTCTGTCATCAACAGACAGGGCATCCTGTCCAACCAACTTGACAATTTCCTGAAGGCTTGCCTCCTCCTGCAAAATGCTCATGGCCCTTTCACGGTTTTGCATAAACTCCTCACCCAGCTCCCTGTCGTACCAGTCCTTAAGACCGTCAGTATAAAGGGAATAACTGGTAAGCCAGCTTATTGCCGGAAAGTGCCTTGCATAGGCAAGGTTGGAGTCTAAGCCCCAGAAAACCTTTACTATGCGCATGGTGGCCTGGGAAACGGGCTCAGATGTGTCACCACCCGGAGGTGAAACAGCGCCGATGGCAGTAAGGCTGCCCTTGCGCTCGTCAGCCCCAAGGCATTCAACAACGCCGGCGCGCTCGTAAAACTGTGCCAGACGGGAGGCCAGATATGCCGGGTAACCCTCCTCGCCGGGCATTTCCTCAAGCCGTCCCGACATTTCACGAAGGGCCTCAGCCCAGCGGGAAGTGGAATCAGCTATAACAGCCACATCGTAACCCATATCCCGGAAGTATTCCGCGATGGTGATTCCCGTGTAAATAGAGGCTTCACGGGCAGCAACGGGCATATCAGATGTGTTTGCGATAAGAACGGTGCGCTTCATAAGAGGCTCGCCGTTGCGGGGGTCCTTAAGCTCCGGGAATTCCATAAGAACGTCGGTCATCTCGTTGCCTCGCTCGCCGCAGCCAATGTAAACAACAATGTCCACGTCAGACCACTTTGCAAGCTGGTGCTGAACTACAGTTTTGCCGCTGCCGAAGGGGCCGGGAACCGCTGCTGTACCGCCCTTTGCAATGGGAAAAAGGGTGTCAATAACCCGCTGTCCTGAGTTAAGGGGTCTGTTTGGTACGTATTTTCTCACATAGGGGCGATTAACACGAACAGGCCACCTTTGCATAAGGGTAATCTTGTGGTTTTCGCCCTTTGCATCTTTAACAAGACATACGTTATCCTCAACAGTATAACTGCCGGCCTGAATAGAAAGCACTGTTCCCGAAATGCCCACAGGCACCATTATTTTGTGAAGAATCGCATTGGTTTCCTGCACGGTTCCGATAACATCGCCGGGCGTAACCTCCGCCCCCTCTGAAACGGCAGGATTAAATTCCCATAGCCTTGTGCGGTCAAGGGCCGGCACATCAACGCCTCTTGCAATTGTGTGGCCTGACAACTCGCGAATTTTCATTAGGGGGCGCTGAATACCATCGTAAATACAGTTGAGCATGCCTGGCCCCAGCTCAACCGAAAGGGGATAACCTGTGGTTTCCACCTGTGCGCCCGGCCCAAGCCCTGATGTTTCTTCGTAAACCTGAATTGAGGCGCTATCGCCAGTCATGTTTAGGATTTCTCCGATAAGGCGTTGCTTGCCAACCCGGACAACGTCTGATATGTTTGCATCCGCCAATCCCTCCGCGACGACCAGAGGACCGGACACCTTTGTTACTATTCCGCTCATTTATCTTATCTCCTTCTTTTTAAAGGATGTCACTGCCTACCGCCCGTTCAACAGCGGCTTTAAGTGCGGACTGACCCAGTCCGAGAGAACCGTCCCTTCCCGGTATAAGGATTATTGCGGGAGTGGGACAGTCATTAAATTTACTAATCTCTGCAGCGAGCGCCTCGAAGTAGCTTTCCTCTAAATAGATAATGGCATACTCCTGTTTTTCCGCTCTGGTGAGGTTTCTAAAAACCTCCTGCGCTTCCCTTTCATTAGAAACCGGAAACACTTCCAGCCCCAGCGCCTTAAAGCCAATAACGGTTTCCCTGCCGCCGATTACTCCAATTCTAAGCATTCTAGTCACACAGCCTTTCTCTCACAATGGCGGAGTCAAGTCCCGTCAGCTTGCAAGTTAAAATCATTCTGGCCGCTGTGATCTCGTTTTCAAGCGCAGCAAAGTAGGCAATTACCGCCTGTGGGCCGAAGCCTTCGTATTTTGCCTCGCCAAAGAAGCCTGCCTCAACCTTTTCGCAGTATAGTTCAAACACCGTGAACTCCCCGCCCTTTGCCGCATCCTCACCTAACTGCGCAGCCTTTTCAAGCTCACTGCCCGCGTAGAATTCCGCCAGTCCTTCGCCGGAAAGCGCTGCTTTGGCAATGCGCTCTGCGTCATGGTTTCCGCCGGTAATAAGTGCGGGCTTAATAAACTCAAAGTCCCTTTTCAAACGCAGGGTGCGAACAATGGCGTCAAGGTTTGTAATGTCAATAGAGAGTCTTGCGTATTCAAGCAAATAGCTTGTTGAAAGCTCCTGGGACTTTTCAATAAGCTCTGCATAATATGCCTTGTCCAGCGCAAAATCCGCCAATTGGGGATTCTCAGTGCGCCTGATGATACTCCTCGCTTCTATCATTGCCTCTCCAAGCCGCTTGGGAATAAAACGAAATTCATCGTTGTTGAAGGCTTCCGAAAGCACCATTGCAGGTATCCTGCCCGACTCAGAAAGCAGATAGGCTCCGTCCACATCGGCGCTTGACGCTTTGATTATGACTTTAGCATTATGATAATCATACTTAAGGCGAAAGGCGTCCAAAATGGCGCTCTCAGGTATAATACGCTCCAGCTCATCAAAAACATCTGCTCTGTGTTTAACAAGAGCTTCATGTATTTCCATTGCGTTCATGCCCGACATATCCTCATATCCGCATTCGGAAAGGAGTTTTGCCGCATCGGCGAAGCTCTGGGCATCCACCATGCGTTGAATTCTATTACGGTTGAGCATCTTTGCCTCTCGCGCACGCAGCATGGTTGACAGGAACAGATAGTCGTAGTCTTTTACCTTTGATGACATTATGACCATTCCTTCCCTTTCATTTCATTTTGCCCTTATTGACGGGCTTTCGCTCAGTCGTCAAAAAGGACCTCGGCGATCTGCGCCGCCAATGGGTCCCTTGATAATTCCACCAGCTTTTCAACGCTGCAATTAACCTCAATATCCCCCTGCTTCACTATCAGTCCTCCCCGGAAATCTCCGATAAGCTCGCTTATGGTAAGACCAGGGTGAATGCCGCACTTTTTGACGATGTCGTTTGCCGCCTTACAGGCTGCATGAGCCACGCTCGCCTTGTCTTTGGCGTTAAAGATAAGCTCCTCGTCGCCGGTGAAGGCCGCCTCCCCCGCAAGTCTTGCGAGAAAGTCGATGTACTGCTGCTCGGGCAGGGAGCAAATGCGGTTTACGGACAGCTCTAAAACCTTGCTTACCGCATTTTGTTTTAAGGTAAGCACACTTTTTTTCGACTCCATTGCTGCGGCACTTGCTAAGCGCTGAACCTGCAAATCGCAGTCCCTTATTCCCGCGGCAATTAGTTTGTCGTGCTCGGTCTTGGCTATCTCGTCGTACTCACGTTCTATTTCGCGGCACTTTTCTGCCGTTTCCGCCTGTATGGCTGCGATCTCCTCGCGGGCCTCGGCTGCGATCCGGTCGGTTATTTTGTTTATACCGTTCATTTTTACGACCAGCCTTTACAATTTAGTAGTTTCATTTCCTATGGTAAATTACTTAATGTTAACTATCATTAGGAAAGAGGCCAGAAGTGCAAGAATGGCATAAAACTCAACAGTTATGCAGAGAATCATACCCTTGGCCCAGTCGTCAGGCTTCTTGGCAAGAAGGTTGATGGAGCTTGCGGCAACCCTGCCCTGGGCAATAGCGGAGAAGAGTCCACCCAGTGCCATAGGAAGGCAGGCCACAAAATAGCCGATGCCCTGAGTAATTGTCAAGTCGGCGGCAGTGCCGTCTAGAACGCCCATCTGAAGTATGGCAAAGAACCATACGACAAGACCATAAAGGCCCTGGGTTCCGGGGATAACCTGTAAAATCATTACTTTACCAAACTTGGAAGGATCCTCGCTGAGAAGGCCTGCTCCGGCCTCGCCCGCTATACCCGTACCCTTTGCGCTGCCTATGCCTGCAAACACCGCCGCAAGACCTGCGCCCAAAAGACCTATCGCCATTCCGCCGAAACTTTCAAGGAATTGCATATTTTTATCCTCCTTATTTTACTATGTTGTAGTATTCTGTTTTTACGCTTAAGGGATCAAATGCCCGGCCGCCGTCCTCATAAAACTTGCCGAAATACTCAAGGCACTGCAAACGCAGGTCGTGAACATAACAGCCCAGAAGGTTCAGTCCGATATTTAATGCGTGTCCGATTACAAACACGATAAAGAAAAAGACTAAATTGCCGGGAATTGCGCCGAGAGTATTAAACACCTGGGATATTACGCTGCCCGCTAGCATAAGAGCCATCAGACGGGAATATGAAAGAATATCGCCAAAGTAGGCTGTAATATCGTAGAGACTTGCCACGCCGCCGATAATCTTTCCGATTATTGTGGGCTTGTCCCGGCCCTGCGTGCAGATAAGTGCCAGAACACCGGCAATTGCCACATACCAAAAGCCTGTAACAGCACCCACTCCAATGCCTATGAACACCAACCACCAGGAGCCCTCGTCCATAATAGCGTCTGCAAGATGTCCGGCCTTGGTCTTCCTCACAAAGCTGATTATCATGCCCGTTATGATCTGGATAAAGCCCAGGGCCATTGCACCAATTAATATCTCCAGTGTGTTATCCAAAGGGGAAAACAGGTATGGCAGTCCTTTGAAAGTTGTCTCCGGGTTTATCACTCTGGCTATTTGCAGGGGAGCATCGCCGAAGAAGCTGCCGGTCAGCGCCCCAAAGATAATGGTTGAGACACCCGCCTCAAGCATAAGTTCCAGAAGGTTCCTTGTTTCTCCGGAGGGCTTTTTCTTTTTTAGAACCAGCGCGCTAATCAGTATCATCAAAATGCCGTAACCCATGTCCGCCATCATCATGCCATAAAACAAAATAAAAAACGGCGCCATTAGCGGGTTTGGGTCAACGTTGCTATAGGCCGGAAGGCTGTACATGTTTGTAACCATATTCAGCGGGCGGGTAAAACGGTTGTTTTTGAGCTTAACCGGCACATGAGTGTATTCGTCAGGGGCCGGGTCCACAGCCTCCCAAGCGCAGTCAAATTTTGCAAGAGCTTCCCCAAGCGCCGACTCTTTTTCTGCAGGAAACCATCCCTCAAAAACCACGGTTTTCTCCGTACTAAGGAGCTTTTCCCCATTCTCCGCCTGACCAAGTTTTGTGAGCATTCTGTCTGCACATAGCTGGATTTCGGCGCGCTCGTGAGAAAAGGTGGATATGCGTTTAATGAGTTCTTCCTTTTTCTTGCCCCTCTCAGCTAACTGCCTGTTGTGCTTGCGGATATTTTCCGCCGCAGTTCCCTGCTGCTCTGATACAGAGGATTTTGCAAAGCTGTACTTGCGAAGGATTTCCATAAGCTTCACCCAATCGCTCTTCATAGCGATAAGCAGGATGTAATGCATTTCCTTATCATCAGAAGCGGAAATCAGCTGGCTATGTTCCGCCGCTGCATAAAGCTCCGTTTCCAGTGCTTTCAGTTCCGCTGCCGCGGGAACGACCCCGGGCATTGCAAAGCAGGTTTCGGTTTCCGAAAGCTCCAGGGGTAGATCAAGGGATTTCCATGGCTCAAGACTCTCTATTAGGCCGCGAAGATGCTCCTGTTCTAGTTCTATGCGCTTTATTTTGTCGTCGGTGACATTAATTGTCTTTGCCACCT
The DNA here is from genome assembly GCA_964576195.1 of uncultured Oscillospiraceae bacterium. Classification (GTDB taxonomy): domain Bacteria; phylum Bacillota; class Clostridia; order Oscillospirales; family Oscillospiraceae; genus UBA2658. The sequence continues at coordinate 39,420 of CAZNUD010000010.1, read as the reverse complement.
CCAGCGTTTTTTCAAGGGTTTTGTCGTTCATAACCGCATGAACGCTGGTCTCCGGCTTAGGTGTGAGAAGGCTCGATTTTACAGAAGCGAATTTGTCCAAAACAACCAAGGCTTCCTTCAGCGTGTCGTACTGCCTTTGAAGTTGGGAAACGCCGACAGATTCCCTGCTTAAAAGAGCCGCTGTTTCCTCGTCCTCCAAAAGCTTGTCCGGTTGGGAAATTTCAACACAGCCTAAGAGCATCAGCCTTTTAAGCAGCTCTTCCCTCTGGGACTTGACGGACACAAGCCTAAGCTTTTTCATTTTAACAATAGCCATCAGCCGTTCACGATCCTTTCAACCACAAGATTTACCGCCAGATCCGCCCTGCTGTTTGCTTTAACCTGCAACATGGCCTTGCGGTTTTCCGTGGATCTTACAAGCTCAATGGCCTCCTCACGCGCCTTTTCGGCAACTGCGGCCCTTTGCTCCTTAACCTTGGATGCGGCCATTTTCTTAGCGCTTTCAACCGCCTGTCTGCCTTTTTCTTCAGCTTCGGCGATCTGCTTTTTGGCGACCGCCACAGCGTCGACCTTGGCCTGACGCGCATTTTTCTCCGCCTCGCTAATGGTTTTAATTGCCTCCAGTGACATTTGCTTTAACACCCCCTAAACAAGCAAATAGAGCAAACTCAAAGGGTCTGCCTTCTAATTACGGCCACCATCCATTATCCGAGTATGTTTGGTGCGGCCGTCAAAATCTACTCATACTATTTGATTTTAATATTAAAACCCCAAAAAAGCAAGGAAAACCGCAATGTTCTGACAGTATTAGCCTATGACTTTACCCTTTATTAACAATTTAGTTAAAATCCCAAAAACACTTTAGGGCGCAAACAGTTTTCATGTATAATTTTACTCTATAGTTTATACAATTTTTATAAATGTGACTTGCTATATATAAAAATGTCATATATAATATTATTCTGTATGATACTGTATTAAATATCTGAAAAATCCAGTATCATCAGTCTCACCGTGAGAGTTCTCCGGCACTCTATTTGAAAGGACTTATTAATATGGCCGAGCCAATATATAAGCGCAGATTAGGTGACCGCAAGGATGGGCGCCTTCTTCGTTCCTATCCCGCATATAACAAGTTTACCCCGTTTATCATGAAAACTAAAAACGATGCCTGCAACTATTTCGAGGATTGCATTGAGGTAACCAAAATTGATCGTTGGCTGCGTGAAAAGCGCAGAGAGGGCTATAAGGGCATGGGCATCATGCATCTTTTTCTTGCCGCCTATGTGCGCGCCGTGGCCTTCCGTCCGGGGCTTAATCGCTTTGTTGCCGGGCAGCGGGTTTATGCCCGGAACAACATTGAGGTTCTGATGACCGTTAAAAAGTCCATGTCGGATGAGGCCGAGGAAACATCCATTAAGGTCAAGTTTGACCCGGCAGATACTATATTCGATATATATAAGAAAATTAACGTACAGATTGACGAGGTCAAGGCCAGCGAAGAGGGAAACGGCACTGAAAAGTTTGCTGAAATGGCAAGTCATCTTCCCCGTTTCGTACTTAATCTTTTGGTCAGCGCCATTAAGGTCTTGGACTACTTTGGCTTGTTGCCCCAGTCGCTGGTGGACATCAGCCCCCTCCACGGTTCCATGATCATGACCGATCTTGGTTCTCTTGGTATCCGGCCGGTCTATCACCACATATATAATATGGGTACTCTGCCTTTGTTTATCGCCTTTGGCGCAAAGCGCAGGGTTGTTGAGCTTGACAATACTGGCCAACCTGTGGAGCGAAAGTACATAGACTTCCGTGCAACCATTGACGAGCGCACCTGCGATGGCTTCTATATGGCCGCTTCCTTTAAGTATCTGCGATATTTCCTTAAAAACCCTAACCTTCTTGAGGTACCCCCAGAGAGAGTTGAGCAGGACATTTTCTAGTTTTCTCCCGATACCGCATTTTTCCGCGGCCATACGAGGCTGGGATTAGTGCGCCGTAAACCTGCGGCAGAAAGTGAGGCATTGCAAATGATAATGCCAGCAAAGCTAAACCCAAAAACTTTAATTGTTTTTTTGGCAATGATAATGCTTGTTTTTATGCTTTGCAGTCTTCTGTTCGGTCAAATAGGCAGCCTGACCTCTATGCATGGTGTAGACTCCATTTCTGCCCTCCCGTATTTCACCATAAGCTATAACGGCAAGCAATATCAAGACGTAGTTTCCTTTGCCGAAAACAAGCCCCTTATGAAAAAAGGCAGTGTAGTGGAGCTTCACGGAACCCTTCCGGATAAGGAGAACTCTGAATCTCAATCCATATGTATTTCCACTTACTACTGCGGTGTTGAGGTTTTCTGCGGTGATAAGCTCATGTACTCCTACGGAGACCCGGAGCACCAAAAATATGTAGGAAGCGGTTATCATTTTGTTCCCTTGCCGGAAAACTACTACAATATGGAAACCGTAGTAAGACTGGTAGTAACAGACCCCAACTCCCTATTTGAAACCCAGTCCTTCCTTTTCGGTGAATATAGTTCCATACACCTTCAGCATATTCGCCAAAACACTATAACCGTCTGTATTGATATTTTCATGCTAGTGCTGGGTTGCGTGCTGGTGGCTGTTTCCCTTGTGGGGCTTTTGTATAACAGGCAGTTCCTTGTTATTTTTTCCGTAGGCATTCTGTCCCTTATAAGCGGTCTTTGGTCCTTGTGTAACTCCAAATTCATTCAGCTATTTACCGACGACCTTGACCTTATATACCAGCTGGAATTTCAATCCTTCTTTTTGCTTATTTTTGCAATGCTTGCGTATGTATACATAGTTGTGCGAAAAAGTCGCCCCATGCGTATGGTTTGCGGAGCAATTTTTGTTTTTTCTTTCGGTGTGGTCTTCGCCATAGAGCTGCTGCAATATCTTAATATTAAGGACTTTAACGAGACACTTTCCATATACCATCTACTCGGAGGCGTGGACATTGCAACCTTCATCGCCATCTCTATCTTTAGAATAAAGAACGGCAAAAAGGCCAACACAGAGCTGTTCTTCCTAACGGCTATCATCGGCCTTGCTTTGTTCATCCTTGTGGATTATGCTGTGTTCTATTACCACAGGACCGCCTCCCTCTCTGCCTCACCCATCGTATCCATTCCCTTTGGAATGATGTTTTTCGTTGTCACCATGCTCCTTTCCGGCATCAGCTATATGTTCGCCGCCGTCAACGAGAAAAACGAGCGCCTGCTTTTGCGTCAAATGGCCTTTACCGACGCGCTCACCTCCCTTGGCAATCGCGCCAAATGCGAGGAGGTTGTGGCAAGCCTTATTAGCAGCGGCAGCGAATTTTCCTTCGTGCTTTTTGATCTTAACAACCTAAAGCAGATTAACGACACCATGGGTCACAAGGTGGGTGACGCGTTGCTCGCCGGCTTCGGTGAAATAATCACAGCCAGCTTTCCATTAAGCCCTGCCATCTGCCGAATAGGCGGCGACGAGTTTGGCGTTATTCTCCCCTTTACTGACCAACAAAAAATTGAAGCAGAGCTAAAAAAGTATTCTCAAATCAACGAGGACAGAAGTGCCGAAGGCGATTTAAATTACAGCGCCGCCTATGGTTTTGCCTCCAGCAGCGAGGTCTCCGTCGCCTCCTGGGAGGATATGTACAAGCTCGCTGACAGCCGTATGTATGAAATGAAAAGTGAAATGCACAAGGCCATGGCTAAGGCCTTAACGAAATAAGAAAAGCGTAAAAGGGCGTCACCGTAATTACGGTGACGCCCTTTTACGCTAAAATGACTTTGCACAGCCGCGGCTTGTAGCCCGTTAATTAAAGGCCAAGTTCTTATTTCCTGTTGCTAGCTTTATTACCTCGTAGGCACCATTATAAATTCCGGCTTCCTTAGCCGCCAGAATGCGGTTATTCATAAAGCAGAGAAGCTCCGGCTCAGATAGCATAAGCTCCAACATTCCGGCTACCTCGTACAGCTCCTGCACCTCATAAGTGCCGTCGCCCACCTCGGCAGCATGTATAGCGCCCCATGCCTCATGACCGCCCACACGTTTAATCATGAGCTTAGGTAAGGGATAGTATGCCAACTCTGAGGGCTTTGTTATTAGCACATCGCAAGAGCGCATGAGAAGGTTAGACGAATAGACAGCTTCATAAATGTTCTTATGACAAAAGCAGTGTATGCCCCCAACATCTTCGGTTCGAGCATTATCCGCAAATACCTTTACAGCATCGAAATCGTCAAAGTAATTGTTTGCGCACTTAAGTTCCGGCACAGCCTTGCAGATGGCATCGTACATTTCCATGTGGTCGCCAAAATTAATATACAGCGCCGCCCGGTTTACACGAATATGTGGAAGAAGGGTTTTTATTATTGATACAAAATACTCCTGCTGGGCTCCCGCGCCGCCTACTGAAATCATGAAGCGCAAGGGTTTGCCCTTTTCAATTCGCTGCAGCCGCGCTAATGTGTCTTCTTCAAGGTTTGATACCAGCTCATGGTCTATGTAATGGCCGGTGTAGAAAAGGCTGCCCTCGGGCATGGGCTTAAGCTTAGTACCCTTTTCCATACCGCGCAGAACCTTGTAGCCCATGAAGGCCGATGGAGTTTGAACTGTATGCTTGGCTCCCTCGGAAAGGTGCAAGGCCATAGGCCAGTTGTCCGGAATGGCGTTTACAACTCTTTGCATTCCCGCCCAGACCGCCGCCTGAGCCACCCACGCATGAGTTCCAACAACGGGCGTGTCCTTTGGCAGGTCACTAAAAACACGTGTCATCAGTGCCGATGCCATCTCGTCTGAGGCATTGTAGCTTAGCTTGCGAAAGCCCTTAGAGTTCAGCGGCTCCCAAAAGAGCTTGTTAAACAGCGATGACTTCTGGGACAGCCTGGAACCCATGGAATACAGCTTGTCCTGCCTGGCAATGATTTTTGTCATGGTGGTGTCGGGAAAGGAATTGAGATCCAGCCAGTAGGGGGTGTAACCCATGGCCTTTGCGCAGGAAGCCATGGACATAGAAATGCGGTAGTGCCCAAATCCCATGCGAATGTTCCCCACTATAAGGGGGTTTTCTTTAAGCCCAGACAGAGGCAACTGGGCCTCCTCCAGCTCGTAAACCCCCATGTTTTCAAGGCTTGCGTTGGGCTTCGCCGTTAAGTGATAGGGCTGCTGCCTGTCATCGCCGTATTTTCTTATATGCTTCTGCTGGTTTTTTTCAGCCTTACGCAGTGCTTTGGGAGAAATCTCGTTTTCAAATATTTTCACAATGCTCACCGCCATTATTTATTTATTAATCAGTTGACAATTTCCGTGCATGATGATAGACTGTCTATCATCATGATATACAAACTATCATTACGTGAGGTAATTGTCAAGTGGAATACCTTAAATACCTTCAAGAGGAAAAAAACTCCCGCAGCAGCTTTGCGGTTCTTACGGCGGCTTCAATGTTCCTCGCCAAAGGCATAGACGAAGTTAAAATGACTGATATTGCCAAGGAGTGCAATCTGGGCGTTGCCTCCCTATACCGATATTTCGGAACCAAAACCAAACTTCTCATTCTGGTGGGAGAACTGCTTTGGGCGGATGCTAGAGTGCTTTTTGACGAGGCCGCTGCCGAGCCTGAGTATAAGGAAATGACCGGTTTTTTGCAGCTAAAGGCGCTTTTTTCTGTTTATGAAATTATTTTCCGTTACCACAAAGGTTTCATGAAATTTCTTAGAGATTTTGATGCAAGCATGCTTCGGGAAAACGTTCCCAAGTCTGATCTAGCCTCCTACGAGCACGGTCTTTTTGAATTTTACGGCTACTTCAAGGCCGCCTACGACAAGGGCGTTGAAGACGGCAGCCTTCGTTCGGATATAGATTTTGAGCTTTTCTATTACTCCGCCACCCATATGCTTCTCTCCACCGGTCAAAAGTTTATTGCCGGCCCGATTATCGAGAGCGATAATGCACTCCAAAACGAAGCTGAAATCAAAATCATGCTTGACATGGTTCTGAATTATATCTCCACTGTAAAATAAGCTAATTGAGGATTGGTGAGACATGAAAAAAGAAGTAACAAACAAAATTCTCTGGCTGTTCGCCATCGGACAACTGGGCTGGTCACTGCTCTCCGGCTTAATGACCAACTGGCTTGTTTATTTTTATCAGCCAACGGAAGACGTAATCGCCGCCGGACAAACTGTCTTTATCCCCCAGGGTACAGTTCTCTTTGGCCTTACGGTGATCGGCCTGATAGCCGCCGCGGGACGCATATTTGACGCTATCACAGACCCTTGGATTGCAGGCAAATCAGACCGCAGCCGCCATAAGGACGGGCGCCGTATTCCCTTTATGCGGGCAATTGCAATTCCTTTCGGCATTGTCACCATTCTTATATTCATTAGTCCGGTTAACACTCCCGAAAGCCCCATTAACGCAGCCTTTCTGCTGATTATGGCGCTGTTGTTTTACCTTTTCATGACTATCTACTGCACACCCTTTACAGCCCTTATCCCTGCCCTTGGCAAAACGCAGAAAAATCGCATTAACATTTCCACCTACATTTCCCTTACCTTCATAGTCGGAACAGCACTGGCCTATCTGGTGCCAAATATCGCAGGCATTTTCGAGGAGTCTTTGGGATATGTAAACTCCCGCCGCATAACCATTGCAATAATGTCATTTTTGGGTACCATTTGCCTGCTGGTTCCGGTTTTTGCCATCCGCGAAAAGGACTACATAGACGAGGAGCCCACGGACACTCCGGCCTTTAAGAGCCTGAAAAAGACATTTAAAAACAAACAGTTTAGGATTTTTGTAGCTTCGGACGTGTTATATTTCATTGCACTGACCATGTTCCAGACTGGTCTGCCCTTTTATGTTACTGCCCTTATGAAGTTGGACGAGGGCATGAACTTCATTCTATTTGCCCTTATGACTGCCTGCTCCCTGTTGTTTTACCTGCCTATTAACAAGCTGGCTGTTAAAGTGGGCAAAAAGAAGCTTGTGGTATGCGCTTTCATTTTTTATGCGATGGTGTTCCTGTTTACTTCCTTTGCGGGGCTTCTGGGCATCAGCGGCAATTTAAACGGCATCATTATCGCCATCACCGCCTCCATACCGATGGCAATTCTGGGCATCCTGCCCCAGGCAATAGTTGCCGATATTTCAGAGGCTGACAGTATCGAAACCAAGGAAAACCGTGAGGGTATGTTCTTTGCCGCCCGAACCTTTGCATTCAAGCTTGGTCAGTCCATCGCCATGCTGGTATTCACCTCCGTAGCAAAACTGGGTACAAACGGCATGGGCTATCGCGTCTCTGCCGGAATTGCCGCGGTTTTGTGCCTGCTTGGCGGAATAGTGCTGTTGCGCTATAACGAGAAGCTGATTTTCTCCAAGATCGGCAACACGCAGGAAGAAATAAGGCAGTAGCCAATCAGTAAATCTCTCCCACCTAAGCAAGAAGGCTCAGTCCCATATGGGACTGAGCCTTCTTGTATATTACTCAACTTATTCCGCTCCGATGCTCCGGATAAAGCGCAAAAAAGCAGCCTGCCCTTTTTCATCGCGCTTAAACACACCTGCGTCTTTTAGAACATCCCCAAAGGTGCGCCCGATTTCTTCCTTAACTATGCCGTCAATGTTTTCGTAATTAAGCTCCCCATGGCGGTTCCTCCACCCTTCATACCAAGCTGCGTGTTTTGCCGTTAGCTCATTATCACGCAAACTTCCGCCTGAGATGATTATCTGCTTAAGCTGCTCCATTTCGGCCCTGAGTCTGCTGGGAAGCACGGCAAGACCCATAACTTCGATAAGGCCGATATTCTCCTTCTTTATGTTGTGCTTGTCCTCATGGGGATGAAAAAGTCCCATGGGATATTGCTCGGTTGTGCGATTATTTCTCAATACGATGTCGATCTCAAAGCGTCCATCCCGCATGCGGGCAATTGGGGTTACAGTGTTGTGGGGGGTAGCGTCTGTGTGGGCAAAAACATCCACACTCTCGTCGGAGTAACCTCGCCATGCCACAAGAATCTTGTCGCAAAGGGCAGTAAGCCGTTCCTTGTCTATACCAGAAAGCCTAATAACCGACATTGGCCATTTGACAATGGCCCCATCAATATCCTCAAAGCCCTCAAATTTAAGTTTCTTTTCAGAGGGAGCTTTTGCCATGGCAAACTCATAGCATCCCCCCTGAAAATGTTCATGGGATAGTATGCTTCCGCCCACAATGGGTAAGTCTGCATTGGAACCGACAAAATAGTGCGGAAATTTCTTAACAAAGCTCATAAGCTTTCCAAAAACAGTTCTGTCTATTACCATTGGCACATGAGAGCGGTTCAACACAATGCAGTGTTCATTGTAATAAACGTAGGGACTGTACTGCCAGCCCCAGTCATTACCTACAATTTCAACAGGCAAAATCCTCAAATTTTGCCTGGCCGGATGGCTGATATGCCCCGCGTACCCCTCATTTTCAGCGCAGAGAAGACAGAGGGGATAACCTGTCATGGGCCTGGACTTTGCAGCCGCAATATCGCGAGGGTCCTTTTCCGGCTTTGAAAGATTGATTGTTATATCAAGCTCTCCAAACTCCGTATCCGTTTTCCAGCGAAGGTCCTTGCTCACGCGGTAGCGCCGTATATAGTCGCTGTCCTGACAGAGTTTATAAAACCAGTTAGTAGCCTCTTTTGGATCTCTTTTATACTTTTCTTCAAATACCCTCTGTACCTCCGAGGGTCTTGGTGTAACAGTTCCCATGAGTTTCGTGGTAAAAAGGTCACGGGAGGCCGAGCTATCGGGTATTATTCCCTGTTCGGCGGCATACTCAGCCAAAGCATTCAGAATATCCTCCAGCTTGGCAGTTATAGGAGACCCCTTCTGGTAGCCCTCCAGCCCCAAAGCTTCCATAAGCCTGTTGCGGCAAAAGTTAATATCGCAATCCTCTATAAGCCCACAACCTTGGGAGTATTCCAGCAAAGCATCAATATAAGCGTTAACCATGTCTTTATTCTCCGTATCCGTTTGGATGCGAGCTGTGCCATTTCCACGCGGTTTCGATAATGGTGTTAATGTCGTCGTATTTCGGCTTCCATCCCAAAACCGCCTTTGCCTTGTCACTGGAGGCAACTAGCTGAGCGGGGTCCCCCGCCCGGCGCTCAGATATTTTTGATCTAATGGGCTTTCCAACGACCCGCTCTGCACAGGCGATAATCTCCTTCACCGTAAAGCCTACGCCGTTACCCAGATTGAAAACATCGCTCTCTCCGCCGTTCATCAGGTACTGCGCAGCTAACACATGAGCGGAGGCAAGGTCGGAAACGTGGATGTAATCACGCAGGCAGCTACCGTCTCTGGTGTCGTAGTCCTCACCGAAAACGCTCACGTACTCCCGCTGACCGTTAGGCACCTGCAAAACTATTGGGATAAGGTGGGTTTCCGGATTGTGGGCCTCGCCGATTGAAGCGGTGGAGTGAGCGCCGCAGGCGTTAAAGTAGCGCAGGGAGACATATTTAATGCCGTGGGCCTTGGAGGCCCAGTAAAACATCTTTTCCATAGAGAGCTTTGTTTCGCCATAGCAGTTTGAGGGGTAGGTCTTGTCAGTCTCTAATATCGGAACTCTCTCTGGCTCACCGTAGGTGGCGGCAGTGGAGGAAAAAACAATGTATTTAACGCCGTAATCCACCATGGATTGAAGCAAGGTACATGTTCCTCCCAGGTTGTTGTCGTAATATTTCAAGGGATTAGTCATGCTCTCGCCAACCTGAGAGTACGCGGCAAAATGGATGACAGCCTCCACCCTTTCGGCGGCAAACACACCGTCTATGAACGCCTTATCGCGAATATCTCCCTGGTAGAATTTAGCCTTGGGATGCACTGCCGCTTTAAAACCCGTTTCCAGGTTGTCGGCAACCACCACCTCAAAACCCTGTTCTATAAGCTCATAGACCGTATGAGAGCCGATATATCCCGCTCCGCCTAAGACAAGAATTTTTGCCATAGAAAAATCCCCCTGATTATTATCTAATAGTGTATGCACCAACGGGCCGAACCGCCATTATGCAGCAGGCTCCCTCACCAAAGATGCCGTCCATAGTACGTTTATACTCCGCCGCTCTTTCTGAGGGAACGAATGCCTGAATTGTTCCTGCAAAGCCGCCGCCGTGAACGCGAAAGGCTCCCTCTCCCTCTAAAAAGTTGTCGCTTATCCCCAGCGCCAGCGCAACGCTTCTGTCGCCACCGTCACTCCAAACATTTTGAAGCATAGCCACGGACGACCGCCCCGAGGCGTTCATAAGACGGAGATAGTCATCAATATTTCCATCCCTCAGCGCCGCAAGCTGCTGGTTCACCCTCTTGTTTTCAGCCATAAAGTGCATAGAACGTAGGACAGCTCTGTCACTAAGCGTTTTTCTCAGCTCCGGAAGTTTTTTATTAAACTCTTTTTCGTCCACTTCGCGCAAAACGCTTTTGCCGAAAAATAAAGCCGCTTGGCTCATTTCCTTCGGTATGGCCGAGTAGTCTGGCGTTAAATCCGCATGGCTGCCGCCGGCATTGGTAATGCACAGGGTATAGCCCGCCTCTTCAAAGTCAAAGCCTACACTTTGTATTATTGGTGACCCGGGAGTTTTAAAATTGATATAAACAACTCCCCCTGTGGCCGAGGCCATCTGGTCCATGAGTCCGCAGGGCTTGCCAAAATAATTATTCTCCGCATACTGTCCAAATATAGCAATTTCAGTTGCGGAAAACTCCCCCCCGCAAAAAAGTTCGTTAAATATGGTCCCTATAAGAACCTCGTATGCGGCGCTTGAAGAAAGCCCGGACCCCTGCGGTACATTTGAGCGGATGTAAGCATCAAAACCGCAAAGCTGCCTGCCCGTGTCCGTTATAGCTTTGGCAATACCGCGAATAAGCGCCCTTGAAGTTCCCTTTTCGACGTCCAAAACGCTTAAAACCGAAAGGTCCGCCCGAATTTCGCCGTAGTCCTCGGAATATACCTGCACAAGCATATCCCCCCTGGGAGCCGCCGCCGCAGTAATATCCTGCGTAACCGCCGCGCATAGAACGCAACCGTGCTGGTGGTCTGTGTGGTTTCCCGAAAGCTCCGTCCTGCCGGGGGCGGACAAAAGCGCGATGTTCTTATCTTTACCAAAGCGTTTCTCAAATCCGGAAACGGTGGCCAAAAAGCCCTCCTTCCCCAAATGGGCTTCTTCACCATATAAGAGGCTCAACTGCCCGTCGATAACGCCGCCTCTAATTCTGTCCTTCCATTGGCTGCCCTTAAGTAGCATAGCATTTCACTCCGTAGAAAAAAGTATGGTACAATATTAAGCTTAAGATATTGTACCATACGTCATTACATTTAGCAACAATCGCCAAGTAAAAAACACAGCAAAAAAGCTCTATTTCTTAGCAGCCACGGCGCTTTTTGCCGCCTTGACTATGTCCTCGGCAGTCATGGAGTATTCAACCATAAGCTCCCGCAGTTTCCCCACCTGACCAAACCTGTCTTGAATACCAACATAACGCAAAGGCACCGGCAGCTTTTCGCCCGTTACCTGAGCGATGGCGGAGGAAAGACCGCCTATAATGTTGTGGTTTTCCGCCACAACCGCGCAGCCGGTCTTTTTTACGGAGGCTAAAACGGTCTCCTCATCCAGAGGCTTAATTGTGTGGATATTAATAAGCTCCGCCGAAATTCCCTCGGCCTTTAAAAGCTGTAGGGCCTTAATCGACTCCTGCACCATTATTCCCGTCGCAAAAACGGTTACATCGCTGCCCTCTTTTAAGGTGTCGGCCTTAAATAAATCAAAGCTGTAACCCTCGGTGAAAACATCATCTATTACCTTTCGGAATAGTCTTATGTAAACCGGCCCGTTGTAGTTTACTATCTGGGGAATAGCCTGACGAAGTTGTGTCTTGTCCACAGCTTCATAAATAACTATGTTGGGAATGCTGCGCAAAACACCGTAATCCTCAACGCTCATGTGGGTTCCGCCGTTTAGCTCGGCTGCAAGACCGGGGTCAGTGCCGACTATTTTTACATTATTGTTTGCATAGCATATGGAGATTGCTATTTGGTCACAAATGCGTCTTGTTGTAAAGGGGGTAAAGGATGTTATGAAGGGAATAAAGCCATAGGAGGCCATACCGGCGGCAACTGAGGCCATGTTTGCCTCGGCGATGCCCACATCAAAGGCCCTGTCAGGGTAGATGTCGCGGATTTTTATTGTCCCCGAGGCTTTGGCAAGGTCGGCATCTATCACCGCTATTCTCTCGTCCTTAGCCATTAAATCCACCAGTGTTTCCGCCATAAGGGTGCGCATTTCTTTCTTATCTGCCATCTTATTTTACATCCCCCAGCTCTTTAAGCGCTTCCTCAAGCTGCTCAGGGTTAACCGGGCAGTTGTGATTTGAAACTCCTAGCTTTTCCACAAATGAAACTCCCTTGCCCTTAATGGTATCGCAGACTATAAGTGAGGGTTTTCCTCTTGATTTTTTGGCATTATCAATTGCGGACAAAAGGGCAATGCAGTCGTGCCCGTCAACTCTTTGACAATGAAAGCCAAAGCTTTCCCAGCGCTTTACCGGATCGCCAAGAGTGTTAATCTCTTCAACGGTGCCATCTATCTGCATCTTGTTGTAGTCGAGAAGAACAATCAGCCTGTCAAGCCCCTGCTGTCCCGCAAAGGAACTTGCCTCCCAGACCTGCCCCTCCTGGCTTTCTCCGTCGCCTATGATGCAATAGACCCAAGAGTCCTCTTTTTTTATCTTTACGGCCTTAGCCATGCCTGCGGCGCAGGAGATGCCCTGCCCCAAAGACCCGGCCGTCATATCAACTCCCGGAGTTCTCAGCATATCGCAGTGGCTGGGGAGATTTGTTCCCAGCTTATTCAGGGTATAAAGCTGCTCCTCGTCAAAGTAAGCCTTAAGCGCAAGGGCGGCGTATAGGGCGGGGCCGGCGTGGCCCTTGCTTAGAACAAGCCTGTCCCGTCCCTCCATTTTTGGGTTTTTCGGGTCCACGTTCATAACTCCGAAGTAAAGGACAGACAGCATTTCAGCCACTGACAGGCAACCACCAACGTGCCCCACACCCAGATGGCCGATTTCCTTCATGGTAAGTATACGGATGTCATTTGCACGTTTTGTTAGTATTTCAGCTAGCATTTTGGCACTTTTCCCTTTCCTTATAGTAATTTATCCATTGACAAAACTTAACTAGACGGTATAATTGTAATTAGTTAAAGCCTTTAATTAATTCCGATTATACCACATATAAGGAGAAAATCAATGCTTGATTTAGCCTACGGTAAAAACACTCTTACTGTCACCCGTAACGGCGAAGCCATCTTTTCTCTCCCCGTCGGCGCCCAAGCCGCATGTGCAGCCATCGGCTCGGCCAGCTTCTCTATGTCTCGCGGCTCCTTCACTCATAAGGATAAGCAGCGGGAGAAAACACCCTTGTTTTTCTCCCACTGTACCGCCGAGGGCAATGCTGCCACCCTTAGCTTTTCCGACAAGGCCGGAAACCAGGTGCTTTGCCTGTCCCTGTTTGCAGATGGAGACCTTTTGAAAATCACGCCTGTGCTTATGGGCACAGTCAACTACAATCGCTTTCATTTTCGCCTCCCCGCAGATAAAAACGAACAGATTTACGGCTGCGGCGAGCAGTTTCACAGCTTTACTCTCAGGGGTGATAAAATCCGCATCTGGGTAGCCGAGCAT
>CAZNUD010000010.1:10355-25695 GCA_964576195.1 uncultured Oscillospiraceae bacterium | reverse complement strand
AAAGAAGGAAAGCAATATGCTTTTACTCAGTTGTTTAATAAGTTTAAAAATACTTTCTCCTACCAAGAAAATAATTTTGGAAAAACTCCGGGGCAAGCGACACGATAAGGTCGGAAAGTCTCTTTCCTACGAGAACTACTATGTCCAGCCCACTTTCGTCACCTCCGCAAAACGCTTTTTCCATGCAGACACGATTGGGCACTTAATGTTTGATTTCTCTTTCCCCGACTATCTTGAGGTCGAGCTTAGGGAGCTTGCACCCGTGTACATAGGCTATGCTGACAGCTATCCTGCCCTCTCCGAGCTCCTTACCAGCCTTGTGGGCAGACAGGAACCACTTCCCGAATGGGCTAATAGCGGCTTCATTGCCGGAATTCAGGGCGGAACTGAGGCTGTCCAGGGAAAAATTAAGGCCCTTAGCCAGGCTGGTGCTAAAATAGCCGGTGTATGGTGTCAGGACTGGGAGGGCTGCCGTGTAACCGCTTTCGGCAAACAGCTTATGTGGAACTGGAAATATGATGATACCCTCTACCCCGACCTCCCTGCTTCCATTGAAAAATGGCACGCCCAGGGCATACGGTTTCTGGGTTATGTAAACCCCTTCCTTGCTATTGAAAAGGATCTTTACGCCTACGCCAGTGAAAAGGGCTACTGCGTTAAGGATAAGAACGGCAAGGACTATTTGGTTACAATAACCACCTTCCCGGCAGCAATGGTGGATTTTACAAATCCCGAAGCCTGCGCATGGATAAAGGACGTTATTAAGCAAAACCTTATAGGCATCGGCATTGACGGATGGATGGCGGACTTCGGAGAATACCTTCCCACTGACTGCGTGCTATATAGTGGTGAAAAGGCCGAGGACATACACAACCGCTGGCCCGCCATTTGGGCGAGAATAAACCGAGAGGCCATTGAGGAAACAGGAAATCTGGGCAAAATTTTCTTCTTCACCAGGTCGGGCTACACTGGAAACGTCAAGTATTCTACCCTTATGTGGGCCGGCGACCAGCATGTTGACTTTTCCATAGACGACGGCCTTCCCTCCGTTGTTCCCGCCTGCCTTTCCGCCGGCCTTTGCGGCTGCGGCCTTACCCATAGTGATGTCGGCGGCTATACCACCATTATGCATATAAAGCGTTCTAAGGAGCTGCTGCTCCGCTGGAGCGAAATGAACACATTCTCTCCTCTTTTACGCTCCCATGAGGGTAACCGCCCGGACGACAATGTGCAGTTTGACACGGATGCTGAACTTCTTTCCCACTTTGCCCGCTTTAGCCGCATTCATGCCGCCCTGTCCCCCTATCTGCGTCGGCTTATGGAGGAAAATGCCGTCACAGGTCATCCCCTTATGCGCCCACTTTTCTACCATTATGATGAACCCAAGTGCTATACCGAGGGTTATTCATATTTATTAGGACCGGACATTTTAGTGGCCCCTGTTGTTAAAGAAGGCGCAGTATCCCGAAACGTATTCCTACCCGATGACATTTGGGTCCATCTTTTCACCGGCGAGGAATACAGCGGCGGCAGCTACAATATTGCCGCCCCCATAGGCACTCCACCCGTATTTATCAGAAAAAACAGCCCGCATTGCCGGGAGTTACTTGCCATTAAGGAGGTTTAAGGAATGCAAAAGACAAAAATCGGTGTAACCGCCCTTATCCGCAACACCTTTGACTATGAGACAGCCAGAGGCATGTATGAGCGCACCATGGCGGAGCTTCACAAGGACAAGCGCTTTGACTGGTGCTTCATCAAGGAAGCCATTATGGAACCAAGTGAGGCCCAAGCCACTGGGGAGCAGCTTCGTGCCCAGGGGGTGGACGCAGTCGTGGTGCTCTCCGCCACCTTCCATCTGGGTCATCTGGCACTTATTATTAACAAGCTTGTTAATAAGCCCATGCTTCTTTGGGGCTATAATGAGCTTCCCTATAACGGCGGCAAGATACGCCTTAACTCCGTCTGCGGTGTCAATCTAAATGCCTCCAACCTTTACAAAGCCGGAGTTGACAACTATTGCAGCCATGTGGGAAATAGCATTGATAACACCTGGCTGAAAGCAGTGGACATGTGCGCTGCCTTAGACCATGCTCACGTGGGCATTGCAGGCTATCGGGCCGACGGTTTTTTCAACCTGGACACCGAGGATTTGAGCACCTATCGCAACACCGGAGTCCTTATAGATCACTATGAGTTATCTGACCTTATGGTTGAGCCAGACATAAATCTGGGTTTTACCGCCGCTCAAATTAAGGAAATATATACCGTTAAAGGCATTTCCGATTCCCAACTTGAAAAAACCTCCAAGCTCACTCAAAGCATAGAAGCGTTTCTTATCAAAAATAAGCTTAACGCTCTGGCTATCCGTTGCTGGCCGGAATTTGCAAAGACCTTTGGCGTTGCCCCTTGCGGCGCAATGAGTCTTCTTAGCTCCAAGGGTTACACTCTCGGCTGTGAGGGCGACCTTGAGGGTACTCTGAGCATGCTCTGCTGCAACCGCATCTCTCCGCTACCTGCTTTTTTGGCAGACCTTTCCCAAGTTGATCTGGAGCAGGACTATGCCCTAATGTGGCACTGCGGCGTTGCCGCCTACACCCTATGGGACAACAAAAGTGAGCGAACACTTGATACATATTTTGCAGGCGGCAAGGGCGTAACCGCTGATTTTGTCATGCGTGAGGGCGAGGTAACAATAATACGCATTGATACAGCCCGCGGCAAGACCCGCCTTTTCATGGAGCACGGCTCCGTTATCCCCATGACAAAAGATCTAAAGGGCACCTACTGCAAGGTGCGCTTTGACCGGAGCATAAGGGACATTTTAAAGACCGTCACCGAAGCCGGTATTGCACATCACGTTGCATTGATCTATGGGGACCATCGCGCGGCCTTTGAAAAGCTTGCCCGCATTAAGGGCTTTGAGGTAATTAAGTAATGGTTTTTAATGAGCTTCAGCAAAAGAACTCTCATTTAACAATACTTCCTGTAAGCCACAAGAGCTTTTCTGTTTACGGAAGTGTTTTAGACCCCCAGCCCTACGCAAACCTTTTGTCAGCCCTTAACAATACTCCCATTCCGGTAAACGGTAACACTTACGTTCCGGCCGCCGAGGAGCTTGAAACTAAATCTGCATTACTCTCTGTTTCCAAGGAGCATTACGGCGGCGATAAGGCACAGATTGGCTACTGCAATGGTCACGGCCACAAAATCAATTGTGTGGAATACCATGACCACAAGGAAATTAACCTTGCAGGCACCAACATTGTGCTGTTTCTGGGCCGTCTTGAGGATATGGATGGACAAAAGCTGGATACAGACCAGCTCAAGTGCTTTTTTGTCCCCGCAGGAAGCGTTTTGCTTTTCTACCCGGGCACTCTCCACTTTGCCCCCTGCCGTGTTCATAACTCCGGCTTTCGCTGCGGCGTAATTTTGCGCAGAGGAACCAACACACCCATTTCTCCGGAAAAGCGACACGGGGCATATTTTGCCCAGTGCAAGTGGCTTATTGGTCACGCCGAAAGCCGCCAGGTGCGGGAAATGAACGCCTTTGAGGGTCTTTACGGAACAAACAAGGATCTTAATGCAATTGATTAAAAGAGGCAATAATATGAATTTTGATTTTACCCTACCTGTAAAAATAAAGTTTGGAGCCAATTGCACAGACGGGCTTTCAGATTATCTTAAGTCCTGTGGCCTAACGCAGGGCGTTTTGGTATGCGACAGTTCTCTTGACAAAAGCGGTGTTGCAGCCCAAATTGCCGATAAATGCGGCGGACACATAAAAGCCGTTTTCTCCGACTTGGTTCCTAACCCCACCGTTAAAAACGTGGATGCCTGCGCCGCAGTTATGCGCAAGGTTCACGCCGACTTTGCTCTTGCTCTAGGCGGCGGCAGCACCATGGACTGTGCAAAGTCCGCCTGTGCCATTGCAAAATGCAATGACAGCATAGCACTTTACCACACCGGCGGAAAGCCCCTTTCAAAGGAAAGCGGAATCCCTCTCATTGCCATCCCCACTACGGCCGGAACCGGCAGTGAAGTCACCTTTGTTTCTGTGCTCACCGACGAGGAAAAACAGCTTAAGGCCCCCTTGGGAAACCCCTTGCTGTTGCCGGAGCTGGCAATGGTCGACCCTATTTTAACCTACTCCGTTCCCCCCGCCGTCACCGCCTCCACAGGCCTTGACGTGCTCTGCCATGCCATAGAGGGCTTTTGGAGCACTAAGCACCAACCCATTTGCGATGCTTTGGCTCTGGATAGCGCAAAGCGTGTTTTCACCTTTCTCTTCCGTGCCTTTGTAGATGGCACTGATGCGGAAGCCAGAGAACAGCTCTGCCTTGCCTCTCTTCAAGCGGGTATGGCCTTCTCCTTTCCGAAAACCACAGGCTGCCACGCCTGCTCCTTCCCCCTAACAAACCGCTTTCATATTCCCCACGGGGAGGCCTGCGTCCTGACTCTGGACTACTTTGTACGTCTTAACACAGACTGTGAAAACGGTAGGCTTCAAACCTTTGCCCACGACTGTGGTTTTAAGGATACAGACGAAATGGCAGGTGCCATTTACCACCTAAAAAAGATAACGGGCATGCGCCTCACTCTCCGCAGTATGGGCATTAGTGAGGATGATATTCCCGAACTTGTAAGCCTTTCCCAGCACCCGAACATGAAAAACAACCCTGTTCCCATGGACGCGGAGAGCATAGAAAAAATGTATAGGGAGCTTTTCTGATATGGACTGGGGCCTGACCCTCCTTCTGGGGGTAATAATCTTCTTTTCCATGGGTATGGAGGGCATAACGGGCTTTGGCGGCACGGTTCTGGCCCTGCCCTTTCTTTCCATGCTACTGCCCGTAAAAACAGCGGTAAACATCGTTCCGCTTATGTCAGTTTGTCTGGGCATTATAGTAATCGCCCAGTATTACCGCAAAATTCAGTGGCGACAGCTAAAAACTATCCTCATTTTTGCCGTAATCGGCATTCCTGTGGGTATATACGGACTGAATATTCTTCCCGAGGCCGCACTTAAAATCATCCTCGGACTGTTTGTGATTTTTTCCTCCCTCAAGGGCTTTTACACGATGAGACATCCCGCCCCCGAAAGTGGTCGGTTAAAAAGTCCATTAAAGCGGACTGTAGCCTGCCTTGTGTTGCTTTTAGGTGGGATATTTCAGGGTGCCTTTGCCTGCGGCGGTCCGCTTTTTGTAATTTATGTGTCCCGTGAGGTCAAAGAAAAAAGCGCTTTTCGGGTAACTCTCTCCTGCGTCTGGGTTATATGCAACACCCTTATTTTTATTCGTAACCTAATGGTGGGTGGTGTTTATCCCGACGGTTTCTGGAATCTCTGGCTTTGCGCCTTTCCTTTTTTTATTGCAGGTGCTCTTGTGGGCAACGCCTTGCATGAAAGAGTCAGCGTCAACACCTTCACCTTAATTATCAATATAGTCCTGATAACGGCCGGTATCAGCGCCCTTGCAGGAGCCATAGGAGGGATCATTTGAGAAACGGTAAAAGTGTAAGCGATATTCGTCAGGCCAACCGCGCCCTTCTCCTCGAAAGCCTTTACTTCGGCGGACCCGCCTCCAGAAAGGGTTTAGCCCAGCAGACAGGACTTACTGCCGCATCTCTAACCCAGCTAACCTCTCAGCTAATTGGCGAGGGCGTGCTTATAGAAACAGAAAAGCGTCTGCCGCAAAACCGCACAGGCCGCGCCGAGCAATTACTGGATATTAACCGTGATGAGCTTCGGGCTGTGGGCGTAGTTGTCACCGAGTTTGGCATAAGAATCAACCTAACGGATTTAAACCTTCGCCTGCTTGAGACTGAGCTTCTCCCCCTAAATGCAGAGACCTTTACAGGCGGGGGGCTCCTGTCCGCCATAGAACATATAGCAGGCGCAGAGCGGAACAATCTCACCGGCATCGGTGTTTCAGTCCGTGGAAGCGTTGACCCCATCCGCGGCGTTTCTATGGACTCCTATGGGATTTTTCCCAAGGATTATTCCATATCCGCGCCCTTGGCGTCGGCCTCCGGACTTACGGTCACCACAGATAATAACGTGCGCGCCATGCTAACAGCCCACACTCTCATGCATCCAAACAGTGCAAGCGGTGTAGTGCTGCTAATAAAATACGGTCCCGGAGTGGGCGGAGCACTAATGATAGCCGGAAGATACTTTTTAGGCTCACACTTCACCGCCTGTGAAATCGGCCATATATGCGCCGAGGATGGTGGAAGTGCCTGCGTCTGCGGTAAGCGTGGCTGCCTTGAAACTCTCCTTCGCTTCGACACACTGGAAAAGCAGGCTGCGGAGCTTTTTTCCGAAACAAAAACCCCGGTCTTATTCTCCCTTTGTAAAAAAAAAGTCGAGAACATCAGCGCCACCGTAATATACGAGGCCTTTTCAATGGGAGATAAGGGTGTCGCGGAGATTCTTAAAAAACCCTTTTCCGCCTTTGCCGTGGCCGTTGCCTCTGCCCAAGCCCTGTACGACCCGGACACCATTCTGCTCTGCTCTGAGGTGTTTGAAAATGGGCCTGTCACTCGTTATCTCGAAGCTGAGATTAAAGTCCGTTCCGGCCGGGACGCTCCCCAACTCCGCTTTATATCAAATCGCGATGAGCTGGGCGCAAAAAGTGCCGCTGCTATTGCAGTAAAGGCCTTTTTAACAAAAGGCGCCACAGACTTCCGACAGAACGACTAAAATAAAATCCGCTCCCCCAGGAAACATTTAAAAAGGAGTAAAACAATGAAAATTTCTATCGGTTCAGATAAATCCGGCTATTCCCTGCGTAAGGCTCTTGAAGCTCATCTTTTGTCTCTGGGTCATGGACTTACAGTTTACGGCCCCGATTCCCCCGATGTTGCCATGCCCTTTTATGAGATTGCCCCCAAGGTTGCTAATGACATTCAGAGTGAGAGATCCAATCTTGGCATCCTCATCTGCGGCACCGGCATGGGCATGAGTCAGGTTGCCAATAAATATAAAGGCGTTCGAGCCGCCGTGGTTGAAAGCACCTATGGAGCAAAAATGTGCCGTATAATAAATGGCAGCAACATTCTTTGTATGGGCGGCTGGATGATAGCTCCGGAGCTGGGAATAGCCATGACTGACGAGTTTTTAAAGAGTGAATTTACCGTTGGCGTTGAAGATTGGCGGGTAGCATGGCTTCAAAATGCCGCAGCAGAGTTTAGGAAGCTGGAAGATGAGATTTACGGCTAAAAGCTTGTCAAGTAGAAAAAACGGTAAAGAGCGCCAAAGCTCTTTACCGTTTTTTGTTGTTATTTCCTGTGCGGCTCTTGTGGCATTTAATCAAAAGCTGTTGTATAATTTTCTCATGTGCTATACTTTGGGAGGTAGTTATGAAAGACGCTCTGCAAAGCTGCAAACTTTTTGTATTCGATTTGGACGGCACCCTTTATTTGGGGGACAAGGTTCTCCCCGGCGCCCACGAAATTATTAAGGCGCTGGAAGCCTCTCCTGACTATAAGTATGTGTACCTTACCAACAATTCTTCCCGGGCAGCAAGGGATTACATCACCCGCCTAAAGGGCCTTGGCTTCCTCTGCAGTGACGAAAACATTATGAGCTCAAGCATGGCAACAGCCCGGTATTTAATTGAAAACTATTCCGGACAGGGCGTTTACCTTGTGGGTACAAACGCCTTTTACGATGAGCTAAAGGACTGCGGGATTAACCTTAGTGAGGATAATGCAACCGTTGTCTGCGTAGGTTTTGATACGGAACTTACCTTTGACAAATTGAACAAAGCCACCCACTTTCTCCGCAGGGGGGCGGCCTTTGTGGCGGCAAATCCCGACTGCGTTTGCCCCATGCCCGAAGATGAGGTCCTGCCTGACTGCGGCAGTATCTGTGCCCTTCTCACTGCCTGCACAGGACGGGAGCCCTTTTACATTGGCAAGCCCAACCCACAGATGCTCTATATGCTTTCCGAAAACCTTGGTATCTCTCTTAGCCAAATTGCTGTTGTGGGCGACAGGCTCTACACCGATATAGCAGTTGCTGAAAACGCGGGAGCCGTATCCGTGTGCGTACTCTCCGGCGAAACAAATAGGGAGATGATAAAATCATCTCCCGTTAAGCCTCAGTATGTGTTTCCTTCAGTGATAGAGCTTCGCGCTCATTTAAACCTCTGAGATGGACGATAGTGCTCAAAAATGACAAGGTCATTCTTGAGTTCCGCCGAGGGGTCACAAGCTGTCCATGCAACCTTGATTGCACCCATGGCTTCGCAAAGCCGTACCATCAGCGGCTTTGCGCCGATCTTATAGGCAATAAAATGGGGTCTTGAAATGAAGTTTGCAAGAAGGTTACCCAAAACGAAACTGCGGAGACTTGAGGTGTTTTCCTCGAAGTCACTGGATGGTTGTGAAAGCTGACCGCGAAGAATGTCAGGTGCATTTTTCTTAAACCAGCCAACGATCCGGGGGTCAAAGCTTTCTATACAAATGTCTCCGTTGTAGCTGCGGATAAACTCCAGCGTTCTCTCGCAAAGTTCGTTGCGGCGTTTATCAGACTTTAGCTCAAGAATAATTGGGCAGCGTCCGGCTACTACGTTTAATGCGTCGCTTAAAAGCGGTATAGTATCATCGCCGCCGCAAAGAGATAAGTTCTTAATCTCTGCCCAGAAGCAGTCCTCCACCCGACCCTCCACCTCGCACATTCTCTCCAGTGTGTCATCGTGGAAAACAACAATACGGTCGTCCTCGGTAATATGAACGTCAAGCTCAATGCCGTATTCGGCCTGGGCAGCCAAGTCAAAAGCGGTGAGCGAGTTTTCAGGAGTAAATTGATCCTCTGTGTAAAGACCTCTGTGGGCAAAGTTCCTTCCGACAAACGGCTCCTTTTGCTCACGGGTGGCTTTAGCGGGTTTTGTAAGATAAACCGCCGCTCCCGCCGCCGCTGTTACCACGGCAAAGGGGATTGCGATCTTCGCAAATTTATTCATAAAATCACCTCGTGCTTTCTGTATTTATTACCTCTGTTTAAGCTTCTATGTGTATCTATTATTAGTTTATGATACACTGTTTATGTCCTCAAGTCAATTTCATTATTGATTAAGTAAATATGAACATGAGAGGGAAACCAATGAAACTAAACACTAAAAGAACCATCTTTGTAGGCTTTGCCTTCTTCCTCATCTGTGCCTTTTGGCAGGCTTACGACACCATCATCCCCAAAGTCCTTACAGACAAGTTCGGCATGTCGCAAAGCTGGTCGGGCGTAATTATGGGTGTCGACAATATCCTTGCCCTTTTTATGCTGCCCCTGTTCGGCACGCTGTCGGATAAGTTCATCTCAAAGCGCGGCAGACGTACTCCCTTTATTGTAGCCGGCACCATAGCAGCCGCGGTATTCCTTATTCTGCTGTCCTATGCCGACAACCTGCAGCTTAAACAGATAGAGTCCGTCGCCCCCACAAATCCCACAGCCCTAGAAACTCTTTACGATGCAGACCTAACCATCCAGACCCCAGCCGGCCAGGAGATCGTCATCGCCCAGCAGTTCACCCGCGAGGAGTTCTGCTCCATACCCATTAAGGACCAGGGCGGTGACACCACCCAGGAATACACAGACTACATAGTTCCGGCTCGTCAGATGTTCGCCCATCAGACTACTATACTAAGCAAGGGGCCGCTGGTGTTCTTCATCATCGTTCTGCTTATTACCCTTGTGTCTATGTCAACCTTCCGCAGTCCCGCTGTTGCCCTAATGCCGGATGTTACCATTAAGCCCCTGCGCAGCAAGGCAAATGCAATTATTAACCTCATGGGTGCGGCAGGCGGAATAATTGTTTTAGGTATGGGTATAGTTTTTGCCACCGGTAAAGCGGAAAATGCCCTTATGAGTTACTTTTTGTTCTTCGGCTGCATTTCAGGCCTTATGTTGTTGGCCCTTGCCGTCTTTCTTTGGAAGGTCAAGGAACCTCAGTTTGTTCACGAAATGCATGAAGAAAGCGTGCGCCTTGGCATTGAGGAGGCCGGAAATGAAGACGGATCCGGCGACCGCAAGCTTACTAAAAGCGAGCGTGGCTCTTTAATACTTATTCTCGCCTCGGTGGTGTTATGGTTCTTCGGCTATAATGCCATTATAAGCAAATACTCCGTATATGCCAGCAGCATTTTGAATTTGGACTACAACCTCACCCTTATGATTGCCACCGGTGCTGCCATAGTCTCTTACATACCTGTGGGCGCCATCGCCTCGAAGATCGGCCGCAAGAAAACCATTCTCGCCGGCATAGTTATCCTCGGTTCGGCCTTCCTGCTGGGCTCTTTCATGCGCGCGGGCAGCCCCCCTCTGGTTATGAACCTTCTGTTCGCCCTTGCCGGCATCGGCTGGGCCACCATAAACGTAAACAGCTATCCAATGGTGGTAGAGCTTTCTCAAGGTGGAAACGTCGGCAAATTTACCGGCTTTTACTACACCGCCAGCATGGCGGCCCAGACCTTCACCCCTGTGCTCTCAGGCATTATTATGGACAGCTTTGGCATGACCACGCTTTTCCCCTACGGCTGTATATGTATATTTTTAGCCTTCATTACCATGCTTTTCGTTAAGCACGGGGACAACAAGGTTCGGGCCATAGCGGAGTAAAGTTCCTCATTCTTTGAAGCGGCAAAAGAAGTCCGGCTCGTACGAGCCGGACTTCTTTTGAATCAAAATCTTTTATTATTTATACATAAATAATAACCATTCCCACAATAACGCCCGCCAAAGTTGCTACAGCCGGCATCTTCGAGCGCCACATAAGGATAGACTCAGGTAAAAGCTCGCCGAAGACCACATAGAGCATAGCTCCGCTTGCAGAGCTAAGCAATAGAGCCTGGGTAATATCACCCATATTGCCCAGCAAGTAGCCAATCAGCGCACCGATAAGCGTTGGAAGTCCGCTTACGGCAGTAATGACAACAGCCTTCCAACGCTTAATGCCGCCGGCAATAAGCGGTACTGCAATCGCCATGCCCTCAGGAATATTATGTAAACCGATAAGAACCGCCATAGCAAATCCGCTGCCAGACCAAATCTTGGTCATATCTTGACCCACATAGGCAACGCCTATTACCATACCTTCGGGCAGATTGTGCAGCGCTATAGCCACGGCCATAATAAGCCCCGCAAGAAAAAGACTGCTTCTTTCTTCCATATGCTTTTCCAAATGGTCACTGTGGATCAACTCGTCAAGATCGTCTGCTGTTTTCGGATGGTCCGGATCAATGTGCTTAATTTCGGGGTTAGCGTGCTGGTCTATAAGGTAGTTTAGCAGCGCCACCACCGCATAACCCAAGGAAATACCCGCAATCACAAGAAAAAGGCCTATTTCATTCCCGCTTTCGGGAAACAGTGCTTCAAGAATAAGATCGAAGCATACCACCGCCAACATTACGCCGCCGGCAAAGCTTAAAAAAAGACTAACTATTTTTGAAGAGTCCCTTTTAATAAGCGTGCTTACTGCTCCCCCAAGCCCCGTGCCACCTATGCCCGCTATTGCGGTGATAATTAAAACCCACAAGAGAATTTTGTCCATTGGCATTGCCCTTTCGCTCTCTTTCTATTTGAAACAACTAGCTCCATATGGGTTAGTTATTATTAACTCCTTGGGTATTTTAGCACCCCCGCAAATAATATGCAACAGTTTGTTGCTGATTTTACTCTTTTCATATTTTTGAATGTGTTCTACCGAGAATTTCTATATAGTTTTGTAATACATCCTTGCCAAAAAAGAAAGCCGACACAGGTCGGCTTTTCTCTATTCACTATAGATGGTTGTCCCGCTCTCGCCGCTTATTGCCAGCGGCGCCTTTTCCAAAGAGGCAATTACGGCTTTTCGTCCGGGTTTTGAGGCGGCAAAGCTTATTGCGGCCTCCACCTTCGGCAACATGCTGCCGGGGGCGAAATGCCCCTGTTCTGCGAGGTTTTGGGCCTGGGCAACGAAAAGCTCTCTAAGTTCCTGCTGCTGGGGCGTTCCGAAGTTAATGCACACCCTATCCACTGCGGTTAGAATAAAAAGGTAATCTGCGTCCACGAGCTCTGCAAGTTTTGCCGATGCAAAATCCTTGTCGATAACCGCCGCCACACCTTCGTAGTCCCCTTCGGAACTCTTTACAACCGGGATACCTCCGCCCCCGCAGGCGATAACAATGAACTCATTATCAAGGAGGTTTAAAATGCTGTCATTCTCAACAATGTCTATAGGCTTTGGCGAAGCCACCATCTGCCTCCATCCCCTGCCGGCGTCCTCCTTGAATACAAGTCCCGGGTGCTGCTGCATCCTTGCCTTTGCCTCATCCTCGGTGTAAAACGCACCAATGGGTTTGGTAGGATTTTTAAAGGCCGGGTCATCAGCGTTCACCTCTATCTGCGTTACAACTGTTGCCACATGCCAGGGCATGCCCTCCCTACGCAGTTCCCTCAAAATACCGTTTTGCAGGTGATAGCCGATGTAACCCTGACTTAGCGCTGTGCACTCCGGCAGAGGAAAGCGGGCGATTTTTGAGTTTACCTCGGCGGCTGTGTCCATACCCAGCTTTATCATGCCCACCTGGGGGCCGTTACCGTGGCTAATAACAATCTCATTGCCCTGCTTTACTAGATCCACTAACGAGGGGGCTGCTTCATTAATTTTTTGCATCTGCTCCTCCGGTGTATTTCCGAGGGCATTGCCACCCAGAGCAATTACTATTCGTGCCATAGATATTCCTCTTTCATCTAATTTTTACTATTACTTCCCCCGCAATCGGAAATTATTCCAATTAAGCACAATCCCCCGTCCTTTTCGGCGGGGGATTAAGCTAAATATCTTTTAGGGTACTCTGTCATCACCGAAGAAAAACAGGGCAACTGTTCCCGGTCCGGTATGTGCTCCGATTACTGTGCCGACGCTGTTAATCATAACCTTCCCGTCAAGCTTGGGAAATCGGGATTCAACCAGATCCGCCACAGCACGGGCATCCTCAATACAGGCTGAGTTTGATATATAACACTTGCCACTATAATTAAGTCCATCCTGGGCATGCTGCTCCATGCGATCTACAATGGCACTTATAACCTTTTTCTTTGTTCGTATCTTTTCTCTTGGGGTTAGTTCTCCGCAGTTGTTCATGTTAAGCAGGGGACAAATTTTCAGCAAGGTTCCAAAAACAGCGGAAGCTTTAGAAATTCTGCCTCCCCGCAGGTAACTTGTAAGGTCGGTGGAAAAAAACCAGTGGTGTAGGCGGAGCTTGTTTTCCTCAAGCCATGCAGCCGTTTCTTCCAGGGAATTTCCTTCGTCCCTATGCTTGCAGGCATGGCTTACAAGTAAGCCGTATCCGCTGGAGGCACCCAAGGAATCTACAATAACTACCTTTTGCTCAGGGAAACGCTCACTCATTGTTTCCTGGGCAACCCGGGCAGAATTTATTGTCCCGGAAATGCCGCTTGAAAGGGTAATGTGCAAAACGTTCTGCCCCTCGGCAAGGTATGGCTCCCACATTTTTTCGTAGTCCTCTGCGTTTACCTGGCTTGTGGTCGGCTGAGCGCCATCGGCAATTCTTTTATAAAACTCTTCAAATGACATGGATTTTTCCAAATCGTCGGGGTATTCCACGCCGTCCATTATAAAGTGAAAGCAGGCATAAGAAATGTTGTGCTCGTCATAAAAACTCTGGGGCATATCAGCAGTAGAGCAACATGTAAGAACGAAGTTTGCCATAATTAAACGCTACCCTTTCAGTTCTAAATCTTAAAAACTATTTAATCTGGTTTTTAAAATCATTATACGGCATTACGGGTTTTCTGTCAACGAATAATAAAATCGACTTGATATTATATTATAAATTTATCCCCTATTTATTTTACACAACAGGCCCACGCATCTATATGATACATGGGCCCGTGGCATTTATTTTTTATCCTTCAGCCAAATGGCATTCAGGGTATTCTTCGATATTCCACCAATAGCGGCTTTGCATATGCTCGTCGCTGACAAGGAAGGAGTTTCCCAATCCCCATGTAGAGTCAGCACTGACATCTACATGATAGTAAATCCCATCCAGTTCAATAATGTTCCAAAAATGAGAGGCCTTATCCACAGTTCCTTCAACCACCAGGCAAGGTATGTCCGCCGTGCCGCATAGGGCGCTGAAGGCTGCGGCAAAGCCCTGGCTGTCAGCATAGCCCTCTACAAGTGCGCCGTAACCTGTGGCGCCAAGGTCTGCTTCCAGCTCCTCCTCCCGGCGAAGTTTGCCCTCTGGGTCGTAGCTGCAATTGCTTGCCAGAAGATTGTATGCATCCAGTGCAAAAACCTCTTTGTCGTCTTTTTGCAACTTTTCGGTCAACTCGTAGAGTCTTTGGGAAAGACGCTGTCTCATCTCGCTTAGCACCTGGTCAGTGCGACCGTAATAAAGCTCAATTTCAACAATACGAAAAATTCCGCTTTTTGGGTGAACCTGCACCTTTGCAGTGGGTATAACCACACATGAGACCGGGTTTTCCCAGTAGGCCTTCGAAATGGCCGAAAGCACTGTGTTTTCTGTCATATTGACATTTGCCAAGTGAAAAACGGCATAGTTTGTAAGCTCTCCAAGCACCTGCTCAAGCCCCTGAACAAGCCCGCTCATATCCGAAACATTCTTTATTTCGGCAATTTCCTTTTCGCTGTGCTTGTAGGCGATGTAAACCACAGCCTCGTAATAGTTTAGGATGGGCTTGGGGTCTGAGGACATGTAATCCACTGCGTAGCTTGCAAGGGCTGTTTCGGTTTTAACCTCCCAGCAAGCCTGAGCAAGGTCACTCTGCGGGTTGCCGCTATAATTAAAAAACCGTATCCGCCCCTCCTCGGTGTGCTCGGAAACCATGCGGATTATCGCAGCCTTTAGCTCTGCAAAATCGGCCACATCGCAGAAGTAACCCACATAATCGTCGTACTCCCCTTCGGTATATTGGGAAACGGACAAGTATTCCTTTCTGTATAGAGCCGAACAGCCGCACAGCCCCATTACAATGCTTATAAACAGCAGCAGTGCTATTGTGCGTTTTTTCATAGGAAGCCTCTCGCCCTAAGGCATCATTTGTTGGTGTTGATATTTTCAAAGCCCTTGCCGAAAACATCTCTGGCATCGGTGATGATGACAAAGGCAGTTTGGTCAATGCTCTTGATTATCCTTCGTATTTCAACGATTTGCTGGCGCTTAACAACGCAAAGTAGAACCTGCTTTTCCTGTCCTGAATAGGCTCCGGAACCTTTAATAACAGTAACGCCCCTGCGCAAGGTTTTAACAATTTCTATCTTTATATCCTCGCTGCGCTCTGAAATAATGTGGCAGAGCTTTGACTGAGACA